>CAYJTU010000023.1:21018-28494 GCA_964373105.1 uncultured Moraxellaceae bacterium | reverse complement strand
TAATGAGCGCACTGATCTCAGAAGGATTCAGTTGTTGCATTGCGCTTTCCTCAATGATTTAAAAATTCTTTAATATGCTGTTGATTGCGATCTATAAAAAGATCAGCCAGCCAACAAGCTCGTACGTAATTTTTCCAATTTGCCAAGGACTGAATCGTCGATGACTTGATCGCCTGCGCGAATCACAACACCTGCAATCAGTTCAGGTTTAATTTGAACCTGTGCATTGATTTTGGTACCAAAACGAGCTGCTAAACGATCTGTCAATGCTTGCTCTTGCTCAATAGAAAGCGCAAAAGCAGATTCAATAACCACATCAGTCTCATTTAAGCCCTGTGCTTTTTGCAGTTCAAACTCTGCATTGACATAAGGCAATAATGTCAGACGATCGTGTTCAGCAAGCTGAGTCAAGAAGTTGCGAAAACCAGCACCGATATGACCAATCTCACCCGCCAAAACCATAACAAGTGCTTGAACTTGTTGTTGATAACTCAGCGTTGGACGTGACATATATTCAGCAAAAGTCTGATCTTGAACGACCGCACTCGCTTTTGCGAGCGCGTTTGACCATGCTTCGATACCATTTGCTGGATCTTGCTGTTCGGCCGCGTACGCAAATGCTGCTTTAGCATACGGACGCGCAAACGTTGAAAGTTCAGCCATGATATGTCTCGATTACAGTTCAGCAGCTAGCTTAGACAGCATAGCAGCATGGGCATTTTGATCGACTTGGGTTTTCAGGATTTTTTCAGCACCTGAAACCGCCAAAGCAGCAACTTGGCTACGCAATGCTTCACGTGCTTGATTGATCTCTTGATCAATCGCTTCACGCGCTTGTTGACGAATACGCTCGCCTTCAGCAGTAGCTTGTGTGCGCGCATCTTCAATCAGTTGCGCTGCACGACGATTTGCTTGTTCGATCAGCTGTGCTGTTTGCGCTTTAGACGCATTCAGCTCTTCCTGCACTTTATTCTGGGCAGTTGCCAGTTCAGCTTTCGCAACTTCAGCCGCATTCAGACCGTCAGCGATTTTGCTTTGACGTTCTTCAATTGCACCGATTAGCGGCGGCCAAACAAATTTCATGCAAAATGCGACAAACAGTGCAAATGCAATAATTTGGCCTAACAGGGTTAAATTAATATCCATGATATTCCCTTCTCAAAAGTTAAGGGGAAAGGATTAAGGTGCTACTTCAGAAACTGCAGCATCAGCAGGTGCAGAAACAGCAACTGGTGCAGTCGCAGCAGCGTCTTTCGCTTGAGCGATGAACGGGTTGCTGAAAATAATGAACAAGCCCAAACCAACCGCGATCATTGGTACAGCGTCAACAAGACCCATAACAACGAAGAATTTAGTTTGTAATTGTGGACCGAGTTCTGGTTGGCGAGCAATCGCTTCGATGAAACGACCACCGAGGATACCAATACCAATCGCTGCACCCAGTGCGCCGAAAGCAAGAAGAAGTGCACCAGCAATAGCGGTTAAACCGATTAAACTTTCCATTTAGAGTGACCTCAAGGTTGGTTAAAACAAAAAAACAAAATTGTCGTAAAGCAAAAAATAAAACATAAAATCAGAACAATAACAAAACAGGTAAAGCAATCAACGGGAGTACCGAAGCACTGATTAGTGCTTCTCACTCGCCATTGACAAGTAAACAATCGTCAGCATCATGAAGATAAATGCTTGCAAACTGATAATCAGAATATGGAAGATTGCCCATGGCACAGACAGCGTCCACTGCAGCCACCACGGCAACAAACAGATCAGAATAAAGATCAACTCACCGGCATACATATTACCGAACAGTCGCAATGCCAAGGAGATCGGACGTGCAATAAACACGACGATTTCCAAGAAAAAGTTGATTGGAATCAAAATCAATTGAAGCAGTTTGTTTTTTGACGAGAAGGGTTGCAACGTCAGCTCACCGACAAAACCGCCCAAACCTTTTTCTTTAATGCTATAGAAAATGATGAGCGCAAACACCGACAAGGACATGCCCATCGTGATGTTCGGATCAGTGGTTGGCACCACTTTGAAGAAGACTGAATGCGGATCAGCACCGAAGTACGACACGCCAATCCACTGCGCCAGTCTTGGAATAAAATCAACTGGGATCAAATCCATGAAGTTCATGAGGAAAATCCACACAAAAATCGTCAATGCCAAAGGCGCAATCAATTTCGATTTGCCGTGATAGGTATCACGTACACTGGTATCCACAAATTCAACGATCATTTCAATCGCCGATTGCAATCCACCAGGCACACCAGCGGTTGCACGACGCGCAACCAACCAGAACAATGCACAAAATACGATTCCTAAACCAATCGACCAACCCAACGAATCCACGTTGACGGAATTGAATCCCATCGCTTTGGCTTCCGCTGCGCTGTGCGCAATGGTCCAACTGCCTGTCTCTGGATTTTTTCCATAGGTCAAGTGAGTTAGATGGTGGGAAATATACTCGGAGGAGGTGAGTGTCTGCTGTTCAGCCATTGGGCACACCTAATAAGACTAAGTTAATATAAAAACCAAAAAAGAGACGTTAAACACCTGATCGTCAATCGGACGAGTCAGTACATCAAACGCTCAAAATCCCAACTACAAATCTGTTTACTATAAAAACTAAAAATGTTTCGTTCAGCGCGTATTTCGCAATCCGTTGAACTTAATTTTCTCTTTCCTAACGTCGCTTAACTTTTTTATAACGCCATTTATGTCGAAAAAAGACGATATCGCCCAAACAAATTCACGTTATCTACAGCATGCTGCAATATTCTAATCGACCAACAAGACATTTCGATGAAATCTCGGATGACTTAGGAGTTCGATCGTGCGCCTTGCCACATGGGATATACCCAAGCCATGGCTTGTACCGCCGCAAAACCCAACAACAGAGCGCCACCAGATAACGGATAGACCGTCCGAAAGACGATATAAAATCCCATAATCACGATGACAAACTTACCAATCAAACCTTGGTAAAACGCTGCCAGCATCAATCCACCATTGCCACCCAAACGAAATGCTTTCCACGTCGCATAACCGCTACCCAGCCAGCTAATAAACGCGCCAATAGCTGCACTTTTTGCAGCCAATGGATTGAACAGCATATAGCCAGCGATGGCAGCGAGAGGAATTATACAGGCTTGAACGATAATCAATCCCGTTGGAAATTCACGCTGAATCAAAGGACTGGGTTTACTCATCGTGCAACCACACTCACTCTTAATTCACCCAAACGCTTCACCATAAAGGCTTTGTGGTCGAAAAATCGCCACTTTGCAGCGCGCTCATTATAGTTATGTGACGACTTTGTTGCAAGAGCACGCCAGAAAATGATTGATTTTTTATTTAAACAAGCGATCATTTTACATCGCTCAGCGATCCATTTATGGATTGCATTTTTTAAACTGCTCCGCGATGGCCTGCCAACCATTCACAAAATCGCTTGCGCCAGCCATCACCTCATCAATCGGATAGGCCATAACGGGGCTTAACTTCTGGATCAAAGCCGTTGCAGGTGGGCGCTCGGCAAACAAACAGACGGCCTGCGGCGTCGGACGATGCTGACTCAGCCAAATTAACTGCCCCGCACTCGGCGGCAGTTCAGCATCCGCTGTTAATGCACCGGCAAACTTGAGATGGAAGGCCTGCTCTAAATACTGATAAGCGTCATGATAGGCCCAGTAACTGCGCGCTGCGCTCTGCTGCTCGGCATGGGCAACGGTCAGCAACCGGTCAGCAAACTTTTGCGCATTTTGCAGATAGAGTCTTGATTTTGCAGGGTATTGTTTCGCGCGCACCGTGGCTATCGCATATGCAATGCCCACCGCATTATGAGGATCAAGCCATATATGCGGATCAAATGACCCCCTGACAGGACGACCTTGCACATCTCGCAGAGGCAAGCGGCGAAATGCTTTAAGATCAAATAAGGCGATGGCATTGCGCTGATGTTCCAGCAGGTCTTTTAATGACGCTTCGTAATCACGCCCAAACCACACCACAAAATCAGACTGCTTAAGTAGTAAACGATCCGAAGGACGTAAATTGACCTCGTGACCACTCGACGCAGGCGGCAGCAATGCCACCGGCTGCTCAATGCCTTGCGTCACCGCTACTGCTATCAGGTATAAAGGATGCGTTGTTGCAACCAAGGTACCCGCCAATGCACTCGTACACACTAAGCCTGCCAGCAGAGTCGCCACGCTACTCAAAAACAGGCGATGAAAAAGTTGCATGACGGCGGAGTTCTCAATATTTGATCAGACAATTATGTTACACTATTACATTATGTTTGCGTAAGTGGCAATCCAACTTAATTGTCCCGTGAGGCGATCCATTATGACGAAACCGTTTTCCGAATTCACCGCACTTGATCCAACAAGCTGTGGTTATGCACATCACAATCATGATCACAACATAAAAAACCACAATCATAACAATAGCTTGCATGATACTCATACTCACTCAATTCCCGCACGCCTTGTCGATGCCGAGATGGAGTGCCAAGCCCGCGGTGTGCGTTGGACGCCGCTACGCAGTGAAGTGCTGAAACTGATTCTCGAAGCCGGAAAACCGATTGGCGCCTATGATCTATTGGCGAAAATGGCCCATCAAGGCAGGCCACCCGCCCCGCCGACCGTTTATCGCACCCTTGATTTTTTATTGGAGCAAGGCTTTATCCATCGCCTGACCTCAATTAACGCCTTTGTTCCCTGCTGCCATCCTCGGCAAGGACACGAAGCCGCATTCCTGATCTGCCAGAACTGTCACCGTGTCGATGAAGCTGAATCCAGCGACTTACAAAAAATCCTGCAGACTCTAGCGAACCAAGGCGGCTTTGCCCCACAGCAAGCCACCATAGAAGTCGCTGGTCTATGCATTAGTTGCCAGGAATCAACGCTTAAAGAAAACCCTTTGGCATCCATCTCTTCAGTCTTGAACGCGACGCAAGACTCGACAACCGAGACCACAAAGGCTGTTAAAAAATCCAAAGCGACGCCAAAGGCACACTTATAATGGCTAACGTTTCGGATGTACCCGTTGCGAATCCCCTTGCAAGTCAGCCGCTTGTGGTGATTCGTGATGCCTCTGTCAAGTTTGAACAGAAGTCTGCACTCAATCAGGTATCGCTCACCCTTGCTCCGCGTGAAATCGTGAGTTTGATTGGTCCCAATGGCGCGGGAAAATCAACCTTAGTCAAAGTCGTCTTAGGACTGCAAGCGCTGTCCAGTGGGACTCGTAGCGTACAAAAAAATCTTAAGATCGGTTATGTCCCACAGCGTTTTCATTTGTCGAAAAGCTTACCACTACGCGTGCGTGATTTATTCAGCCTGACCAAGATTATCCCAAGCTTACTGACTCAAATTTTAGATGAAACCGGCGCGACTCATTTACTGGATCGCGATGTACAAGACCTCTCTGGCGGTGAACGGCAGCGGGTCTTACTTGCACGAGCCCTGCTGACCCAACCCGACTTGCTGGTGTTGGATGAGCCAATGCAAGGCTTAGACATCCACTCGGAAGCCGAACTCTACGCTTATGTCCGCACGCTGCCAGAACGTTATGGCTGTGCGATTCTGATGGTTTCACATGACTTACAGTGGGTGATGCAAGGCACCCAACGGGTGATCTGCCTCAATCATCACATTTGTTGCAGTGGCACACCGGCCAATGTGCTCAATGATCCTGCCTATCAGGCGATTTTTGGGACTGAACGCGTGCCCTATGAGCATCATCATGATCATTGTCGTCATGAAGATCTGCATCACGAGCACCATAATCACATGCCCATCCAACCGCATCTACATCCAGAAGTTTCCGCAGATTTGATTGAACTTGACCTCAGACGCCATAAAAATAGCAAGCTGCATGAGAGTCAACATTAATGGATTACATCTCCTTACTCGCTCCAGCATGGAGCATGGGCGCGCTGTTGGCTTTATTGACCGCACCGCTCGGCTGTCTCATGCTATGGCGTCGGATGGCGTTTTTTGCCGACACCCTGGCCCACGGTACCTTACTCGGCGTTGCCATAGCAGGCCTGCTGGCACTGCCTTTTTGGGTCGGCGTATTATCTGTTTCAGGATTGCTGGTGCTGGTTTTATGGGGTTTTCAAGATCGCAGGTTGCCGATGGATGCTTTGTTAGCCCTCTGCTCATCTGCACTGCTCTGTAGCGGTTTACTACTGGTCAATCAACTGCCGGCGCTACGTCCCGAGCTGATCGGCTATCTGTTTGGCGATTTACTCGCATTAAGCTGGACTGATCTACCTGCTTTATTACTGGCAATCATACTCGGTGTCGGCATCCTTGCCTGGAACTGGAGATCGCAGTTGCGTCTGGCAATCGATCCAGATATGGCGGCAAGCGAGGGGATTAACCCTAGTCGTCAACGTTTAATCTTTATGCTCGTACTAGCGTTATTTACGGTGCTCGCCTTGAAAGCAGTTGGCACCTTATTGATGGGTGCGCTGCTGATTATCCCCGCATTGACCGCAAGACTTTGGGCGCGCTCGCCACGTCAGATGGTGATCTGGGCCTTTGTATTTGCCCAAATCGGGATCGCAGGGGGATTGTGGGGCAGCGTCTGGTTGAATGTCGCAACGGGCGCAACGATCGTGCTGACCATGACATTTTTGTTTGCCCTACTCTTTGCTTGGCAACGGATCACACAACTGCGCGCTTAAAAAAGCGCGCAGTGCTTACTTTTTCAGAGTCGTGACTTGGTTTGCCGCTTGTTTGAAAAACTCATAGACCCCGTCATCACTCATCTTGCGCGCATTGGCTAACTCGCCAGCCTGCGTGGTGTACAAGACTTTATTTTGCGGGGACAGAATCACGGCCGCCGGAATCCCTTTCTTAATCGGGCTGCCATAACGATCAGATAGATCGACATTATGATCAAAATTGCCGACATCAATTTTCACCAGTTGAAAGGACTTGGCAATCAACTTGGCATTTTTGCCGCTCTTTAATGCTTTATCCAGCGCACGGCAGTCGGGACACCAATCGGCGCCAAAAACCAACAATACCGGTTTCTTACTTTTCTGCGCGGCGACTAGCGCTTGTTGCACCTCTGCCTTTGCATTGGCGTTTGCATCATAGGCTTGCGCAGATGCGGATAATAAAACTGCACCGAGTAGCCCAACTAACCATACCGATCTCTTCATCACACACCACTCCAACACCACGAACTACGCACAATCGGCATAGCTTCTTTAAACAATTAGGGAAAATTTCAGCAAAATAAGTGTGATAACACGCTACAAAACCTCATAGCGGCGCCTATAGCCATTTGCTCGCATGCGTTATATACGCAAATAGTATGCCGAATGGTCCAATTCACCCATGCAAAAAGTGTTGCAAATTTGCAATACGCTGCCTGCATAGAACCCACTCTCTGCACAAAAATCATCATCTAGCCATTTGTTGTCAGCCGCGGCTCTGTTATATTGTTTGCTTT
>CAYJTU010000023.1:0-21008 GCA_964373105.1 uncultured Moraxellaceae bacterium | reverse complement strand
TTAAGCCGATACCATGAATTCCGCCATCCAGTCCGCTATTGCCGTTGCTATTTCCACTCTTAAAACCCAAGGTCTATTGCCGTCAGACTGGCAGGACAGTAGTGGTCTGTCTCGCACCAAAGATCGCAGTCATGGGGATTTTGCATCCAATATTGCGATGTTGGCCGCCAAACCCGCTGGCTTGAAACCGCGCGATTTAGCAGAAAAATTTGTAGCAGCACTGCCAAGCAGCGATGTGATAGCGAAGGTCGAAATCGCGGGGCCCGGCTTTATCAACTTCTTTTTGAATGATGACCAGCGCTTTGCAGTGTTGGATCAAATCAAAAATGACGCAGACGTTTTTGGTGAAAACAAAAACAATGTCGGGAAAACCGTCCAAGTCGAGTTTGTGTCTGCTAATCCAACCAGCTCCTTGCACGTTGGCCATGGTCGCGGCGCTGCCTATGGCATGACCGTAGCCCGTTTGCTGGAAGCCACTGGCTTTGCCGTACAGCGCGAATACTATGTCAATGACGCTGGCCGTCAGATGGACATACTCGCGACCAGTACCTACTTGCGCTATCTAGAACTGTGCGGCCTTACGCTCACCTTCCCCAAAAACGCCTATAAAGGCGAATACGTCTTTGATATCGCACAGCATATTTTAGATAAAGAGGGTAAAACTTTTGAGCGTCCGATCAGTGAAGTCTTTCACGACGTGCCCGAAGATGTGGTTTATGGCCCCGATGATGCTGAAGGCAATCCGACAGTTTTATCCGGTGATAAAGAAAAGCATATTGATGGTTTGATTGCTAATGCCCAGCGTTTATTGGGTAGCGACGGCTATGCGGTGTTCCACAGCCAAGCCTTAAACGAAATTTTGGATGATATCAAAGACGATCTCGGTGAGTTTGGTGTGCGCTTTGATCAATGGTTTAGCGAAGCGACCTTAAAAGACAAAATTACTGAAGCGCTAACCACACTACAAGACAAAGGCTTCTTGTACGAAAAAGATGGCAACATTTGGTTCCGTTCCACCGACTTTGGCGATGAGAAAGATCGTGTCGTACAGCGTAAAAATGGTCTCACCACCTACTTTGCGGCAGACATTGCCTATCACTTAAACAAGTATCAGCGCGGCTTCGATCAGATCGTCGATATCTGGGGTGCAGACCACCATGGCTATATCTCGCGGGTGAAAGCCGCGATCAGTGCTTTAGGCTATGATCCCGAGAAGCTCACCGTACTCCTCGTGCAGTTCGTCAGCCTTTGGCGTAGCGGTCAACCTGTACAGATGTCCTCACGTTCAGGGTCATTCGTCACCTTGCGCGAACTACGCTCTGAAGTGGGCAATGACGCAGCGCGCTTCTATTACGTGATGCGTAAGAGCGCCCAGCACATCGACTTTGATTTAGACTTGGCTGTGTCGCAAAGCAAAGACAATGCGGTGTATTACATCCAATACGCGCATGCCCGTGTGCATCGTATGCTCGAAAAAGTCACTAGCCTTGGTCAAACCTTTGATGCTGTATCTGGGCGTGCGGCTGCGGGTCGCTTGGTCGAAACCGTAGAAGCCGAATTGCTTGCCAAACTTGCGGCCTATCCCGATGTGCTGAACAATGCCGCACATCAGTACGAGCCGCATCAATTGGGTAATTACCTAAAAGAGTTGGCATCGCTGTTTCATGGCTGGTATAACGAACATAAGGTGATCAGCGATGATCAAGAACTGATGCAAGCACGTCTGCTGCTCAGTGTGTCAGTGCGCCAAGTGATTCGCAATGGTTTGCTTTTACTGGGTGTATCAGCGCCTGAATCCATGTAGGACGGCGCTAAGAGCAAGCGAAGACGGTGCAAAAAAACGTGTGCCGTCTTTTTTAAACCCCATATATTTCAACCAATCAAAAGAAGGAAACTCTCGTGTTTGGCTCAAAACCTCGAGGAGCAACGCAGCGTCCCACCTCAACTGCGGCGACGCGTAAAGGTCCACTGGTCCCCGCTTGGTTATGGACTATTTTTGGGATTTTATTCGGTCTGTCCTGTTTGGCCCTGCTTTATCTATGGCAGCCTTGGCAACCCGCCAACCGCGGTGCAACGCAAACTACTGCGGCTTCAGCACCTGCCGCAACAGATTCAGGCAAACCTGCAGATTTTCAGTTTTATGATCTGTTGCCTAAACAGCAAGTGACACCGATTCCCACTCAAACTGTGCCAGATGTCGTCCCTGATGATCCGGCACCCGTCGTGGTCGGCAGTGATGTTGCTTCGGGAAGTCCGACTGTAAAATCTGGGCAAGCGCATTATATTTTACAAGTGAACAGCTTCCAGACCGCCGACGAAGCCGATAAGCAACGTGCTGCTGTGCTCTTGGCGGGTCTGCCAGCCGATGTCCGTCATACCACGAGCAACGATGGCTCAGAGTGGTATCGCGTGGTCTCGGGTCCCTTTGATAGTCGCAATGAAGCCCTCAAAGCCCAGCGCCAACTACAAGACAGTGGCATTGATGCGCTGGTGGTTGAGCAATCAGAGTAATCCATCACTGATCGATATGCATAAAAAGACGAGCCAAGGCTCGTCTTTTTACATCTTGATCATGCTTAGCGCTTTTTCACCAACCCATCATCGATCAACTGCTGGAAATGCTCGCAGACGGCGGTTCGTACATTGCGGTACTCGATATGCAGATCACGGCGACTACGGCTGTTATCAAAGCCGATCTTATAATTCATATTGCGTGCCACAAAGTCACGGGTAAAACCATACAGAGGCGCAATCGCCCAGAACGCCAGTTTCGGGGCTGGAAGCGCTGGGAATGGATAACGAGATCCAAACTGCTCACGCAGTGCTGCCCCCATCTGCAGTAAACTCAAGCTATCCCCGCACAGGATATAACGCCCATTGGCATCCGGCGTGAAACCCGCGCGGATATGTGCATCGGCCACATCGCGCACATCCACCAAACCATTCCACATCTTGGGTGCACCCAAGCGCATCGTGCCATCACCAAACTGCTGCAAAGTACTGATACTGGTAGAGATACTGTTGGTCGTTAGTGCAGGACCGACCACCAAGGCCGGATTGACACAGACCAAATCCCACCGATTCGGCTCACTTTGCTCAGCCTGCATCTTCCACGCTTCACGTTCGGCGATGGTCTTTGAATACAGATAGGGTTGATGATCGACACTACTGGTGGTATTCCAGTGACTTTCATTAAAGATGCCATTGGGGACTTTCAGTGCATCTTGCGCATCGCCATAGGTCGCTGCCACACTCGATGTCAGCACAACACGCTTCACACTCGAAGTATGCTCAACCGTACGCAGCACATTACGCGTGCCTTCCAATGCTGGACGGACCAATGCTTCATACGCATCAGTAAATCCGCTGATAATAAAGGGTGATGCGGTATGGATGACCAACTCACAGCCCGCCATCGGATCCACAAACTCGCACTGATTCAACAGATCCGCTTTAAAGAGCTTCAGTGTCCCTGAACTCTGCGCAGCGATTTTTTGCAGATGACCCACGCTGCTGGCTTTGGCAGGGTCGCGCACCGTCGCATGCACGGTATGCCCTGCTTCCAGTAGATTCTTCACAATCCAGCCTGCCACATAGCCACTGGCACCTGTCACCAAGATCGGCGCTTGGGGATTAATTACAGTCATCTTGTTTTCCTTTATTGTTGATGGACACATATGACGGTCAGCCCCATTGGTCAACATCGCGCCTCAATTATCGAGGCGCTAAGCGATAAAAACATTGACCGCCAATTTCTGTAAGTAGGTCTGAATATCCACTGGCCAAGCCTGCACAATTTGCACAAACTGCGCTTGATTGCCGGCATACAACGCCCGTAGCGCTTCCTCAAATCCCACCTCATTGCCCACCATCGCCGTCATCACCCGATAGGTGGTTTCTTGTGCACGCTTGATCCGATCTTTGCCTTCATTGGCGCGTCTAGCCTCTTCAACCAACTTACGCAGCGCAACTGATGCACCGCCTGATTGTTGACCCAACCACTCCCAGTGTCTTGGCAGCAGCGTGATCTCACGGGCAACCACGCCGAGCTTCGGACGCCCTGCCCGCCGAGGTTGCGCCGTCTCTTCCACATGGATCTCTGGTCTGAGTTCAGCCACATCGGGGATCTCAAACCAATTTAAATCGGTTTGCTCCCCCGTAGCATCCGCAAACGCCAAAATCTGCGCCTCAGGATCATGCTGTATGACCCGCTGTACTGGGCTGGCTATCTGCGTAAGTGTGCCCTCAGCGATACATTGCTGATGATTAAAAACGGTATAACGGGTGGGTTCAAGCGACATTTTTGATGCTCCATCAAGACATGATGAAGCACATATTACCCGGATAAATTTAAATACGCAATATTACCCGGGTATTATTTATTGATTTTTATAGATAGTCCCGCACCAGCTCTAAAGACTGCTGATACAACTGATCGGCAAGCGCGACGTTTTTCGCACGCGACGACTGCCAATTCGGCATATGAGCACTGACGTACTGCCCATTTCGATCCGCCCACTCAGGAGCGACTGCCATCTGTGCAATCAATTGGGCAGGGCGATCGGTCGGAATCAAAAAATGACGCATGACCGCATACTGATACTTCGGTAATTCGCGATAAATTTCCGAATCCACACCGCCCGGATGCAAAGCATTGCTGGTCACTGTTGAGCCTGCCAATTGACGTGCCAATGCATGGCTAAACAATAGATTTGCCAGTTTCGACTGACCATAAGCACCGACTGCACGATAAGTTCCGGAGGTCATGCGGAAGCTTTCTGGTTTGATATTTCCCAGCCAATGCATGACGGATGCCAAATGTATGATCCGACCCGCTTTAGCGCGTTTAAGTGCGGGTAGCAGCAATTGAGTGAGTAAGAAAGGTCCCACATAGTTCACGCCAAACTGTTGCTCATAGCCCTCTTCGGTAAAGCGTAACTCATCGCCAAAAATGCCGGCATTATTGATCAAGACATCAAGCGAGCCATAGCGCTCATTCACGAGCTCTGCCGCAGCTTTGACCGAATCCAAGCTGTTCAAATCAAGGGAAATGACATCCACAGCGCCCGCCCCGCCTAACTTGACCAACTCCGCTTTTGCGACAGCAGCTTTATCGGGATTGCGGCACGCCAAAATCACATCCGCACCACCCTGCACAAGCACCTTGGCGGTCGCGAGGCCGATTCCAGTATTGGCACCCGTAATTAAGATGCGGGGATTTGACATAGCGTGTACTCCAAGTAAGGGGGATGAGGAAAGAACTGCGCTAGTTATACATGTTGACAATAATTATTGTCAACTTAATTTACCACTGCTGGGACGATATCCTGTGCTTTCCATAATCGATACTTCAATTCATAGCCATTCGGCACAAAGACCACGATCGGCAAGCGGCTGTTGTAACGCACCAGCTTGGTTGCACCGGTCACAAACTTCTCGGTCTCAGGGCGATTCGGACAGGCCATCATGGTCGACGCCATCTGACCTTGCGTCGTAAATTCATAATAGCTATAGCCCCATCCTTTGAGGTCTTTTTCCGCCAAACTGCCATTCAAACGATGGTTATTACAGTCGACTTTGGCTGTTTTGCCCGCGATCAACTCGACTTGATAGCCGTCATCATTGCCCGTCACCGGGACGTGAATGACATAGCGTTGAAAACCAGCTTGAGACTTTGGAAAAGGACTTAAGTTTTTCAGACTCTCTGGATTGATTGACGAACCATTGAGAGTCGTCTCTGGCGTCTGGGCAGGTGTGGCATGCACCGCACAAGCCGTAGTGAGGATGGATAGCATGACCACTGCTAAAGATTTCATAGGGTTCGCCTTTTGGAATGAGTAATAATTTTAATCAATGTCTTTGAAAACAAAAAAATCGCATAGGATTCTCTATGCGATTCTAATGTACACAACAAGCGCTATAACAAATACTTAAACTTCTTTATACAACTGACTACCTTGCTCATGGTACACGCCCGACATTTCTTTCATGCCTGCTTGTACCGCGTCTTGCTCACTCAAACCCTGCTTTGCGGCATAGTCACGCACATTCTGAGTGATTTTCATCGAACAAAACTTCGGACCACACATCGAGCAGAAGTGTGCCGATTTATGCGCATCTTTAGGCAAGGTCTCATCGTGATACTCACGAGCGGTGTCTGGATCAAGTGCCAGATTAAACTGATCATCCCAGCGGAACTCAAAGCGTGCTTTAGACAAGGCATTATCACGCACCTGTGCGCCGGGATGGCCTTTGGCCAAGTCAGCAGCGTGCGCCGCAATCTTGTAGGTGATGATGCCGTCTTTCACATCTTTTTTGTTGGGTAGGCCCAAATGCTCTTTCGGCGTGACATAACACAGCATCGCCGTGCCGTACCAACCGATCATCGCCGCACCAATCGCACTGGTGATGTGGTCATAGCCCGGGGCGATATCCGTGGTCAGCGGCCCAAGGGTGTAGAACGGCGCTTCACCGCAAACTTCCAATTGCAGATCCATATTTTCTTTGATCATATGCATCGGTACGTGGCCCGGCCCTTCGATCATCACCTGTACATCATGCTTCCACGCTATCTGTGTCAATTCACCCAAGGTGCGTAGCTCACCGAATTGCGCTTCATCATTGGCATCTTGTATACAGCCTGGACGCAAGCCATCACCGAGACTAAATGAAACGTCATAGGCTTTCATGATTTCGCAGATGTCTTCAAAGTGGGTATAGAGGAAGTTCTCTTGATGATGCGCCAAGCACCACTGCGCCATGATCGAACCGCCACGCGACACGATCCCGGTCAGACGCTGTGCGGTCAACGGCACATAACGCAGTAACACACCGGCATGAATAGTGAAATAATCCACGCCTTGCTCGGCTTGCTCAATCAAGGTATCGCGGAAAATCTCCCACGTCAGGTCTTCAGCGACGCCATCCACTTTTTCCAGCGCTTGATAAATCGGCACTGTTCCGATCGGCACCGGTGAGTTACGGATGATCCACTCACGGGTTTCATGGATATGCTTTCCGGTCGAAAGATCCATGATGGTATCCGCGCCCCAACGGGTCGACCAGGTCATTTTGGCCACCTCTTCATCGATAGACGAACCCAGCGCACTATTCCCGATATTGGCATTGATTTTGACTAAGAAATTGCGGCCGATGATCATCGGCTCAAGTTCAGGGTGATTGATATTGGCAGGAATGATCGCACGGCCCGCCGCAACTTCACTGCGCACAAATTCTGGCGTGATTTCACGTGGTAAATTCGCACCGAAATTATGTCCCGCATGCTGACGCGTATCAGTCCCTTCGTACTGACGCTGATTTTCGCGAATCGCGATGAATTCCATCTCAGGCGTGATGATACCGAGCTTGGCATAGTGCATTTGGCTGACATTCTTGCCCAGCACAGCGCGACGCGGATTTTGGATATGGGCAAAGCGCAGCTCAGCTGTGGCGATATCGCGCGCGCGCTGACGACCAAACTCTGAAGACAAACCACTTAATTTTTCAGTATCTTGACGCGCTTCAATCCATTGGCTGCGCAGATCCGGCAAACCTTTGGTCAAATCGATAGCGACATTCGGATCACTGTACACACCTGATGTGTCATAGACCAAAACAGGTGGATTTTTTTCACCGCCAAGACCCGTCGGCGTATCCGTCAGACTGATCTCACGCATCGGCACTTGGATGTCTGGCGTAGAGCCCTGGATGTAAACCTTACGCGAAGCAGGTAAAATACGCGTTAAATCCTGCGCTTGCAGATCATGAGCAGAGGGCGTAGGCACGGCAGATGGGTTCGTTAGGCTATTCATGACAGCAATCCAGATCACACAAAATAATTAGTGTGAACTATAGCCTTTAAGCGCCTCAAGGGCTATGGTTGCATGACATATAAGATACCTTTAACACGATGAATAACGTTTGATGATTGTAAAAACAGCGACAGCACAGACCACAACACGTGAGCAGACTGCTCAGCACTTTTCCCAGCAACTCCTCACTTGGTTTGATCAACATGGTCGCCATGATTTGCCGTGGCAAGTCGTCGATGACCCCTATAAGGTCTGGGTCTCGGAGATCATGTTGCAGCAAACCCAAGTCAAAACCGTACTGCAGTACTTTGAGCGCTTTATGCAGCGCTTCCCCACCGTCGCAGACCTGGGCCAAGCTGAGTGGAATGACGTCGCGCCCTATTGGGCCGGACTGGGCTACTACGCACGTGCTAGAAACCTGCACAAAGCCGCTGGCATCGTGGCGGCACATGGTGAGTTTCCGCAAACCCTTGAAGGCTGGGTTGAACTGCCCGGGATTGGACCCTCAACAGGCGGTGCACTGATGTCATTGGGATTACGTCAGTATGGCGTGATTATGGACGGCAACGTCAAACGGGTGCTCAGTCGCTATCTGGCGCTGGACGGCGACAGTACCAGTTCAGTCTTTCTTAAAAACATCTGGCAAATTGCTGCAGAGTTTACACCGCTACATCGGACCCATGACTATAACCAAGCCATCATGGATTTGGGGGCAACCCTCTGCACCCCGAAGAAACCGCTTTGTTTGTATTGCCCGATGCAAAGTGATTGCAGCGCATTTCAGCAAAATCGCGTGATGGTTTTACCCGAAAAACCTGCTCGTAAAACCATGCCTGTCCGCCATGCCAATGTCTTGCTTCTTGAAGATCATCACCGCTTGCTTTGGCAGCAGCGCCCACCCGAAGGGCTCTGGGGTGGTCTATGGTGTCTGCCGTTGATCGATGACTCGGACAGCAGCCTTGCCGATCAACTCGTCACTCTCAACTTAAAGCACAGTGAAAAAGGCAAACATATCCGCCATACCTTCACCCACTTTCATTGGGAGCTACAAGCCATTCATGTCGTCGTCCAGAAAACACAGAAGGACCATCTAGAGCATATTTTCGCGCCGACGCGCTGGATGAGCCGCACTGAAGCTTTTGCAGTGGGCGTGCCGGAAGCCATGCGTAAACTATTAAGCTAACTGGGTCACATTTTTATTTTTCGTAAAATAGATATGGCGCATCAAAATTTTGCGCCATATATCCCCAACAACACGCCATTAATGGCATAAGCAGATGATCTTTGATATCTGCTATGGCATACTCCACGCAACTAATTTACGACGAAAATAACTGTCGTTTTTCATTATCCTACTCGAAATTTATAACTGAGCACGAATTATGAAGCTGACTTGTTTTAAAGCCTACGATATTCGAGGCAAACTGGGCACAGAACTGAACGAATCGATTGCCTATAATATCGGTCGCGCTTATGGACAATTATTACAGCCGAAAAAAATTGTGGTCGGTGCAGATATCCGCCCAACCAGTTACACACTAAAGATGGCGATTGCGCAAGGTCTTATGGACAGTGGCGTCGATGTGATTGACATCGGCATGACCGGCACTGAAGAAGTCTATTTTGC
This sequence comes from uncultured Moraxellaceae bacterium, assembly GCA_964373105.1. Classification (GTDB taxonomy): domain Bacteria; phylum Pseudomonadota; class Gammaproteobacteria; order Pseudomonadales; family Moraxellaceae; genus Aquirhabdus. Next base: position 11,570 of record CAYJTU010000023.1, on the reverse strand, counting down.
CTCCTTTCATCTCGATGTCGATGGCGGCATCGAAGTGACGGCTAGCCATAATCCGATGGATTATAACGGCATGAAATTGGTCAAGAAAAATGCTCAGCCAATCAGTGGTGACACCGGTCTGCTCGACATCAAAGCACTGGCTGAAACAGAAGCCTTTGCACCGATTGGCCATAAAGGTACATTGACCGAAGTCTCGATCTTAGAAGACTACACCACACACCTGCTCACTTACCTCGACATCCCCAATGTCAAACCACTCAAAATTGTGGTCAATGCAGGTAATGGTGCTGCTGGTCATGTGATTGATGCCTTAGAAAGCCGCTTTGCCACCCTGAACATCCCAATTTCCTTTATTAAAATCCATCATGAAGCCGATGGCAGCTTTCCAAACGGCATTCCGAACCCGATTTTGCTTGAAAATCGCGCGGCAACCATTGAAGCCGTCAAAACCCATCAGGCCGATTTTGGCGTGGCATGGGATGGCGACTTCGACCGTTGCTTCTTGTTCGATGAACACGGTGAATTCATCGAGGGATATTATATCGTTGGCTTACTCGCTCAAGCTTTCTTGCTTAAAAACCCAGGTGAAAAGATTATCCATGACCCCCGTCTGACGTGGAATACCATTGATATCGCCGAACAGTCTGGCGGGGTCGCCATCCAATGCAAAACGGGTCATGCCTTCATTAAAGAGCGTATGCGCAAAGAAAATGCTATCTATGGCGGCGAGATGAGCGCGCATCACTATTTCCGTGATTTCGCGTATTGCGATAGCGGCATGATCCCGTGGCTGTTGGCCGTCAACTTGGTCAGCAATACCGGTAAAGGTCTATCCACCTTGGTCAAAGAGCGTATGGCCGCATATCCATGCAGCGGAGAAATTAACTTCCGTGTCGAGGACAGCGCCGCAATCATCGATAAGATTTTACAGCACTACACATCAAGCAATCCTGAACTGGATAAAACGGATGGTGTGAGCTTGTCTTTTGCAGACTGGCGCTTTAATCTGCGCACCTCAAACACCGAGCCGCTCTTGCGCTTGAATGTGGAAGCGCGCGGCGCTGGCGCACAAGCACGGATGACTGAGCGTACTGCAGAATTACAAAAGCTGATCGGTGCTGAGCCGCAAAACAGTTATTAATGATTCTTTTTGACGCTCATGAAAGATATTTAATCTGAACGCACTTCATTCAAGTGCGTTTTTTCTAAGACATTGAATTCTCATTTCTGTTCATAATTTTTTCATAATCATGCGCGATGAGTAAAACAACAGATATACGGTAGTGGACATTTTATCATGGCAATTTTGGTCACCGGCGCAGCAGGTTTTATTGGCAGTAACTTTGTTTTAGATTGGCTCGCCCATCATAATGATGAGTTGGTCATTAGTTTAGACAAATTAACCTATGCAGGGAATCTTGCAAATTTAGCTTCCGTGGCCTCCCACCCACAGCATATGTTCATCCATGCCGATATCGCGGACAGCGATGTCATTGCCGAGTTATTGACGACACATCAAGTCAGAGCCGTGTTGAATTTTGCCGCAGAAAGCCATGTTGATCGATCAATTAGCAATCCTGAAGAATTTATTCAAACCAATATCGTCGGCACCTTCAAACTACTTGAAACCGCCCGCGCCTATTGGTCTAAACTCGATGCGCCAAATAAATCTGAATTCCGTTTTTTGCACGTCTCAACCGATGAAGTCTACGGCTCGCTAAACAAAACTGACCCTGCTTTTCGCGAAACCAATCGTTATGAGCCAAATAGCCCCTATTCGGCCAGTAAGGCAGCATCTGATCATTTGGTGCGAGCCTATTACCATACCTATGGCTTCCCAGTGCTAACCACCAATTGTTCTAACAATTATGGCCCCTATCATTTTCCAGAGAAACTCATCCCGCTGTGCATTTTAAATGCCCTGAGCGGCAAAAGCCTGCCGATCTATGGCGACGGCCAGCAAATTCGCGATTGGCTCTATGTCACGGATCATTGCAGTGCCATCCGCCGAGTTTTAGAGGCAGGTACCTTAGGTGAGACCTATAATGTCGGCGGCTGGAATGAAAAAGCCAATCTGCATGTGGTACAAACATTGTGTGCCATTCTCGATGAGCTCAAGCCGCGTGTAGATGGTCAACCTTATCATTCGCAAATCACCTTTGTCCAAGACCGTGCGGGACATGATCGCCGTTATGCGATTGATGCCAGCAAGCTTGAGCGAGAACTCGGTTGGAAACCCGCAGAGACCTTTGAAACGGGGATCCGTAAAACGGTGGAATGGTACCTCACCAATCAATTTTGGGTCAGTCAAGTGACCAGTGGCGCATATCGTGATTGGGTCCATCAACAATACCAAGGATAAGGTCCCCTATTTTGAAAATTCTTTTACTCGGCAAAAATGGCCAAGTCGGCTGGGCACTCCAGCGCGCATTGTCACCACTGGGCGAGCTTTCAGCCCATGACCGATCAACGGCCAACCTGGATGATCCTGAATCCATACGCAAACTTGTGCGTGACTATGCACCTGATGTGATCGTCAATGCAGCAGCGTACACGGCCGTCGACAAAGCAGAGCGTGATATCGATAGCGCTAAATGCATTAATGCACAATCGGTTGCAATCCTCGCTGAAGAATGCCGACGTTTAAACAGTTGGCTGATTCACTACTCTACAGACTATGTCTTCGATGGACGTAAAGATGCACCCTATATCGAAACCGATGTAACCGCCCCGTTGAATGTCTACGGTCAGACCAAACGCGATGGGGAGATTGCAATTGAAGCCTCGGGCTGCCAACATTTAATCTTTAGAACCAGTTGGGTATTTGCCAGTCGTGGCGGTAATTTTGCTAAAACCATGCTCCGCCTTGCTGCTGAACGCGATAATCTCAATGTGGTGGCGGATCAGTTTGGGGCGCCGACCAGTGCCGAACTCATTGCCGATGTCACGGCACTGGCAATCTATCGTCTGCGTGTTGATCCAACGCTGGCCGCTGAAGCCTCTGGAATCTATCATTTGGTAGCCTCTGGTGAGACCAACTGGCATGGGTATGCACAATTCGTAATCGCCGAAGCGATTAAGCTCGGACGTTCACTCAAAGTCGCTCCGATAGATGTACACCCTATTCCTGCGTCTGCCTACCCTGTACCCGCCGCACGTCCACAAAACTCGCGACTTGATACGACAAAACTACGCCATTTATTGGGCATTGAACTCCCCAACTGGCAATATCACGTACAACGGCTGGTTCAAGAACTGGGCCAAGCCTAAATTTAAAACATCGATTTAAACGGTAATGAATGCTGTGCGACACCCGATAACATCAGATTAAGTCATCATCTATTCGAGTAAAATGATTATGAAACGTAAAGGCATTATTTTAGCAGGTGGTTCAGGCACACGTCTTCATCCTGCGACGCTAGCGATCTCAAAGCAATTACTACCGGTTTATGACAAACCGATGGTGTATTACCCGCTTTCAACGCTGATGCTGGCGGGTATCCGTGAGATCTTGATTATTTCTACCCCACAGGATATTCCACGGTATCAACAGCTGTTGGGCGATGGCAGTCAATGGGGCCTATCGCTGAGTTATGTCATTCAGCCCAGCCCTGACGGTCTGGCTCAAGCTTTTATCTTGGGTGAAGAATTTATTGGTGATGATCATTGTGCTTTGGTCCTCGGGGACAACATTTTCTTTGGTCATGACTTTAAACAACTACTCGCCAATGCCAGTGCCAAAGAATCCGGCGCGACTGTTTTTGCTTATCATGTCCAAGATCCTGAACGCTATGGCGTTGCCGAGTTTGATGCGACTGGCAAAGTTTTGTCGCTAGAAGAAAAACCAAAGCAACCTAAATCTAGCTATGCCATCACTGGTCTTTACTTTTATGACAAAAACGTCGTGCAATTGGCGAAACAGATTAAACCATCACCGCGCGGCGAACTAGAAATTACCGACTTAAATAGCTTGTATTTAGAGCAAGGCCAGCTGTCTGTTGAGCTCATGGGTCGCGGTCATGCCTGGCTTGATACCGGCACCCATGACTCCTTACTGGAAGCCAGTCAATTCATTGCCACCGTTGAGAAGCGTCAAGGCCTTAAAATTGCTTGTCCCGAAGAGATTGCGTTTCATAACAAATGGATCAGCCGCGAACAGTTGGCAGAGCTCGCAAAGCCCCTCTCCAAAAATGGTTACGGCCAATATCTTCTCAACTTACTAAAAGAGCAGATATTTTAATGCAAGCTCATAAACTTACGATTCCTGAAGTCATCTTATTTACGCCCAAGTTTTTTGGCGATGAACGTGGATTCTTCTTTGAAAGCTTCATTCAAACGGCTTTTGATGAGGCGACTGGCCTCACCCGCCACTTCATCCAAGATAACCACTCCAAATCTCAGCGTGGTGTGCTGCGTGGCCTCCACTATCAACTGGATCCGATGGCTCAAGGCAAATTGGTGCGTGTCATTCAAGGTGAAGTCTTTGATGTTGCTGTTGATATTCGCAAGAATTCACCGACATTTGGTCACTGGGTGGGTGAGGTATTATCCGCCGAGAATCGTAAACAGCTGTGGATCCCTGAAGGATTTGCACATGGTTTTGTCACCCTGTCCGAGACGGCAGAATTTATCTACAAAACCACAAACCTTTACTCGCCGACTCACGAGCGATCCATTATCTGGAATGATCCTGACCTTGCCATCGATTGGCCGATCGACATGCAACCTTTGCTTTCTGGTAAAGATGAAAAAGCATCGTTGTTTAAAAATGCGGAAGTCTTTTAGTCCCCCGAGATAATTTGTCCACCACCTGTATTTATACTACAATGAACCACTTTTAGAACTAAAGGTGGTTCATTGTTTTTTGATCATCGTGCAAATCACGGCTGAGATCAAAACATATAAAACAAACCTCAAGGTAAGGACACCTCACTTGTTCTATAAAAATGCACCATCTTCATCAAACTCATCGACCCAGAAATCGGATTCGATAGAGCATTTTGTTACGCCTGCTGAAGTACAAAGTCATATATCTATGGAAAACAAAACTCAAAAACGTTGTTTTACTTGTGCGGATGCATTATTTGATTTTACCAATCAAATGATCAATGATCATGAGTTTGACCAACTCATCATAAAAGCAAAAAAAGCTCACCTTGAAACGGCCATTGCACAGCTTAAAAATGGCGACATTCGCAATCAAACCGAAAACCGCAAAGTCCTGCATACGGCATTACGTGCCGCTGCAAATCCAGGCCTCCCTCCCGAAATGCAGCTTCATATTGAAGAAGCAGCGGCTGTCCGCGCTAAAATACGCCAATTCGTAGAAGAGCTTCACGCAGGCCGAATCACTGGGGCTACCGGTAAAACCATTAAATATGTGGTGAATATTGGTGTTGGCGGCTCTAACCTCGGTTCGCGACTGGTAACCCAAGCCTTAGCGCGATTTAGACACCCCTCGATTGCCGTCTCCTATGTCGCAAACATAGACGCCGATGATCTCTATCAAGTGCTGCAACGTGTTAACCCCGAAGAAACCTTATTTTTGGTTACCAGTAAAACCTTTACCACCTTTGAAACCATGCAAAATGCAATCGCTGCGGGCCAATGGCTCGAAGAGCAACTGCATCTCGAACAATCAACCATTATTAAACATCATTTTGTCGGCGTGACTGCAGAACTAGACCGCGCCGCTGCCTTCGGCATAGAGCCTGAACGCACTTTCGAATTTTGGGACTGGGTCGGTGGTCGCTTCTCACTGTGGTCTGCAGTCGGGCTACCGATTGCTATTGCAGTGGGTATGGATCTTTTTGAAGAGTTGCTTGCTGGCGCCCGCGCCATGGATGAGCATTTCTTTTCAGCACCGCTAGCATCGAATATACCTGTCCTGATGGGTCTCATTGGTGCATGGAATATCGAAGAGAATCATGCGGCGGGCTTATCCGTTGCGCCTTATTGTCATGGACTCCGTTCATTTCCAGCTTATTTGCAACAACTTGAGATGGAGTCGAACGGTAAAGGAATCGACATCCATGGTCAGCCGATCAGTACCCGTACAGCACAGATCGTCTTTGGCAGTGTCGGCAGTAATGGTCAACACGCTTACTTCCAGATGCTGCACCAAGGAACCCGCCAAATTCCCACTGACTTTATCGCCGTGGCGGAAGATCTGCATGTTTTTGAAGGTCACCAAGATCAATTACTGGCGAACTGTTTTGCGCAAAGTGCGGCTCTCGCAACGGGTCGAATCTATCCCGAAGAGCCGCATCGCACCTGTGCAGGTGGGCAACGCTCTACGGTCATTATTTTACCCAAACTCGACCCTTATTCACTGGGTCTATTACTCGCGGCCTATGAGCATAAAATATTTGTCCAAGCTCATCTATGGCAAATCAATGCCTTTGATCAATGGGGTGTCGAGCTTGGCAAGTCTCTTGCTCATGATATTTTACCAGTACTGCAAGGGCTGAAAACAGACGAACACGTTGATGCCACGACAAGAAACCGAATCGCATTTGTCAAAAATGCACGCAATGTTTCTCGATAAATCATGATTTTTTCTTTAAAAAATACGATTTCTTTGCTTATCGTCAAAGGAAGTACCATCGGCTTACGCCTATTTACCATGCTGCTGCTGGCTAAATTTCTAACACCTGCAGCGTTTTCAACAATTGCCTTTATCTTTACCGCTGCTGAAGTCCTGCGTCTGATCATTGATCTGGGTTTAGATACCTATTTGCTGCGCCAGCACAGTTTAAGTCAACGCAGTACGCCGCTCAGCACTGTCTTTATCTCCAAGCTATTGGCCATGGTTTGCTTTGGGGCATTGCTGTATACGCTCAGCGACTGGCTCAACCCAGCGCTGACCCCAGTCGACTGGCTGTTGATTTTTGGGTTCGGTTCTACGCCTCTGCTGCAAAACATCAGTGCCGTGTTTCTTCAGGCCAAGAATAACTTACTCGCTCTATTACCCCTCTATTCGATTATTACCCTCTCGGCTTGCGCAGTAGTCTTCTGGATTATTTATTGCCAAGTTCATATCAATGTCCTTTTCGTGTTACTGCTTGTTGAAGTGACGATTGGTGTTCTCGGTCTTTTTTTAGTCCGAAAAAACTGGGGATACCTCCGTCAATTTCACATCAAAGATGCGTTGATAAATTACCAAAATAGTTTTGCAATCGGCTTTGCCATCATCATCGGCGTATCCTATGCCAAACTCGACATCTTTATGCTGACAAAGATGACGGCTTCCGTCGATGTGGGTATTTATGCACTATCCATGCGCGTTCTCGATCCCTTGATGTTCGTAGCCGGTGCGTATTTCTCGGATGTATACGCCAAGATGTCCGCGATGCCGATCACGGCTGCGAATCATTCGACACAGATCAAGTTTCTCAATAAGAGTTTTCTAATGACTTCGCTTATGACACTGGTCTATGTCTCGATAGCCTGTATAGCCTTGAACCTCTTCGCCAAACAATATACGGATGCCTACTTACTGGTTGTCTTGGTGGGATTATCGGTGATCTTTAAGATGCGCAATTTGTCTTATAGTGCCTTTATCAATGCCAATGGCAAATATTCTATTATGTCGCGAGTGGCAGTGATCAACTTCTTCATGGTGCTCGGCTTTCTCTATGCGGGGATTTATTATTTCGGTATTTGGGGCGCAGCCGTGGCGATTGCAACTGCCGAAGCTTTCAATTCAGTCATGCAATATTTGATTGTCCGTAATATTCAAAAACAAATCACTTAGCCACTGATGCAAAACTATTGCATGCAGCACCTAACGACTTTAAGATTTTATGAAAACTAATACTATGATGAAGCCTAAAATTTTATTATTGGGAATCATATTCCTACCCTCATTGGTCATGATGGTAGGACATGCCTCCTCCCAAGCTCTAGGGCTTTTAATCGCAATTACACCGCTTTTTATAGCCAGCATCATCGGTTTTCTTTTTAAGCTTGAAACCAAAATCCCTCGCCGTACCGCCAAATACATTACCGCCACCATCGCATTATTTTTGTTTATCGTATTTTACTCTTTATGTATAGGCACTATTTTTCAATTAGATCAAGATGACGTACGCCTCTTTATGAGTTGTCTGACATTCATCATACTTATCATTGCCGCAAAAAAATTGGCCGAATATCTAGGTCGACTGAAACAAAACTCAACTACAGATCCTGTGCCATTCATCATGGTTATTTTTGTCTTAAATGCACTGGTTTCACTGAGCGGAATCGACTTTTTTGGCAATGCATCACCAAAGCCCTGTTTTTTATTTTCTGAGCCCTCACACTTCGCCTTAGCAATAGCACCTTTCCTCGTTTATTACGTCGTATCACGATCGCCGTTCTGGGTTTTGTTACTCGTCTTTTTTTCGGCGTGGGCAATCTATATCGAGAACCTCACCATGATTATGGTCGTGATAATTGCATATATCACTACGATCAATCTCAAAAAACTACTCCTTGCAAGTGCTTTGGTGATCATCGTCGCTCTGCTATCACCCAATTTGAATTATTACATCGAGCGAATTGATCTTTCAGCGAGTAACGACAACCTCTCAGCATTGGTGTTTATGCAGGGATGGCAAAATGCATCCTTATCGCTGCAACAAACGATGGGATTTGGTGTTGGTTTCCAGCAGTTTGGCTTTGCTAATGAATCCGGTGAAGTAACCGCAAAAATTCTGACGATAACTCCGAATAATTCAAATTTATTTGATGGGGGTACAATGGCCAGTAAGCTGGTTGGAGAGTTTGGTATTTTCGGCGCTCTACTAACCTTGGCCTTGATCCTTAGAGCCATCAAGTCCGTGATATTTATTAATAATAATAAGTATATCTCACCTCTCTTACTTCTCGCGCATTGTATCAATATTGGGTTCATGGTCGACCTGCTGATTCGAGGCGGAGGATACTTTACACAAGGCGTTTTTCTATATTTAACATTTTGTTTTTTTACACTCAATGAGCGACATACCGAAAAGAAGAATAACCTTACAATGCAACAACAAGATCAAGGCGTTCAGATTAACCTCCAAAAAGAAGTCAATTTGATTCGAAAGTAAATATCAGGATTAATAAGTAACAAAGGCGATAGACACGACGGTATCTGATATCATGCGCCCGAGGATCACACCCTATTATTTCTCTTTTTGGCCTACGCGAACCCTTTAACAGCTCCCGTGACTTTATATGGTTTAAACAACTAGGCCATCCGATCATTATCGATACTTGATCCGTTACTATTGAGTCCATCAGTGAATGCTAGACCATTCTGCTGGATCTATGATTTACCTTACTCTCTTTTTTGTTATATTCAACTAAATCAGAAATATAACAAAAATGAATATATAGAAAATTTGTAGAGATTTTTTCATGAAACCTTTAACGATCACTTTTGACGATATTATTTATAATTTACAAAAGAGCGGTGGTGCATCTGTTTATTGGCAAGAAATGACCTCTCGCATTGAAAAATTAATCTCAACGAATGCCATTGATAAAATAACTGGTCATACCTTCGGTCGAATGATCCCACAGTACGTTAAAACATCGATCTTCCACTCCAGCCATTTCCGATTTGCCTGGAATAAAAACGCCAAGAATGTCTCCACGGTTTATGACATGACCTATGAACTGGGTATGGTCAAAAGTAAAGGTGCCTTTCTCAATATATTAGAGCGAAAAATTTCTTATTTCACCGCTGATGCCTTGATTTGTATTTCAGAAAATACCAAAAAAGATTTGCTGGAGATCTATCCGACTTTGCTTAATCGTTGCCCCATTCATGTGGTTCATCTAGGGTGCTCATTGAGCGACTATGGCACGGTCTCAGCAGTTACTGCAAGCGAGCCACGCATTCATCAAGGCGCCTATGTTCTGTATGTCGGGGGTCGCAACAATTATAAGAATTTTGATGCCGCCCTTTTGGGTTTCCAACTGTCAGGATTGCAACAGCATGGGTTTACTTTCTTGTGTACCGGTAGTGCATTTAGCGATGAAGAACAAGCAAACATTCGCTCTTTAGGCCTAGAAGATGCAGTCCGTGTCATTTGTAATGTCAGCACATCACAAATGATTCAATTGTACCAATCGGCATTTTGTATGGTTTATCCATCTAAATATGAAGGATTTGGATTACCTCCGATCGAAGCAATGCATTTTGGCTGCCCAGTGATTGCCGCCAATCGCTCCTCTATTCCCGAAGTCGTCGGGCAGGCCGCATGGTTAATCGATCCCGACGAACCCCATGAAATTGCAACAGCATTAATCGGCTTAACTGATGCGTCCTTAAGACATGACTTTATCCAGAAAGGCTTGCACCAAGCCACATTATTCTCATGGGATATCACCGCAAATAAACATTTAGATATTTATAAATCATTATTATAATGCACATATAAATATGTGCATGCTTGAACGTATCACGTAAAAATTAAATCCAAGGTTTGAAACTCATGGCAACAACATCAAAAAATATCTTAATTACTGGCGGCGCGGGCTTTATCGGCTTAAATTTAGCCAATGCATTGCTCGCTCGTGATTTTCAAATCACCATCTTCGATAATTTGAGCCCACAAATTCACGGCGCATATCCCGCTGCGATAGCTGGTGGCTTACTAGAAGATCCGCGCGTTCAATTTATTCGCGCGGATGTCTGCAATAGCAGCGCTTTGAATGCGGTCCTGACCAAGGCCGATGTGATCGTGCATCTGGCTGCAGAAACAGGTACCGCTCAATCCATGTACCAGATCTCTCACTACAACAATATTAACTCCCAAGCGACAGCGCAGATGCTTGATTTTCTGGCTAATAATCCACATTCTGTCAAGAAAATTGTGCTGGCTTCTTCTCGCTCTATCTATGGTGAAGGCGCCTATAAATGCGCTGAGCACGGTCATGTCTATCCAACTGCTCGAAGTGCAGAGCAACTCGCTCGTCAGCAATGGGATCCTGTTTGCCCCACCTGCCAACGTGACATTACCCCAATTCCGACCCCAGAATCCGCCCGCCCAAGCCCAGCTTCGATCTATGCTGCGACTAAATATGCCCAAGAAGATCTCATTCGTATCGCGGGTGACTCGCTCGGCATTGGCACCGCAATTCTTCGCTTCCAAAATGTCTATGGTGCAGGGCAGTCTTTAAACAATCCCTATACAGGCATATTGTCGATATTTTCAACCCGTATCCGACGTGGCATGTCTTTACCGATTTTTGAAGATGGTGCTGAAAGCCGTGACTTTGTCCATGTTCTTGATATTGTTCAAGCCATTATGCTGGCGATAGAAAATGATGCCGCCAATGGTCAAACGTTTAATGTCGGTTCAGGCGAGCCAACCTCAGTACTCGAAATTGCCAATATCCTTGTCGATGCCTTTAACGGTCAAACCCGTCCGCATGTCACGGGTCAATATCGCCTCGGCGACATTCGCCATTGCTACGCGGACTTGACCAACATCAAAGAGAAACTGGGCTTTACGCCAAAGATTTCTTTAAAGCAGGGCATCGCGGAATTTGCAGAGTGGGTACTCTCTCAGCCCCTACCTGAAGATGGC
>CAYJTU010000022.1:0-28662 GCA_964373105.1 uncultured Moraxellaceae bacterium | reverse complement strand
TAGCGCCTAACACTATATTGGTGATTCTCCTTCTTTGTACCCTTTGGAGGCATAAGTATGCCAGCACCGCTATCATCGCATCATTCGCATGACACAGTCACGTCGATCCAAACCGCCAGAGCCAAAACCTATACGTTCAATATCAGTAATCCACTGGCAGAGAAGAAAATAAAGTGGGCGGTGATCCTGACTGCGCTGATGATGATTGCCGAGATCGCCGGCGGGTATATTTTTAACTCGATGGCGCTGCTTGCCGATGGCTGGCACATGAGTACCCATGCCATGGCACTGGGCTTGTCTATGCTCGCTTATGTGCTGGCAAGGAAGCTATCACAAGATGCGCGCTTTACCTTTGGGACGTGGAAGATTGAGATCCTCGCGAGTTTCACCAGCTCGATCTTGCTGATTCTGGTTTCAGCTTGGATGCTGTTCCAATCCACGGATCGGCTGCTCTCTCCGACGCCCATACACTATGATGAAGCGATTTTTATCGCCGTGATCGGACTTGCCGTCAATCTGATTTGTGCATGGCTCTTGAAAGATAACCACAGTCATGGACATAGCGCTTCACACAATCATGATCACTCCCATGGGCACGACGGTCATGCACACCATAACCATGGTGCATCAGGCCATCACGACCTGAACCTGCGCGCCGCCTACATCCATGTCATCACCGATGCTGCGACCTCAGTGCTGGCCATTATTGCCTTGATTGCAGGCAAGCTGTGGGGCGCCGATTGGCTAGATCCAGTCATGGGTATCGTGGGCGGAATCTTGGTCGCGATCTGGTCGTATGGCTTAATCCGCGATTCTGGACGCATATTACTTGATGCCGAGATGGATGCACCCGTGGTCAGCGAGGTCTTTGAGGTGATTGCACACAGCCCCATTCCAGCCACCATCAATGATATCCATGTCTTGCGTGTCGGTAAGGATCAATATGCCTGTGTCTTAAACCTGTGCACTGACCATCCCGATGCCACACCAGACTTCTTCCGTAAACAGCTTAGTATTCACGAAGAACTGGTGCATATCATCGTCGAAGTGAATCAGCCACTCATCAATAACGAACATCTGCATCCGCACGACTAACACGGGATGCTGGGATAAAAAAGCCTAACTCATACTGTATGACTCAGGCTTTTATCCTGCAAAACCCATTTTAGGGAAGCCGATTAAATACCGCCAGCATCTCAACGGTCGCTCGCACATCATGAGTACGGATAATCGACACCCCTTGCTGAACACCGAGCAGCGCAGCACCCAGTCCCGCATAGAGTCGCCCATCGACCGCAGCCCCACCTAAAATCTCACCCAGCACCCGTTTACGCGAGATGCCCATCAGCATCGGCAGTTCTAAAGAATTCAGCTTCCAGATTTCATCCAGCAATTGCACACTTTGCGGCGTATTTTTTGCAAAGCCAAAGCCCATATCAATGATGATCTTATCAGCCATAATCCCTGCCGCAAACGCTTCCTCAATACGAAAAGACAGTTCAGTATGGATCTCACGCGATACATCATGATAGACAGCCAGATCATTCATAGTGTCAGGCTCCCCGCGCATATGCATCAAGATCACGGGCAGCTTTAGCCGTGCAGCGGTCTCTAGGGCATTGGGTCGGCTTAATGCGCGTACATCATTCCAGATCGTCGCACCAGCTTCGGCGGCCGCGCTAAATACCTCAGGACAACTGGTATCTATCGAGATGATCGGATCAAAGCCTTGAACCAGTGCTTCAACCAGCGGGATCACCCGATCCAGCTCCTCTTGTACCGAAACCACAGTTGCGTTGGGCCGTGTCGACTCTCCCCCAACATCAATGATCTTTGCACCCTCAGCCAGCATCAGTTCAGCATGGCGTAGCGCACTGTCTAAGCGATTGAAACGCCCGCCATCGGAGAACGAATCGGGTGTGACATTGAGGATGCCCATCACGTGCGGACGCGACAGATCAAGTTCGTGTGGGCCACAGTGCAATACGCGCTTGGGCAGGGGGTGGAGTTTCATGGCTAAATTCCTTTTTTATAATTTAAATCTGAGCTTAAAACAAAAAACCCCCGTTTTCACGAAGGCTTTTTGATCTCACTTAAGCGAAGGGCATCGGCGATTACATCGCTGGCAACGGTGGCGGCAGAACCGCCCCTTCAGTGGGTACAACCGACACAGGCACAGGGTTCACTGGCTCGTAGACCTTCGGCTCACGTGGCATACGCCCTTCCATGATGTCGACCACTTGATCACGGTCAATGGTTTCCCATTTCAGCAAAGCTTCGACCATGATTTCGATCTTTTCTTTGTTGGCTTCGATCAGATCACGCGCCACGGTATATTGCTCTTCCAAGATTTTACGAATCTCTTGGTCAATCAATTGCTGAGTCGCTTCGCTCACCGAACGATTACCAATCTTGCCGAAGTAACCACCGTCTTGTGAATCATCTTCATAGACCATGATCCCGAGCGCATCGCTCATGCCGTACTTGGTGACCATGGCACGGGCGATTTTGGTCGCACGTTCAAAGTCATTTGAAGCACCGGTTGATTTTTGATTGACAAAAACTTCTTCGGCAATACGACCACCAAACAGAATCGACAGCTCGTTCAACATCTTATCTTTGTAGTTGCTGACGCGATCAAACTCAGGCAACTGCCAAGTCACACCCAACGCCCAACCACGCGGCATGATGGTGACTTTATGCACCGGATCCGTGTTTGGTAACAGCTCGGCAACCAAAGCATGACCTGCTTCATGATAAGCGGTGTTTTTACGCTCATCCTCACGCAGTACCATCGATTTACGCTCAGGACCCATAAAGATCTTGTCTTTTGCATCTTCAAAGTCATGCATATCGACCGTGTTCTTGTTGCGACGTGCTGCAAACAAAGCCGCTTCGTTGACCAAGTTGGCCAAATCCGCACCGCTCATGCCGGGTGTACCACGTGCAAGCACTTTGGTCTCTACACCCGTCGCAGACGGCAATTTCTTCATATGCACGTTAAGAATTTCTTCACGGCCTTTGATATCAGGCAAGCTCACAGCGACTTGACGGTCAAAGCGACCTGGACGCAGCAAGGCTTTGTCCAGCACGTCTGCACGGTTGGTCGCCGCAATCACAATCACGCCTTCAGAACCTTCAAAACCATCCATCTCAACCAACATCTGGTTCAACGTTTGCTCGCGCTCATCGTTACCACCGCCCATACCTGAACCGCGATGACGACCGACCGCATCAATCTCATCAATAAAGATGATACAAGGCGCATGACGCTTGGCTTGTTCGAACATATCACGTACGCGTGATGCACCGACACCGACAAACATTTCAACGAAGTCAGAACCTGAGATCGAGAAGAACGGCACTTTCGCTTCACCAGCGACTGCTTTTGCAAGCAGGGTTTTACCTGTTCCCGGTGGGCCAACCATCAGCACACCGCGTGGGATCATCGCACCCAGACGTTTAAACTTGGTCGGATCGCGCAGAAAATCAACGACTTCTACCAGTTCTGCTTTCGCTTCATCACAACCTGCAACATCGGCAAAAGTGACTTTGATTTGATCTTCGGTCAGCATTTTGGCTTTTGATTTGCCAAAGCTCATCGGACCACGACCACCGCCGCCGCCCGAACCGCCGCCCTGCATGTTACGCATGAAGAACATGATCAGCAGAATGATCAGCAGTACTGGAAAAGCAGCCACCAGCAGTTGCATCCATACGCTTTGACGCTCAGGCGCCGCACCTTGAACTGACACTTTTTGTGCAGTTAGGCTAGGCATCAGCGCATTGTCAGCGATACCTGGACGCACGGTTTCAAAAGCGGTTTTATCTTTACGCTCACCGGTAATGCTTTCGCCATCAATCTTGACGCTCTTGATTTGCCCTGCGTTCACCGCAGCCACAAAATCAGAATAGTTCAAGCTTTCTGGCTTCTTTTTGTTCTCGAAATTGCTGAATACCAGCACGACTATGCCAATAATCACCAACCACAGTACTGTATTCTTGACGATATCGTTCAAGGCTTTTCCACCTATGGTTACTTACTAATTAAATAAAAAGTCAGTCAAACTTTTCAATCATACAATCATCATTCGTTTGACTTACATTACCGTGATTACAGTCCAGCAACAACCTCATTACGTGGTCATTACGTCGGATTTTGTCACTATTTGTACATCAATCCGTTACATAACTTCACAATTCTGTCGTGCTAAGCCGCCTGCTCACACCACTCAAATCTCATTCTGTATCCGCATCATCGCTATCCGATCGACCAGCATCTGATTTAATCGCACTGACCTTGCGGCCTTGGGCAAGCAAATACACTTCTGGTGAGCGTTGGCGGGAAGCCTTCGGCTTTACCGCTTTGATCACCGCAAACTCTTTAAAGATCGACTTCCGGTACTCATCAAAGCCTTCGCCTTGGAAGACTTTCACCAAAAAGTGACCTCTTTCATCCAGCACTTTGCTGGCAAAGTCGAGAGCAAGCTCGCATAAATACATCATGCGCGGCTGATCTACTGCACTACTCCCTGATGTATTGGGTGCCATATCCGAAATTACAATGTCTACTCGTCGGCCATCTAAGATTTCGAGCAGTTTATTAAAGACATTTTCTTCACGAAAATCGCCCTGCAAGAAGGTCACCCCACCCAAATGATCCATTTCCAAGATATCAGAAGCAACAACCATACCGCGCTCACCCGTCAGCTTAGCGGCGATTTGCGACCAGCTACCCGGTGCAGAACCCAAATCCACCACCGTCATACCAGGCCGGATCAATTTATATTTATCATTGATTTCAAGCAGTTTATACGCTGCACGTGAACGATAGCCATCCTTATGGGCTTGCTTCACATAGAAATCATCCAAATGCTCACGCATCCAAGCCTTACTACTTTTGGACAGTTTGTTATTGGTAATACGAGTTGCCATGTGTTGCGTTCCATTTGAATATGCGAGAGCTTTGCGAGGTTGTACCAAAAACAATCAAAGGATGGTTTTTAAATGAACAACGCAAATTGATGCGAAAACGATCAAGAAAATTGAGTGATATACACCTATTTTAAGCCAAAAGTCGTTTCGATGCTTGATTGATGTGATGAACAGCCATATTTATGTGCATTTTTAAGCTACAATAGGCATCACATATTTTTTTTAAACGATCCATTTGCCTATGCGGCGAGGATCGATTGTTTTACATACACTAAAGGTTTTGCTATGCCCGCTCTTACCACTCATGAACGCAAACGCTTACGTCGCATTGGGCATGAACTCAATCCGATCGTGATGATCGGCAACCATGGCTTATCGGATGGCGTCATTGAAGAATTGCGCCGTGCATTGGCTGACCATGAGCTGATCAAGGTGAAAGTCGCTGGCGAAGACCGCGAATTGCGTCAAACGTTGATCGACAGTGTGGTTGAAGTCAGTGGTGCAGATGTCGTGCAACAAGTCGGCAAAATCATCCTGATGTTTAAGAAAGCTGAAAAACGCAATGTGCATCTGTCAAATTTAGTGCGCTTTGCGCATTTGGATGATTGATCGTTAGGACATGCGTTTTAGATTTACATAAAAAGCTCAGAATTATATTTTCTGGGCTTTTTTTATGCAGCTTCCATTATCCAACCGTCACTTAAGCCCATTATCCTTCTTATATTGATCATAAGGCATCTTGGCGTATTGCAAACAATTCTGGCGTTCAATCGGCTCAGATAATTTTAAGCATTGGCTGGTCTGCCAGACTTGGCCTTGACCGTAGAGTTCTTGGTTGGTGCAACCTGCTAACCATAAAAAAGATAAAGCCATAAAGAGTTTCATCACACGTTTCCCTGTAGTCATAACCTATCTGATTTATAGAAATAATCTCACATCGACTTTAACTGCTCACAATAAATTATTCCATTTGCATAAAGACACAATCCAACTACCCACGAGGCCTCTCCTGCCCAAAAATGAGGCGTAGAATAAAGCGCACAATCTGCAAATTATTGCTGATTAATGAATTCGTCCAATGCCGCTAGCTTGTCAATAAAGCCCGCAAATACCAGAGGTCATCATGTCATTACACAATCTGCACAACACCCTCAAAACAATTACGTTGAAAAATGGCGAGAGCAGGCAAATCTACTCGCTGCCGGCACTCGAAGCCGCAGGTGTGGGGCCGATCTCCAAGCTGCCGGTCTCGATTCGGATCGTGCTTGAAGCAGTCCTGCGTAATGTTGATGGTAAAAAGATCACTGATGAACACGTGAAACAGCTCGCCAACTGGGAGCCACTCGCCAACCGCGTTGATGAAATTCCCTTCGTGGTCGCACGTGTCGTGCTGCAAGACTTCACTGGCGTGCCACTGCTTGCCGACCTTGCCGCAATGCGCAATGTCGCAGCGCAAATGGGCAAAAATCCTAAAGCGATTGAGCCGCTCGTCCCTGTAGATTTGGTCGTCGATCACTCCGTGCAAGTCGACTACTACGGTACCGCAGATGCGTTACGTCAAAACATGGAACTGGAGTTCCAGCGCAATAATGAACGCTACCAGTTTATGAAGTGGGGCATGCAAGCCTTTGATACCTTTGGCGTCGTGCCGCCCGGATTTGGGATTGTGCATCAGGTCAACCTTGAGTATCTGTTCAACGGCGTTCAGAAAAAAAATGATGTGCTCTATCCCGATACCTTAGTCGGTACTGACTCCCATACCACCATGATCAATGCGGTGGGTGTAGTCGGCTGGGGTGTCGGCGGGATTGAAGCGGAAGCGGGTATGCTCGGTCAGCCGGTTTACTTCCTGACACCCGATGTGGTTGGTGTGGAGCTCAAAGGTAAACTGCGTGAAGGCGTAACGGCGACTGACTTGGTCCTGACCATCACCCAGATGCTGCGTAAGGAAAAAGTAGTCGGCAAATTCGTCGAATTTATCGGCGAAGGCACCTCATCGCTGTCGCTGACTGACCGTGCAACCATCGCCAATATGGCCCCAGAATACGGCGCGACTATGGGCTTCTTCCCTGTCGATGAAGTCACCGTCGACTATATGCGCGGCACCGGACGTAAAGAGGAAGATATCGACGCCTTTGAATCCTACTTTAAAGCACAAGGTCTGTTCGGCATCCCCAAAGGCGGGGAAATCCATTACAGCAAAAATCTGGCCTTAGATTTAGATACGATTGTGCCATCCCTCGCAGGACCAAAGCGCCCGCAGGATCGTATCGAACTGTCAAGCATGCAAAAAGACTTTGATCATCTGTTTAGCGCGCCACTATTGGATAATGGCTTCAATAAAAACCAAGGCGACCTGCATAAACGCTATGCGACCACGCGCACCCTACCGCACAACGTCGAAGCGCCACATAAATCCGACTATCAAGGCACAATCATTCGCGGCGAAGCCGACATGATCGCCAATCGCCCAACTGCCGATACATCCGCACCCACCGCACATGCAGAGTATCTCGATCTCGGCCATGGCGATGTGTTGATTGCCGCAATTACCTCCTGTACCAATACATCGAACCCCAGCGTGCTGATCGGCGCGGGTTTACTGGCCAAGAAAGCGGTGGAAAAAGGTCTACACGTCAATCCTCGCGTCAAAACCTCCTTCGGCCCTGGCTCACGGGTGGTGCCTGAATATCTCACCGCAGCGGGTCTGCAATCCTCACTGGATGCGCTGGGCTTTAACGTTGCGGCATTTGGCTGTACGACGTGTATTGGTAATGCGGGTGACTTGGCTGCAGAGTTTAATGAATCCATCGTTGAAAACGATATCGTGGCGGCAGCAGTGCTGTCAGGCAACCGCAACTTTGAAGCACGCATTCATCCCAACATCCGCGCCAACTTTCTGGCATCACCACCCCTCGTCGTTGCCTTTGCAATTGCTGGACGGGTCAATATTGATTTGACCAAAGAGCCTCTCGGCACTGGCAGCGATGGTCAGCCGGTTTACCTCAAAGACATCTGGCCAACGAGTGAAGAAATCAATGCGCTGATGAAATACGCGCAGAATCCTGCGGTGTATCGTGAAAAATACTCTGACTTCACCAAAGACAATGATCTGTGGAACAACATCCAAAGCGCACATGGGGATGTCTATACATGGCCCACCTCGACTTATATTGCCAAACCACCGTTCTTTGAAAACTTTGCCATGACACCAAGTCCAGTCAAAGAAATCAAGCAGGCCAAAGCCTTGCTGGTACTCGGTGACTCAGTGACCACCGATCATATTTCGCCAGCGGGTTCGTTCCGTGCGACAACGCCAGCAGGCACCTACTTGACCGAACACGGTGTGCAACTGGCCGACTTCAACACCTACGGCTCACGTCGTGGTAATCATGACATCATGATTCGCGGTACCTTTGCCAATGTGCGGGTGAAAAACCTGATGCTGCCGCTGCGCGACGATGGCTCACGGATTGAAGGCGGCTTCACGCTACAAGATGGCAAGCAAACCACGGTCTATGACGCCGCGATGGAATACATCAAACGCGGCACCGCAACCGTCGTCTTTGCTGGTGAAGAATACGGCACAGGCTCCAGCCGCGACTGGGCGGCGAAAGGCACGCAGTTGCTGGGTGTCAAAGCCGTGATTGCACGCAGTTTTGAGCGCATTCATCGCTCAAACTTGGTCGGCATGGGTGTGTTGCCACTACAGTTTAAAGGCAAGGATTCGATCGAATCATTAGGTATCAAAGGTGATGAAACCTTTGATGTGGTGGGTGTCAACGATCACATGACCCCCCAATCAGATATCACCTTGAAGGTCACCCGTCCTGATGGTTCGACTTTTGATGTGGTGCTGCTGTCACGCATCGATACCGCGATCGAAGTGGATTATTTCCGTCATGGCGGCATCCTGCCGTTTGTGCTGCGTGAGATCTTAGCGAAAGCTTAGACCCCATTTAAGCAACCTTCACGTTTCCCCCTCCATGCGAGGGGGAAGTTTTATTGATGATCTAATTCATGATCCGATCATCAATAAAAATCCAAAATCAGTTGCCTTCAAACTTCGCCGTGGTGCGATTCTTAAACGCCTCAACGCCACGCTTGGCATCCTTACTCAAAAACAATCTCAAAATCTGCCACTTAATTCGCGACAACGCCGTACGGCTACCATCGGCCTGCGCCAAACGGGTGGATTTTAAAATCGCTTGCACACCGAGCGGTGCTTGCGCAGCAATTTTCTCAGCGATCTCAATCGCAGTTTGCAGTTCCTGCCCATCGGGCACTACTTGCTGCACCAGCCCGAGTCGATAGGCTTCTTGTGCATCAAACCAATCCCCTGTCAGGATATAGCGATAAGCATTATTGAGCCCCACCGATTGCGGCCAGCGCACCGTGCCGCCGCCAAAGGGGAACAGCCCGCGACTGACTTCATACTGGGTGAACTTCGCGGACTCTGCCGCTACACTGATCTGTCCACTCAGCATCAGCTCAATACCGAGCGTAAAACAACGCCCTTGCACAGCGGTCACAATCGGCTTCGGACACTGCGCCGTGCTGACACCCCAAGGATCGATCATGCCACGTGGAACCAAGGGTTTGATCAGGCTTTTAGGCAGATATTTGGCGATCGCAGGCATATCAAGTCCTGCAGTGAAATCTGTGCCCTGTGCCCAAACTACACCGCAGCGCAGGTCTGGGTCATCAGCCAATTGCGTGTAGGCTGCCGCAAGCTCATGAATCAGCTCGGGGGTAAACGCATTGAGCTTGTCAGGTCGATTAAAGCCGATGAGCAGCAGATGCCCACGCTTTTCAACCAAAATCTGCGACTCCGCCATGACACGATCTCCTTAATTTTTAAAAAATGAGATATACGATCTGATACTTAGTCTGTGGCACAGTCTTCTTCATTTTTGCCCTGCAGGATAGGATGTTTACGTAAGTCACCGGGCGTACGGCCCGTAGCTTGTTTAAAGGCACGCGTGAAAGCCGCCTGACTGCTAAAACCCAGTTGCTGAGCGACTTTAGTCAACGGCAGCTCACTGCTCATGAGTAACCATTCGGCACGTTCCATACGTACGCTTTTATTCAGCTCAAGCAGGGAAGACTCCTCATCACTTAAGCGCCGCGCCAGCGTACGCACCGACATTGACAATTGACTGGCGATCTCGGCAGCTTCTAACTGCTGACCATGAATCACCGCTTGCATCAGCAGGCGCTGTACACGCTGAGTCAAAGGTCTGGCTTGCGGTGTACTTTTTAATTGCCGATTTAAGGCGGTCAGTAAGGTCTCGTGGGTGATCCGATTATGCGTAAGTAAGGGTTGGCTTAAGATCGAACTGCTGATGGTAAAGCCATTGACGGCACAACCAAACTGGGCGGCCTGACCAAAAAAACGCTCATAGGCAGCGAGGTTTTCTGTCCGGGTATGCATCAACTGCACCTGGATGCCTTTTTTAATCTGACGATTTGGCGTGAGTTGGACACTGCTGACAAACTCTGTCATGCGCGCAAAGCCACCCATGACCAGCTCGACCTGTACCTCATCAAAGGGTGAGCCAAACTCATGCAAACGCTTAATATAAACACGCGACTCATGATGTACGTCTTCGCGATGCAACTCATAGCTCGGCAAGATCAGAGAGAAAAACTCAATGCCGACATTGAGTGCATCGCTCAGCGTTGCCGCCGTCAGTGCAGCAACGCCGACCAGACCATGTACGGTCGACGGCAAATGGGCAAGCAACTGCAAAAAATGCGGCTCCCCCGGCAGCATATACTCTGCACCCAGCAACATGGCTGTCTTAAACTGGTCGATCGTCAGATACTGATTAGGATCAAGCAGATCTTCAGGCGTCAGCCCCATACGCTCAAAATATTGCGCCTCATTACCCTGACGGGCACGGATCAAGGATAGGGTCAGTTCCGCATGAAAAATCGGAAAGACAAACTCTTGAGTGGTCTTACGCATCATTCTCTACACCTCAAGAAAAAACACCAAAAGCATCGCCTTAACCCGCCAAATTTGACCGTAGCTCAAGTTCTTGCGTCCAAGCCGTCGATGGCTGGGTATGGATTTGCCAACAGGTGGTTGCTACCGCTTGCGCAAATCGCTCAGTTACTTGCCCAGAAAACCCTGCGTCATCCAATAGAAGATGCGCAATATGAATGCCTTGAGGGTCGAATTCTCGTGCCATGGACTGCACCAAAGCACGCACACCCGCTTTCACCGCCCCAAAACCCGTGAAACGGGGCTGACTCTGCACGGCATCAACCGCACCGATGAAAATAATACTGGCCGCACGACCAGACCGGTGTTTTGAGCGACCCGCAAGCATGGCTTTAAGCGCAGTCTGACCGATGAGAAAAGCACTCAAGCTATGCGCGCGCCAGATCGCTTCAAGTTCCATCGGGGTCGTTACCAGTGTGTCCTGTGCTTCCGAGCGCGCCGGCGCATGCACGACCCACTCTGGGATAAAGCCTGCTTTTGCGATATCCGCAAATAACCCCTGCACGGCATCCGTAGAACTGATATCCACACGAATCGCATGGATGCTGGGGGCATTGATTTGGAAGGAGTGCGCAGGGTGAGTTCCCCGCTTCACCGCTGGGTCATGGATCACGCGATACGTCACTAAACCCGCTTCGACCGCGTGTGCACATAGCGCGGATACCACAGGAGAATCTTGCTCTAATCCCACAATCACGGCACAGCCGCTGGGGGTTTTGCCTGAGAAAAAGGTCGGTAAGGCGATTTTAAGCGTCATTAGAATTTCTCCTTAAACGGACGTAAATCCAGCTCATGCGTCCACGCCTCGGGCAGTTGCTCATGCAGATGCCAGTAATTTTCAGCAATCGCCTCGGGCTTTAAACTGCCCGCCTTTCCCTTGATCACCGTACGTACCACGCGGCCAATGCCAAAGCCGAGTTGATTGATCCGATCACCATCCACAGCACCGTCAATCACCACATGGGCCACATGCAGTCCTTGCGCAGAAAATTCACGCGACAGACTTTGCGCAAAATTACGCAAACTCGCCTTGCCTGCCGCAAAGGCAGCAAACATCGGCTTACCACGCAGCGACGCGGATGCGCCAGTGAAAATCAACGTCCCCCGCCCTTGCGGAAGCATGCGTCGTACCGCCTCCTGACCCACCAGCGCACCTGCCAAGAATGTCGTACGCCACAGATGCTCGTAGAAACTGGCTTCGGTATGCAAGAAACGCGATGGTGTATTGCCCCCGACATTGTGTACCACCAGTTCAGGCACTCGGCCCTCATCCGCAATATGCTGAAATAAAGCGGCAACCTCGACAGGCTGAGTGCTATCAATCACATAGGCGGATGCTCGCCCGCCTTGTTTGATAATCTCTGCCACGACGAGCTCAATCTTACTCAACGTACGCCCTGCCACATAGACGTGGAGACCGGCTTTGGCACTGCGCAGACATACGGCACCACCGATGCCCTGCACCGCCCCAACACCGATCACGACCGCACAAGATTGCGAAGTAATACTTTGATTAATCTGTCGTTCTTTGCTTAATTCTGCCATATCTCGTTCTACCTAGTATCCCGATCAATCGCTATGCTGGCGTGCCGTGGATGATGATTTCTATTGAGTTCTTATTTGGAACTCTAGTATATTATGTCTGCAATCACAAGCTGAATATAGGCCGAAGTCGCACATACGGCAATGATCTGGCAGCCAAAGGTAAACAATGGCGACCAGAGGATATCGATTTCATCTGAAGTGGCACAATTCACTTCAGGGTCAGCATCAAATGCTTCACACACACGATGCGGTGGTTTAAAGTTGCCTCATCACAAACCGACTCAATCCCTTTAAATCAACATACACTCATCAAAAAATGATTGCTTAAAAATCACACAGGATTTGCGTGCATGAGCCAACATATCGTTCTTCATCAGTGGGAAATCTCACCATTCTGCCGTAAAACGGCACTCACCCTTGACCACAAAGGGCTCGCCTTTGAGACACTCGATTACATCGGTCTGCAAAGTACTAAGGTCGTTGGCTTAAGCCGTGCGGGAAAACTACCTGTGCTCGATATCGATGGCCAGCGACTGCAAGACAGCACCCGCATCGCGCGCTACTTAGACGAACACTATCCCGAGCATCCGCTCTATCCTGTCGATCCGATTGAAAATGCCCAAGCCGCCGTTTGGGAAGATTGGGCTGATGAATCGCTGTACTGGTTTGAGGTGTACTTTCGCTATATTGATAACAGCGCCATGGAGCAAGTGCTGGATATCGTCTGTGCAGGACGTCCGAAACTTGAGCGCATCGCCGTGAAAGCCGCCCTCAAAATCGATTTTGCGATCAAACTGCGTATGCAGGGCTTAGGCCGTATGAGCTATGACGATGTCGTGACAGAATTCACGTTGCATTTGGATCGTATTGAAGCCGTGCTCGCACGCCAAGACTGGTTGGTGGGATTACATAGAAGCATCGCGGATATCGCGGTGGGTGCACAGCTTGCGGAAGTTGTCCGTACCAGCCAACTGCGTGATGTGATTCTGGCCAGACCCAATCTCGCAAAGTGGTTAAAGCGTATTTAATACAATGTATTATGCTTTACGATGCTTGATCAAAATCCATCAGGACAAGCTTAAAAATTGGCAGACTTAGCCTACACATGGCGACACAAGTGAATCCGCATGCGCTGTAATAGCTATATTCAGCGCATTCTAAAACAAGATCATTTCGATGATCGCGAATCGCTCAGGGCATCGAAATCATTCATACCGTTAACACGTAAATGATCTTGATGCCAAATCCCTAGCCTTGTGAGGTGAGCCATGACTGCCATGTTATCGCATCAAATTGAGGTCCGTAGCCATCTGGACTTCCAGTTGGATGAAGTCCCCAAATTTTGGTTTGACAATAACCCCTACGCCACGCGTCTCTTCGACTCCATCTCGATGTTGTTTCCGGTCGGTGAGCGTTTTTTTATCAGTAGCCTCCGCCCTTATCGTGCAGAAATCCAAGATCCGAATCTTGCAGAAGCCGTCGCCGACTTCTGCAAACAAGAAGGTCAGCACGGTATCCAGCATTCGCTCTATAACGACTTGTTAATTCAGCAAGGCACACCCACGGCAGAAATTATCGCTAAGTTTTCAGATCGTCTTGAAGAGATTAAGAAGACTGTACCCGCAGAGATGCACCTTGCCACCACTGCAGCACTGGAACACATGACGGCTTTGATGGCAGAAGCGATGTTTAGTCGACCTGAGATCATGGCCAACGCACACCCCCATATGCGCGCACTTCTGGCCTGGCATGCGATTGAGGAAATGGAGCATCGTGCTGTTGCCTTTGATGTGCTGACCAAAGTCGTCAAAACAAGCTATCGCAAACGCGTGCTGGCGATGAGTCTCATCGTGCCCCGTTTCTGGCGTGATGCGCTGGTGCATACCGATCAAATGCTCAAATCCGATGGTTTTAGCCGATTGGAGCGTCTCAATATGGCGCGCAAGACCTTGCCCTTGTTCTTTGGTCGCAAAGGCATTTTGACTGCCGTATCGAATGAATTCTTTCAATACTACCGCCGTGACTTTCACCCCAACGACATCCCTGTACTTAAACACTATCCGCGCTGGTTATCCGCGTTTGAAGCCAGTGGTGATCCAATCTATGCCTCACAACACATGTATGCGCATTAAACCTTAAAAAATTCACGCAAAAAAAACGGGGAGCCATAAAAGGTTCCCCGTTTTTTTATTCACCCACTTCAGATCGAAGTGATGATCTGCTTAGCTTGCTTTCGCAAGGCCAGGAATGGCGGCATGCGCTGCAGCCAAGGCATCAGTGCGATGTTGCGGTGAATAGGCGATGCCTTCGGCACGCACAAACTGCACATCAGTGACACCGATGAAGGCAAAAATCTGTTTCAGATATTTTTCTTGGAAATCCGCTGGGCTATCTTCACCAAACGCACTACCACGACCACTGGCGATCACTACTTTTTTGCCTGTGACCAGACCTTTAGGGCCGGCTTCGCTATAGCTAAACGTACGACCTGCGATCAGGATACGATCAACCCATGCTTTCAAGGTTGAAGGGATACCGAAGTTGTACATCGGTGCGCCGAGGACCACGATGTCCGCATCCAAGAATTGTTGAAGTACGGTTTCAGCGGCAGCAGCTTCTGCGGCATCAACTTTAGCCAAACTTGCACCAGTCAAATGTGGGACTGGATCTTTGTCCAAGTCACGATGGGTGACGGTCAGGTTTGGAATCGCTTTGTCTAGGTCTGCAACAATCGCTGCGGTCAACTCACGTGTAACTGAATGATCGCCGAGTGCACTTGAATCGATATGTAATACTTTCATGGGAATCTCTTCTATTCTGGTTTACGGAAGTACCGCGTTGGAGTCACTATAATCGTTTGATTAATGCTATCCAATACCCTAAAATAAGACGAACTGTTGCATTAATAGAACGACTGCGAATTGGAGGATCAACATGGATAATCTCAACGATCTCTATCTATATGCCATGGTGGTAGAGCACGGTGGCTTTAGCAAAGCCGAGCGCGCACTGGACATCCCAAAATCGCGCTTAAGCCGACGCATCACCCAATTAGAATCCGATCTCAACGTGCGTTTACTCCAGCGCGACTCTCGCCACTTCACCGTCACCGACGTGGGACAGCGCGTTTATCAGCATGTGCAATCGATGCTGACCGAAGCACAGGCCGCAAGAGATGTTGTCGATGAGTTGAGTGCCGAACCGCGCGGGATCCTCCGCGTAAGTGTGCCTATCGATATTGCTGAACAGCAGATGCCGTTGATCATGCCTGAATTTATGCGGCTCTATCCTCACATCCAAATCCAGCTCACCGTCACCAATCGGCGTATTGACTTACTCAATGAAGGGATCGATGTGGCATTACGTGTCCGTGATACGCTCGATAATGACGGCAATCTGGTCATGCGCAAATTCGGGCAATCCGAATCGGTATTGGTGGCCAGTCCCGCTTACCTAAATCGCATGGGGCGCCCACAGCATCCAGAGGAACTCCTGCAACATGTCACCCTCAGCCACAATGAAAACGACATTAAACAGCAATGGGCACTACACGGCCCACAAGGCAAAGTGCTATTCGATATCAAGCCACAAGTGATTGGATCGAGTTTTGCGTTATTGGGTGCACTTGCTGAGCAAGGGGAAGGGATCGCATTTTTACCGCTCATGCGCTGTATCGATCAGATCAGGAGTGGCAAGCTGGAAGTGGTGCTTTCGGACTGGCGTTTACCGCAAGGGATCTATCACGCAGTATTTGCCTCAAGACGGGGAATGCTGCCTGCCGTGCGGGTCTTTATTGACTTTCTGGCGGAGAAAATTCCACCCATGCTGCAAGAGTTGCATGCAAACTGCCCTAGCCACCCTGCCGCACGACATGCTTAAGCAGCGATTTGTCCTTGTCCTGCGATTTTTGATGCATGACAGGACAAAGAGACATCGTCGCTTAATCCGCGAGATCCGTATCAATCGTGATCGTGCCAGTCAAGACTTTATGGATCGGACACGCATTGGCCACTTGCAGTAGACGTTCGCGCTGCTCTACGCTTAGGTCCCCTGTCAGCGTGATTTGACGCGTGATGACATTGCCACTTGCTGGCTTGCCATCGGGGTTAAATGCAAGTGCCACATCGACCTCATCAAGTGGCCATTCTTTGCGCTTAGCATACATTTTCAAGGTAATCGATGTGCACGCCCCCAAGCTCGAAAGCAATAATTCATGAGGGTTAGGAGCCGCATTCAATCCGCCCAAATCTGTCGGCTCATCCGCTTGCCACTGGTGACTACCATTGCTTAAGGTCACCAAAAAAGGCGTGTCTTGAATCGAGGCTTTTACGTCAAAATTACTCATCACGATAATCCTTAGGGTCAATATCTGCAAATTTATGACTCATGATGACATATTTCATGATAGCAACATGAGCCTATTCAAAAACCCTGAACAGTAGAAACCGATCAAGGTTTAGGCGAAGATTCTATCGTGGTCTGATGTGAGATCCACGACGAGAAGAACCTATTTAGGGACTTTCGCCGCCACATAACTGGTGATCAAGTTGCGATAGTCAGGAATATGGTTGGAGAACAGCGCACCGAGTCCATCCACATCATTACGCCAGTCACGATGTAATTCACAAGCCACGCCGAACCATGTCATCAGTTGTGCACCTTTGGCTGACATCCGATCCCATGCTGATTGGCGCGTTAGCTCATTAAAGGTGCCAGATGCATCGGTGACCACAAAAACCTCATAACCTTCGGCCAATGCGGATAATGTTGGGAAGGCCACACAGACTTCCGTCACGACACCCGCAATGATAATTTGCTTACGACCCGTAGCTTTGATTGCTTTGACGAAGTCCTCGTTATCCCATGCATTGATCTGGCCTGGACGTGGAATAAACGGGGCATCAGGAAATATTTCCTTAAGCTCGGGCACTAACAAGCCATTGGGACCATCTTCAAAACTGGTGGTCAAAATCGTGGGTAAATTAAAGTATTTCGCCAAATCGGCTAGAGCCAGCACGTTATTTTTAAAACGATCAGGGTCTATATCGCGCACCAAAGACAACAGTCCGGCTTGATGATCAACTAATAGCACCACAGCTTGATCTTTATCTAAACGATTATAATCAGTCATTACTTTCACCTCATTTAAAAACAAAAAATTAAAATTACCATTTCTAATGATTCGGGTTCCTAGGCGAGCACAGCACAAAATACTGGGCTTATGCTTGCCTAGGGTTAAAACACCTCAAGTATCAAGACTTGAAGTTAGAGCGACTGTCATGACGCAGACTAGACTTAACGTTGGGAGTCCAGCACTTCGTGATTGGTCACTACTTCTTGCGCTTTGATATAGCTTTCAATGAGCAACTGGTAGTCTGGGAAAATTGCCGAGTAGGCTTCGGCAAAGCCCTGTGCGTCATCGCGATGCCACGTTTGTTGCAGCTCTGAACAAACACCCGCAGTATCAATCGGTACCACACCCGCTTGAACGACACGCGCAAGGGTGATTTCTTGAGCCATCTTGGAATACGTGCCTGACGCATCCACGACCGCAAAGACTTGGTAGCCTTCTGCAACCGCACTGATACTCGGAAATGCCATGCAGACACTGGTAATCGTGCCCGCGATGATCAACTGTTTCTTGCCTGTGGCTTTCACCGCAGCAACAAAATCAGGATTATCCCAAGCATTGATCTGACCTTTACGGACGACGTATTGCGCATGCGGGGCAAACTTATGAATTTCGGGAATCAATGGGCCGTTAGGGCCTTGAGGAACAGACGCGGTGGTAATGACGGGGATTTTGGTGAGGGTGGCGACTTTAGCCAGCGTCGTGACATTGGCACGCAGCTCAGGCACGGTCAGATCTTTCACGGTTTGAAACAAACCACTTTGATGATCGATCAACAGCATCGCCACATTATTCGGATCGATGACGGGACGTTGTCCGTTAAAATTAGCGGGTGCACTCATGATAATTCTCCTTGAGTTCAAATCAAATAGACGTGATTGAAGAGATCGTAAATAGTCATTTACAATTTATTCAAAAACTTAAGGTTTAGATTTAAGTTTCTCAGCCCACAGGCTGTGGACTGAGAATTGACGGGGAAAAACAGTTTAGTTGGCGATTTTGCCAAAGTTACCGCTATTGAAGTCTTGCATCGCTTCATGGATCTGCGCAGCAGTATTCATGACGAAAGGTCCATAGCCTTCAATCGGCTCATTCAGCGGTTGACCACTCAAAATCAAAAACAGCGCATCGCTATTGGCTTCAACTGTGAAGTCCGTACCGACTTGATCGAGCACGACCATTTGCGCATCGCGAGCAATCTGGTTGTCATTGACTTGTACGGTACCGCGCAGCACGATCACGGCTAAGGTATGACCTTCATTGACCGTGAACTCGGCACGTTTACCCGCGTTCAAGCGCACGTCCCAGACATCGACTGGTGAGTAGGTTTCGGCAGGACCGACAAAGCCCTCAAACTCACCTGCAATCACCCGCAAAGTCCCCGCACCATCTTTGAGTTCGACACTCGGGATCTGTGCATTGGTGATTGCTTGATAATGCGCAGGGGTCATTTTGTCTTTAGCAGGCAGATTGACCCACAGTTGCACCATCTCAAAATCACCACCGGTTTTGGTGTACTCATGTGAGTGGAACTCTTCATGAATCACGCCGCCACCCGCTGTCATCCACTGTACGTCTCCGGGTCCGATCACACCGCCACCGCCGCTAGAGTCCCGATGCTCGACTTCACCTTTGTAGACGATGGTCACGGTTTCAAAACCACGGTGTGGATGCTGACCCACACCGCGCGGGGTGGTGGTGGGTTTAAACTCAGTTGGACCTGCATAGTCGAGCAATAGAAATGGACTCAACTGCTGGCCAAAGGTGTTATAAGAAAACAATGACCGCACAGGAAAACCATCACCGACCCAATGCTGACGGGGTGCGCTATAGGTACCTAATACTTTTTTCATGTTATATCTCCAGTGCGACGGCTTGTGGAATGTCACACGATTTAAGCCATCTTACAGCGGCAACGATATTGCGACTAGATGGCTAAATTGCGTATCATCGTTTCATTCATAGAACGATAGCGCCCTTGAAATCTGCTCATATTAGATTGCGCGTCCGCAATCGCAATAACCAGCCACCCTCAGCACATAGATACGCTTTTGATACAGAGCTTATCCATCATTCTGCTAAAACAGACGAGATAGATCTGGTGATCAACCTGTTGTATAACGTATAGATTCTCGAGTGGAGATCCCCTATGAACGCGCCCTCATCATCCCCCGCTTCCGATCCCCATGCCCCGCTACGCGATGATGTTCGTCTGCTCGGCCACCTGCTCGGTGACACACTACGCCAGCAAGTCGGCGAAGCGCTCTATGACAAAGTCGAGGCCATCCGCAAACTCGGCAAACAAACGCGTGATGGCGATGTGGATGCTGGTATAGAACTCAATCGGGTGCTGTCCGCGCTGGAAGATCATGAGTTATCACCAGTTGCGCGCGCCTTCACCCAATTCTTGAACCTCGCCAATATCGCAGAGCAATATCACCGCGTCCGCCGTCGCCGCGCTTGGCAATCACTGGAATCCGCAGCACCGCAGCATGGCTCAACCAACGAGCTGTTTCCACGACTTGCGGC
This sequence comes from uncultured Moraxellaceae bacterium, assembly GCA_964373105.1. GTDB lineage: Bacteria > Pseudomonadota > Gammaproteobacteria > Pseudomonadales > Moraxellaceae > Aquirhabdus. Next base: position 8,512 of record CAYJTU010000022.1, on the reverse strand, counting down.
AAATGGCATCAGTAAAGAGGCCCTCTGGGAGAGTGCGCAGTCTTTGGACATTGAGTTGGTCCTTACCGCACATCCCACCGAAATCAGCCGCCGTACTTTAATTCAAAAATATGATGACATTGCAGACAGTCTGGAGCGGTTGGATCGCGTAAATCTCACCCCCTTTGAACGCACAGAAGAACTGGCCAAACTCAAACGCGACATCATCGCCGCATGGCATACCGACGAAATCCGTCACCATAAACCCACGCCAGTCGATGAAGCCAAATGGGGCTTTACCGCCATCGAACAAAGCCTGTGGTTCGCAGTACCTCAATTTGTCCGTGAGTTTGATGACAGTGTTTTTCAGCATACCGGCAAGCGCCTGCCGCTGACCAAAACCCCGATTCGCTTTGCCTCGTGGATGGGCGGCGACCGCGATGGCAACCCCAATGTCACCCATCAGGTCACCGAAGAAGTGCTGCTCCTGTCACGCTGGCAAGCGGCAGATTTGTATTGGCATGATATCGACGCACTGCGTTGGGAGCTGTCGATGGATGTCTGTAGCCCCGCGCTGCTCACTCATCTGGCTAACCAAGGCATCACCAACAGCAGCGAACCGTATCGCGATATCTTGCGTGAAGTGCGCCGCCGTCTGGGCCGGACCCGTGACTGGGCCAATGCCCGCCTCAAGAAAGAAATTGCGGTCGATGCCAGTGACATCTATCTGCATGCCCATGAACTGATGGCCCCGCTCAAGCTCTGCTATGAATCCCTGATCGACTCCAATATGGAAGACGTCGCCAATGGCGAACTGATCGACATCATCCGCCGTGTCGCCTGCTTTGGGGTGGAACTGCTCAAACTCGATATCCGTCAAGAGTCCGCACGGCATGCGGAAGTGCTCAATGCGATCACCACCTATTTAAATCTGGGCAGCTATGCCGACTGGGACGAGGCCGCGCGCCGTGCCTTCCTCGTACAGGAACTGCAAAACCCACGCCCACTCTTGCCCAAAGTTTTGCAAGCTGCGCCCGATAGCCCGATACTCTCGGCCAATGTGCAGGAAAGCCTTGCGACCTTTGATGTGCTCGCCGAGCATCCCGGTGAGGCACTGGGTGCCTATGTGATTTCGATGGCGCAAAACGCCAGTGACGTACTCGCAGTGCTACTCTTGCAAAAGAAAGCCGGTGTACAAAAGCTGCTGCGCGTGGTGCCGCTGTTCGAAACCTTAGATGACCTAGACCGTGCACCGAGCGTCTTAGAAGCCCTGTTTTCCATTCCAGAGTACGTGGCTGCGATTCACGGTCAGCAGGAAGTGATGATTGGCTACTCCGACTCCGCCAAAGATGCCGGCTTCCTCACCGCCAACTGGGCACAGTACCGTGCCCAAGAAGCACTGACGGCGGTCGCACAAAAGCATGGCATTAAGCTGACCCTGTTTCATGGTCGCGGCGGCTCAGTCAGTCGCGGCGGTGCACCCACCCATCAAGCCTTACTCGCCCAACCTCCTGGCTCGGTGCAAGGTTCGATTCGCGTCACTGAGCAAGGTGAGATGATCCGCTTTAAGTTCGGTATGCAAGGCATTGCGATCCGTAACCTTGAGCTCTATGCCACGGCGACCATGGAGGCCTCACTGCTCCCGCCACCAGCGGCCAAGCCGGAATGGCGTAAGCTCATGGATCAAATGACTCAAGTCTCGGTCGCCACCTATCGTGAAACCGTGCGTGAGACGCCTGACTTTATCCGTTATATGCGTACCGTGTCGCCAGAGCTGGAATTGCAACTGCTTCCACTCGGCTCACGGCCTGCACGGCGCAACACCGGTGGCGGTATCGAATCCCTGCGGGCGATTCCATGGGTATTTGCTTGGACGCAGATTCGCTTGATGCTGCCTGCTTGGCTTGGCACGGGGCGCGCGCTGAATACCGCAATTGCTGAAGGTCATGCCGATCTGATTCAAGAGATGAGTCATGATTGGCCGTATTTCCATGCCCTGCTCGACATGCTGGAAATGGTCTTGGCCAAAGCAGACCCCGCCATCGTCGCCTACTATGAATCACACCTGACCCAAGACCCTGCACTCTTGCAACTGGGCAGTGAACTACGCAGGCGTCTAAGCAGCGCCACCGCAACTTTGCTGAATGTCACCCATCGCAAGCAACTACTTGAAACTGCCCCTGTGCTCAAGCGCTCGATCACGGTGCGCACGCCCTATATTTTGCCGCTGCATATGCTACAAGCCGAACTGATGCGCCGTCGCCGAGAAGTTGAGGGCTCTAAAGTTTATGATCATGCCCTCATGGTCACCATTGCAGGAATTGCAGCGGGGCTCAGAAATACGGGGTAGCAACACCGCTCACTGGATAACGGTTTCGTTCACTTGCGTCTTGAGCGATCTGGTCAAATAACCAGCAGCATGCTAGATTGTCGCGTGATGATCTCGCATGCGAGCGCAGGCACCAAGTATGGATCGAAAGTGATATTGATCATCAAAATTTTGAGTGACCTCGCACATTAAAAACAATAAATAAAGGAGTCCAAATCATGCAAAAAATTACCCCATTTTTATGGTTTGATGGCAATGCAGAAGACGCCACAGACTTCTATACATCGGTCTTTAAAGACTCCGAAATCCTCAACATTTCACACTACGGCGAAGGCGGCCCCATGCCAAAAGGCACGGTCATGACCATCACGTTTCGCCTAAACGACCAAGAATTTGTCGCCTTAAACGGCGGCCCGCAGTTTCCCTTCACTCCAGCGGTATCCTTTGTCATCGACTGTGAGTCGCAAGTCGAGGTGGATTACTATTGGGAGAGTCTGGGACTCGGCGGCGCCCCCAATCAATGCGGTTGGCTGCAAGACCGCTATGGCCTGTCATGGCAGATCGTGCCCAACATCTTGATCCAATACTTAAATGATCCCGACCCCGCCGCGGCCCAGCGCGTGATGACGGCTATGCTGCAGATGAGCAAAATCGATATTCCCCAGTTAAAGCAGGCGTATGAACAGATCTAAAACGATGATAAGACAACAATGACTGACTTTAGGGCAACATTCATGCACGGTTCTACACCACAAAATAGCACTCGTATGGTTCAGATCGGGCTCAGACTGGCTTTGCCCGTATTGCTCATCAGTACACTAGGGGGAAGCGCGTACGCAGCACCCGCCATGACACCACCGGCTGAAGGGCCGAAAGGCGGCTGGAACTATTCGGGGCTCACTGACCGCTCAAGCGATAGCACGATGAGCTACCCGACCCCACCGATCAATCGCGGACTGACCCGTAATCGTACCCCGATCAAAGGCACGATACCGCTCGCCAATCAACAAATCGCACAGCTCATCATCAATGGCAACGCCATGCGCTTAAACACCGATAAGAGCGGACATTTTGAGCGCTTCTATGCCTTTGGCAGTGGTTCAAACAGCATCGAAGTCAAAGCCGCCAGCAATAAAGTGGGACACCGCACCCAGTTCTATGAGTCCAACGTGAACAAAGTCACACCGCGCTTGCGCATCATTTGCTCATGGGATGCCCCCGAAGCCGAAGTGGACTTGCATATCCTCACCCCAGACCGCCAGCATGTGACGTGGAGCAGCCCGCTACTCAAAGAAGGCGGTGGATTGGATGTCGATAGTGTCGATGGGCCGGGACCGGAAATGTTTACCGTGCCCAGTCCCATGCATGGCACCTATCAGCTCTATATCAACTACTGGGGCAATCTGGATGAAGCGGGATATAACTTTGATAAAACCAAACTGCAGAAACCGATCATCACCTCAACCATTGCCCTCGTCTTCAATGAAAACACCCCGAATGAAAAGCGTGAAACCTTCATCGTGCCACTACGCAAAATTGGTGAGTTGATGATGGTGAAGTCGTTTATCTATTAAAAAAAAATGACGCCTATGGGCGCACATCTGCCGATCCCGATATCACAATACGGTATGTGCTGATCTTAAAAACATCTATACTAGTCATGATGCGTGTCACCCCATGTATAGACATGGGAGTCCTGAGATCACACGTCTATACACATCCCCAACTGGTTTTAAGATGACGAACGAAGATCAACATCAGCTTTCTGATCAACAGTTTGCACGTATTGCGCGTGCACTCGCTGAACCTCGACGCTATCAAATCCTCAAAGAGATCGGTGCTGCTTCGGGATGCCTACCCTGCGCAGCATTACAACAAAGCCACAAGATCACTGCCGCGACACTATCCCATCATATCAAAGAGCTTGAAACTGCTGGTTTAATTCACATTACCCGTGAAGGAAAATGCATGAGTATCGGTATTCAGCGTGACGTTTTGCACCGCTATTTAGATCGTTTAGCAAATATTTAATAGTCGTTACAAAAATATATATTGATTTTCATCTCCAACACTTCGATACTTATCTAACTATCTAAACGTTCATTGGACAAGAGAAACGATCATGAGTAAATTAGCAGGTAAGGTTGCAATCGTCACCGGCGCATCCAAAGGGATCGGCGCAGCCATTGCAAAAAGTTTAGCCGCCGAAGGTGCAAGCGTCGTCGTCAATTATGCATCAAGTCCTGAGGGCGCAAATCACGTCGTTGAGGAGATCAAAGGCAAAGGCGGTAAGGCCATCGCTGTTCAAGGTGATGTGGCAAAGTCTGCAGATGTCCTACGTATTTTTGCGGAATCCAAACAAGCCTTTGGTCAACTGGATATCTTGGTTAACAATGCAGGCGTCTATGATTTCGCGCCACTAGAAGAGATCACTGAAGAACACTATCATCGCCAATTTAATATCAATGTCCTCGGCACCCTACTCGCCACCCAAGAAGCACTGAATCATTTCAGCGCAAATGGTGGCAGTGTCATCAACCTAGGCTCCATCGTCAGTCACAACCCTCTGCCCGGTGCGAGTGTCTACTCTGCGACCAAAGGCGCAGTGGATGCACTGACTGTTTCATTTGCCAAAGAACTCGGCGCACGTAAAATCCGTGTCAATAATATTGCCCCCGGTCCGGTTGCCACCGAAGGCGTCGAGAAGCTCGGCTTCCTCGACACGGATGCTGGAAAAGCAATCGTCGCGCAAACACCACTAGGCCGCTTTGGTCAACCCGATGATATCGCGCAAATTGCCGTCTTCTTAGCCTCAGATGATTCTTCTTGGCTCACCGGCGAGCGGATTGTGGCATCCGGCGGCGCAAGGTAATACGCCACCCCATACATACTGCATCGATTCTAAAAAAAGCCCTATTTATCATAAATGGGGCTTTTTTATTGCGCGTTATCCATAAAAAGACCTATAGATCGTTAATCTTTGCCTTCAAAAAACAATTAATAACGCTTTATCACATTGAAGAGTATTTTCAAGCCAATCGCATTCCCGCAAATTTCAGTTAAAATAGCCATCCATATAACGCCATTACTATTTACAACAACGATGAGAACAACATGATCGATCAACAGCTGGGAAAGCTTATTTTTAAAATCAATGGCTGGAAGTATGAAGTCAACCCCGAAGCACTCAGCGATGCCAAACAGGTCATCATCGGTTTTCCGCATACCACCAACCTCGATACGGTGCGTGCGGCGGTGTTCTTTCATATTTTAAATTTGAACTACCATATCTTGGTCAAGAAGGAACTGTTCAAGTTTCCGCTGTCGCCGATCCTAAAACGTCTAGGCTTTATCCCTGTGGATCGCGCTAAATCACAGAATGTCGTGCAGCAAATGGCAGATATTTTCGCTCAAAGTGATCGTTTTAGTCTCGTAATTGCCCCAGAAGCCACGCGTGGTAAAGATGGTGAGAAACGTCCAATACGCACCGGTTTTTGGCATATTGCCAAAGCCAGCGGTGTCCCAATCGTGCTGATGCTCTGGGATCAATCCATTGAAACGGGCAGGATTTTTGCCAAGGTTTTTCCGAGCGACTCTATGGAAGATGACTTGAAAGAAATTCAGCGCCTCTATGCGACGTATGGCACGCATATCGAGCTACCGCAGAAAGCCAGTTAAGCCGCATACGCTTGGCAGGACCACCCACGCTATCTGTGTGGGCAGAGCATATGGAGTCGCTGGCCACATGATGTGACCAGCCCCCCCCCGCTTAAAAAATTAATTTTGCGATGGAAAAATACCTTGCAACGCGATGCAATACGTCAATCCCAGTGCAGGAGACTGCGTTGGGATTGCTTGATTCCCCCCCGTCGCACCTACTGTGCCATTGGTCATCCCCGTAGCAGTCGCACCGCCCAGCGCAACCACGCTCGAATGCGTACCTGTATACAGCTTAGGCGCACCGGCGGTAGCATTCACAGCGCCCAAATAATTCGCGCCATTGCTTGGGACACTCGCTGTACCAGCCGCTGTACTGGCATTGATCGTCACCTGAAGTGCCGTACTGGATGGTGTAAATGAATGCGAATGGGTGGGTAACTGAGAGACGGTCAGCGTCGTACTGTTAGCCCCTGTCGCCTCGCCAACAAAAACTTGGTCCAAACCCGGCCCTTGCCCCTGGCCAACGATCGAACGCCCTCTTAAATCTGGCAATGCAAAGGTCGTCTGGCCGTTGCCGCCATAAGTGGTTCCAAGCAATGCAAACAATGCTTGATTCTGGCTAATCGGCAGCAATTGACCCGAGGTATTCGCATAGCCCTTTGGACAAAACGTAAAACCAAAAGCACACACCTCACCCAAAAAAGGGTCAGACCCACAAGCAAAGGCTGACTGGCCGCCCAAGCCCAGACCGCATACAACCACGGCCGCATAGAGTGACGTTTTTAACGCTCCATTTTTCTTGATACGCATTGTTTTCCCCAATTTATAGAATTAACCTAATAAAACATCATTATAAACAGCAACATCACTTTCACACCGTAAAACACCTCCACTCACCCACACCACAACATCATTCACAACAACGTAAAACCTTTCTTTTTTTCAAGCAGGTAGATCGGATCAAATCAGTAGACAGCAGTTGATCGGAATCAACAGAAATCCCAAGCATCACACTAGAGGGTCGCAGATCGGTATAGGAAACAAACAGAGATTCAAACATTCAAAAAGCCCCCTTGATTCAACATTATTATTCTCATCAACGCCTCACAATTCTTCCTGAACGACTGTGGCTGTATTCTTATTTTTTCTCAACGGTCGCAGAACATCGTTGATTTCTTTTGCAATCTAATTTTTATACGTATCGTGTTTAAATTCTTATCATTAACAACGTCAAACATCACAGAGCTGGATGTATTTTGATCAAATCACTTGTCCAGAATAGTGCCGCAAAATCCTCAGTATCGCAAGATAAACTTGAGTTGTAGCGATGAGATCGTGCGGGTGCCATGGATCAGTATTTGATCGCTGCTATACAGGCACACGCACGTGATGAGTATGCTGCTTAGAACATCGCATTCCCGCTCGCCGTCTTCTCAGGAATCGCCTGCGTTACATCCCAGTGCTCAACGATCTTGCCCTGTTCCAAACGAAAGATATCGACAATTGCCACACCGCGATCTGTGGGACTGGTGGTTTTATGTACATGCAGAATCACGAAGTTGCCATCTACAAAGGCTTGTTTGATCTCGCTATGCGATGCCGGTACTTTTTCTTTCAGGAAGCTGATGAAGTGTTTAAAACCTTCTATGCCATCCGCAGCGCCCGGATTATGTTGCTTGTAGTAAGGCCCAAGATACTGGCTTGCCGCCGCAAAGTCTTTTTGATTCAATCCTGCGTCGTAAAAGGCAAGGACCGCTTGTTTGTTGGCTTGTTGCTGGACTGCGGATGGGACATCAATGGTAGACATTGGGGAGACTCCTGAAGGGGTTGCAGCATCTATAGATGCACTCGCGCTCGATAGTGCAAAACAGGCGAATAATGCAAAATATAAGGCTGGTTTCATGACAGATTTTCCTGTGGTCGATGCCCTTCAATCATGATCGATTTAAAATGCGGCTTCCAGTAAGGATTGTGTAATGATCAATGGATTAACGAGAGGGACACGTTCAAGCACAATGCCAAGTCGCAGACAACAAAAAAGCCCTTTGTATGTAAACAAAGGGCTTTTTCTTAAAACGCTATCAATGGAACTTGACACATTGACGCCTAGAATTTGGCGTCCCCACGGGGATTCGAACCCCGGTACTCACCGTGAAAGGGTGATGTCCTAGGCCTCTAGACGATGGGGACTGGACGTATAACGACTTAATGTACTTTTTCTTTTTTACTTTAAAATCAATAGATATTGCGTTTAAAGCTAAAGAACTTTGAGTACAGCGCTAAAGTGGACGCAATTCTATCTTTTTAGGTCTTGTAACGCAAATGTTAATTTGCATGGGGGTGACTGGGCGTTGGTTTTTTGAGCGGATGGGCACTGATATAGCGTATGGTGACTGATCGCAAGATCGCTCTAAAGCAATATCGGACACGACGAATAACAAAAAAGCCCTCAAGCATCACGCTCAAGGGCTTTTTCATTTTACAACTTCAATACCACGAATCGCGAAGGTGGAGCCTAGCGGGAACGAACCGCTGACCTCTACA
>CAYJTU010000021.1:0-28759 GCA_964373105.1 uncultured Moraxellaceae bacterium | reverse complement strand
TATCCTGACTTAACTCTGCGCACACAAATGGCTGGTGAAACAGTGCATCCCACAAGATCAATAAAAATCGCCTGTAGGCAATTTTCCACTCCCCATTATCCTCAATCCCCGCTAAATAAATATCCGCAGGAATGACCGAATCAGTGGTTATGATTTGACGTAGAAATCGTAGGCTGGGGTTCTACCCCAGCTCAACATCTGACACCCACATCCCACTTCACCGCCCCTTGCCTTGCTGCTTCTTCAACGCCTTCAAAAACACCCCCTCCCGCTCCGCCACATACTTCTGATACCCCTTGGGATCAATGAACACCTGAAAGCCAAACTTCTGATAGTGCGGATACTTCGTCTCCAGATCAAAGAACCCCGCATGCGACCCGAGGAAAATATCCACGGGCAAAGACTTCAAGACTCGAAACGACTTTTTATAATCCGCCGCCATTTGCGGATAGGCCTTACTATTCACCAGATTGTAGTCATCATTGATCCCGGTACTGCTATAGATCAGTGCATTGTAGGTCTTGCCACCCTCCTGCACTTTCATCGTCCATGTCGTGCCGCCCTTGGTATGGCCGGGCGTCAGATGCGCAACCAACTCTGTACCACCCAACGCCACCACATCACCATCATGCAGCACCCGATCCACCTTGGCTGGCGCATAGTAGGTATGCGGGTCATTGCCATAGGCAAAGTCCTTCCGACCACCCGACTCCACCACGTCCACATCACCCGCCATGACCTCATATTTCGCACCCGTCAGCCGCTTGATGGTCTGACTCGCCGAGTCATGATCGCGGTGCGCATGGCTGATCAGCAGAATCTTGATATCCGAGAACTTAAAGCCCAGCTTCTCGACACTGGCGCGAATCTGCGGCACCGTCTCCTCCAGATTGCTATTGATCAGGATATGACCCTGCGGCGTGGTGATCAGATAGCTGGCCAGATCACTGCCGCCCACATAGTAGAGATTGCCCGCGATCTTAAACGGAGGGTGAGGCGCGACCCACTCAGGCGGCACTTTTGCCGTGGCCGTGCTGGTCACGCTGATGAGCATCAGACAGACACTGACGACGATCATCCATAGACTGTGTCGGTTCTTTTGCATGGGGGGTAGCGCTCCAAAACGGGTATGTACAGGGGATAAATATTCGTGTGAATAAACAAAAATAAACGCAACTATCCTAGATACTTGCAAACCCTTTTATGCCATATTTAACCAAATGATTCACTCTTTTATTTTATTGAGATACTCATGACCAAGCGCCGCGCATCGCGCGCATGCTTCGCCGCATTCGCTCTCTCACTCGCGCTTACGATGAGCGCTGCGGCCTCGACCAACATCTCTCCTGAAGAAGCACGTTATAACAAAGCCAAAGCAGGCGATCAGACTGCACTGACCGCATTGCAACAAGCGGCCTACTACGGCGATGTGGATGCCCAGCGTGATCTCGGCTATCTCTACCAAAGCGGCAACGGTGTGCCACTTGATCCAACCACCGCGTATGAATACTTTTTGCAAGCCGCGCAGCAAGGGGACAGTTATGCCATGTCTGAACTGGCGGAGATGTACCGCTTTGGCCTCGGTACTGAGACCAATCCCAACGAAGCCTTCATCTGGTCTAAAAAAGCCGCCGAAAGCGGACGCCCCATTGCTCAATTCAATCTAGCGCTGATGTACAGAAAAGGCGTAGGCACAGCCATTAACAACGATGAAGCCATCGCTTTATATCAAAAATCAGCCGAACAAGGCCTCGCCACCGCGCAATATAATTTGGCCTATATGACCGCGACGGGACTTGGCCTCCCCATCGACGATGCCGAAGCCTACAAACGCGTCCTCATCGCCATGGCCTTAGCGGGTGACCGCATGCCGAAACTGACCGAGATGGGCGAGAGCATGAAAGCGGATCTGGCCACAAGTATGACTGCTCAGCAAATCAAGCAAGCCAACCAGCAAGCCGCCGCATGGCTCGCCGATCACCCGCCAAAAAAATATACATCGATGAATGACCAACAAAACTTTAACTACCGAAAAATACCCTAAGACCACATAGGCGATACCGCCCCCTTTTATTTCAAGCGCGTAAAGCCTTTCTTCTCCAATATCCGTGCGCGGTCTTCGTAGCTGACGACCTCCAGTACCTCATGCAACAACCACATATATCCGAACGGGTCTTTAAACATCGCATTTTTCAAACCCATGTCTGGCATTTCAGTAATCGGCTGGATCGCAGTCGCGCCTGCAGCCAGCGCTTTATTGAACACCGTCTCGATATGCGGCACCGTGACATTAAACCAGATGGGGATATAGGTTTCAGGCGTCGGGGCGATCAATTGAAAGTTTGGATTCTCATCAAGCAGATGAAACGCCGTGCCGTAGATCTTCATGATGACGCTGTTTTCACCGACGACAAAGTCACCGACTTCGACGCGTTCAACCTCAAAGACTTGCTCATAGAACTGCAACGCCTGTAGGACATCTTTGACAATAAAATCAATCTCTACCTGAGACATATGCACACTCCTCCATGTCGATGACACCTCAAAATTAGCCTCGCCGTGATCGTCACACCTTGATCTGCCATGCAGCATGGCTTGGCGTCGATGCCACCCTCATGACGTACAGCACATCCGATTGTGCCATGCGGCACTGCACATGGATACACGTGATACTGTGAACGCAGCCCATAAAAAAACACCCCTTGCAAGCAAGCGGTGTCCGATCTCTCACGTTACTCCGCATGCGGCGCTTTATTGCTGGCAAACAGATAGCGTGCAATACGCCACTGTCCATCCGACTCACGATGCAGGATAAAGATCTCATTATTGCCTTCCGCACTTTCTGGTTTATCCGTGCCGAGGACTTTGACCGTACCGCTGGACTGCGTCCGGGCAAAGGCCCAGTCGCGTGACAGTGGCTGAATCTCATCAATCTTGAAACGTACATTCAGCTTGATGGTTTTAAAAATCTGCGTGTAAACCGCACCGACGGCTTCACGACCGACCACAGGCTGGCTATATTCAGGGATAAATATACCGTCTTCACTATACAGCTTCAGCACACTGGCAGTGTCAGAGGCATTCAAAGCTTGCTCATAGCTTCGGAGCTGCTCAGTGATCTTGGTCTTGGCCTGCTGCGTTGTTGAATCCGCTAAGGCACTGATTGGGAGGATGATCGCCAATACCAGCGCGGCGGTTGTTTTTAGAAATTGATACGACATGATGGTTTCTCCTTAGACGCGAACGACGAGTTTGCCAAAGGCTTGATTGCTTTCCATCACGCTATGTGCACGGCGGATATCATCAAAATCAAAGACTTCAGTGAGGATGGAGGGAATACGACCCGCTTCGATCTCTTGCGCAATCCAAGCCAACGGGGCATCAGTCAGGGGCAGTGCTGGGGTGCCCAGTATGCCGCTATTGAAAAAGCTCAACTGTGTTGCATCCGGTAAATCTTGCATCAAATGCAATTGTTCGATGATCGGTGCACCGCCCAGCAAGCCAATGACCGTCACCGCGCCAAACGGCTTCAGGGTCTTCACGGTATCGCGCAAGGTCGCAGCGCCAACCACTTCAAGCGCGGCATCCACCCCGTCTGGATATAGCGCACGGACTTGCTCAGCGATCGTGACATCATCGATGACCACATGGTTTGCGCCCAATGTGCGCAGACGTTCAGTGCGTTCTGCTGAGCGCGTGGTGGCGATGACCGTGAGACCCAGCGCTTTGGCGTATGTGACTGCGGCAAGGCCGACGGATGACGTCGCACCACGGATGAGGATGGTTTGACCTTCTTTAATGTTCAGACTTTTAGTTAGCGCACCCCAGATCGTCAGGTAAGCTTCAGGCAGTGATGCGAGCTCCGTCCATGACAGTTTGGATTCACCTAGAGCAATAACATTGCTGCGCAAGACGGTCACCTCTTCGGCATAGCTGCCGTGACGGCTAAATTGCAATCCACCCATGACCGTCGCCACTTTCTGACCCATCTGAAATACCCCAGCAGGATCTTCGATCACCTCGCCTACAGCCTCAATCCCCGGCACAACCACGCCATCGACAGGTCCCATTTTGCCAGCGCGGCGATAGGCTTCAGCGCGGTTCAAACCAAAGGCCTGTACACGGATACGCACTTCATTGTGCTTTGGTGCAACTGAAGGGATATCCTGCAACTGAAGCACTTCTGGGCCACCCGCTTGTTTAATGACATATGCTTTCATGATTTGTTCTCCAAAATAAATTCAGGTTTGGGGCTTGCTGCCCGTAACTACAATTTACCCATATTATTTTTGGTAGAGAATCCACAAAATTGAGAGTAATCCTATCAAAAATGAGATGCTAGATGATTGATCTCAATGCCATGGCCATGTTTTTGTCCGCAGTGAAATCGCGCAGTTTAACGGCTGCCGCAGAACAAGCGGATATACCGCTGGCCACCTTAAGTCGAAAAATCAGAAAGTTAGAGCAGGAACTCAACTTGCAACTCATTGAGCGCTCGGCAAAGGGTATCGAGCTGACGGAGGTGGGTTCTAGACTGTATGAATATGGCAGTCGTGGGCTAGAAATTTTGTTGGATGCCGAAAAAAACATCCATCATGATCAGGCACTGCTCAAAGGTCGTCTCAGAATATCGATCCCGCCCTCATTTGAGCCATGGTGGGATCTATTGCATGCCTTTCAAACCCAATATCCAGACATTATTCTCAGTGTCTATTCGACAGAGCGGCGGGTTGATTTAATCCACGATGGCATTGACGTTGCCCTACGCATCGGCCCCATCGTCGATGAGTCGATGGTTGCGCGGCATCTCCTCAATTACCAGCATCAGTTGGTTGCTGCGCCAGCCTTGCTGGCAAAGCATGGCCCTATCCTAACCACAGAGGATCTACATCGCTTTCCCTGTGCGGTCTGGTCTTCAGACACCAGTAATCCCAATAATTTCTGGATGCTCCAAGGACAAAAGATTTATCCCAATATCGTCTTTAGCACCAATGACTATCTGCACCTGAAGAAACTGGTCCTCATAGGCTCGGTGATCGCCGAACTGCCGCCATTTTTGACTATCGATGAAATCGCCAACGGCAATTTATGCACGGTCCTCGATCCGCTGCCCGCGCAAGAAATCAATCTCATCTACCCGTCCCACAAACACCCCTCGACCATTATCCGTACCTATCTCGATTTCTGTCAGAAGCATGCGCCTTCATTGTTGATGGGTGTAAAGAAATAGCATCATCCAGCACACTCGCACGGCTTCATCATTGATCACGCCGTAGCAGCAAGTATCCCCATCCCATAAAAAAACACCCCTTGCGAGCAAGGGGTGTTTTTTATGCCATCAAGATCGACATGGATGGTGGAGATGTGATTAAAATTTAAAGCCTAACGCCGACTCAATCGCCTCGCCGATTTTGCTGCCATCATAGGCACCGACGATACCGCCCACGGTTGTGCCTATCGTTGCACCGATGGTTGAGCCGACACCCGTGCCAAGGACTGGCACCACCGATCCGAGGACGCCGCCAATCGTGCCGAGTACCGTACCACCGACTGTTGCACCGATCAAACCGCCGACCAGTCCGCCAGCCCACGTGCCAAAATTAGCACCAGAGACCGCTTCAACTTCATACACAGTAAGTTCTTGCATAGATCAATCCTCATAACAACTAGGGGGAGAGTTGCTCTTCGATACTAGCCTTAATTTTAACCATATGGTTAAAATTAAATAATTGCTTACATCAATTTATTCTGCACAAGATATATGCAAAAACGGATTAACTCGGACACCCATCAAGCCGCTGCATTGCCCAATCCGCCCGTGGCTCGGACTCTGTGACAGGGCTACGCTTCGGCACAGTTGTGCCCAAGAGCACAAACTGCCAGCAGACTTGCGTCTGATCATCACGCAAAATCACAGCTTGATTGATATCAACCCGCAGCGGCTCATTGTGCTGAAGTAGATAAACAAAGCCCACGTTGATCTTGCCCACCACTTGATCGGGCAACAGCTGACTGCGCTGTCCACCATTGGCGGTCAGTAGTAGCCACGGTGTACTGTCCTTCGGCTTGCGAAAACTGATGACCTGTATCGGCCCCGCAGGATGCACGATCATCTGAGCGTGCACATACTGCGGTGCTAGACGTTTGGGGAGTTGCTGCGGCCACGGGGTGACCGTCACCGCACGACGATCCAGTTTGAACTGTAACCCCCCCGTTGAACTCACCTTAAAGCGTTTGACCAACGCTTCAGGTTGACTACTTTGCACATCGCCCGTATCAGGCGCTACGCCCTCAACGTGCAATGCCGCATACGATGATTCACACACGAAGAACAACACCGCAGTAAACAACGACAACGCACGATAAGACATGATACTGATGCTCCGTATAGACGACCTTATTTGCGACTGATCTGCTTGAAGTGCTCGAGCACTTGCGCAGAAGGCGCATCTTCGCTTTGCACACGACTGGTCTTGATCAAGACTGGCTTGGTGCCGCCGATACCATAGCTTTGGTCGATCCCGACCAAGTTATAGTTCTTACCTGTCACCAAAGCCAGATGTGCCCAGTCATTATAGTCGTGTAGCACTGCATAGATTGTACGTCCAAAGTCATCTTGCTGGCCTGTCAGTGAGTGTTGATAGGCTGCGGCTTGTCGGACCCCATCCACGTTCCAGTCGCCGAAGGCCGTCACACCGACACCGGCCCCACGTCCGATATATGTACCCTCATTGAGTGCATTCTCATCCATATCGGTACTGGTACCATCTGAGTAATCAATCCTGAAGGTATTGGTCGTCGGTCCATTCGGCAGTGCAGAATAAGGATAGCTACTCGCGTTAAATTGCGTATTAGGATGACGGTTGTCTGGTACCGCCAAACCATTGTAGTTGCTATTCAAATAAAAGCGCTCAATCGCATCGCCATTGGTGCCTGTGGTGGGCAGACCCGACAACTGATAGAGATAGTTCATGATACTGACATAGTTGGGTTTGTAATTGATGTAAAAACTCTCCCCACCATGACGCAGGCTCAAACTATGCCCCAACTCATGCATGAGTGTGCCTGCTTGAAAGTTGGTGCGCATCTGTTGACCAGCGTCACCCAACGGCTCGGACAAGAAACCATGCAAAGTCACCAAAACTTTGTTACCCGGTAATTCGGAAACCCCTGAGGAAGATGAGCTGCCATCTGCAGCAACCGATGAGGCAAAGAAAGCATAGCGGAACAGCGCACGACGGCGCGGGTCAACATTTTTTGTATAGGAAGCAATGAGGGTATTACAGCCTGCATTTGGCACCGATACTTGCGTACACTTCGAGTACGTCCGTTGGTGAGTCTTGTTTTCCAAGTTGTAACGCGCATTATTCACATTGGCCGAGTACAAGCTACCCGCATCAAAATGCACCGCGATCTGGTGCGGTGTGAAGGCATCAACCATCTTGGTCAGTGCCGCCTCTACTGGCAGAATCGCAAGTTCCTGCGCACCGGTGTCAGGATTTGCCGCCATATAGTCGACTTGGACAAACATATCCTTGCGTCCTGGTCGCGCACCCATGGTATAGAGATCCAAGCCACCAAACGTACCGCCCACCACTTTGGCTGAATCAGGTATGCCATCGCCATCGGTTGACACCGCATTTCCCGCCACGTCATTGGGGCCACCAGACGTCGGGAAACTCACCAGTGTCCAATCAGCGTTGGTCTTTGATGCCGCGAAGGCATTGGTCAGACGCACGATCGATTGATCATGCGTATCCAGCGGATCAAGCGATTGACTACCAACATAATCAGCGGCTGGGGTCGCAAAGGCTGGCACATTGGTACCCACCCAAGCCGTCGCTGTCAGCGGTGCCGTGGCACTAGTGCCAAAACGCACAAAATCCACCGTCTTGGCGGCAACGGTTGTGGTCTTAGCTGACTGCAACTCGATAAAACCGCCACTGTTCGCCCAATACGGCAAATAGGTATTTGTGGCATCCTTGATATAAATTACTTTGCTTGCATCATTGACGGTCGAGTTGATCAGTTGATTCGATTTCTTGCCCGCGATCACCACATAGCCATTGGCGGGGATCACCACATTAGGCAGTGCAAAATTCACCGATGCCGTAATTGAAGTCGGATCACTGACTTTCAGTCCGCCGGTGCGCAACACATAATCTTTGAGATTCACCGCGACGTTTTGCTTGTTATACAACTCCACCCACGCCACGCTGTTGGCCGAGGTTGCGGCATCGTAATCCTTATCCTTACGAAAGTTCCCAGCCACTTCACTGATATACAGACCTGCGGGTACAACAACGGGTGCTGGTGCGACAGCGGCTTTGGGCGCAAGATATGTCCCCGCCTGTTTAGCCGCACTGGGCGCGACCACCGATGAGATTGCTGCGCTATCACCACCTTCCCCACACCCCACTAACACTATCGCGATGACGAGCGGCGATATTTTCATTAGATTCTGCATATTCTTATCCTTCCCTTTATAGCGGTTCGTTAATAGTAGAAATAACCACTCGGATTAATTCTAGATAGCAATGTAGCAATACTTAAGCCAACTTTACCATTTGGAAAAAATAAAAATAAAAAACGCCACCCGAGGATGACGTTCTTTTAGTGCGTTGCGTGCCGCACGATCGCACTTAACTTTTCTTACTGAGCACTGGCGCGCTGGAAGCGCTGCAACACCTGCGCAGGCAGACGGTCTTCCAGTTGAATGATACTGCGCTTGAGCAATCTCGCCTGATCGCGACTGACCCCAAAACTTTCGCCGATCCCAGCCAAGTTATAGTTGCGACCCGTCACCAACGCGATATAAGCCCAGTCATTAAAGTCACGCAGCACCGTATACATTGGACGCCCAAATTCATCCGTCTGACCGGTCAGTGAAAACTGATATGCGCCAGCTTTCAGCACCCCATCATAGTTCCAGTCGCCAAACACCGCTGCGCTACTGCCTGCACCGCGACCAATATAAGCTGATTCGATCAATGCGTTTTCATCGAGACTGGCGCCCGTGCCATTTGAGTAATCAACTTTAAAGGTATCGGTCGTCGGACCATTGGGTAGCGCAGAATCAGGATAAGACTTTGGGCTATAGCGGGTATTGGGCACCAAGGTATTCGGCACCTCGACACCGCTGCCCAGATAGTTACGATCTTGATAATAACGCTCGATCGCATCACTGTTGGTGCCAGAGGTCGGCACACCCGAGAATGAATAGAGATAGTTCATCACACTCAGATAATTGGGTTTGTAATTGAGGTAATAGTCATCACCGCCATGCTTTAAACCCAAGGTATGCCCGATCTCATGCATCAGCGTGCTGGCTTGAAAATTGGTGCGCATCTGTAGCCCCATCGCACCCAACGACGGAGCCAGAACACCATGCAAGGTCACCAGTAACTTATTGCCGGGTAACTCTGCAAAGCCGGTTAATCCGCTACTGCCATCATTCTCAAACGACGAGCCAAACAACGCATAACGAAACACCCCGCGCCGCCTTGGATCGACATGCTGGGTGTAATAGCTCAGAAGCGAGCGACAACTCGCAGCAACCTCGATGGCTTGGGTACACACCGAAAACGGACGCGCATGACTCAGGCCATCCAGATTGTATCGCGTCGGATCCTGCACGCCAGAATACAGCGTCCCCGCATCAAAATGCGTCGCAATCGCGTGCGGTGTGAAGGCATCGACGATTTTGCGCAAGGCCGCATCAGCAGGCACAGTCACGATCTCTTGTTCCTTCGTCACAGGATTGGCCGCCAGATGGTCGACCTGAATAAACATATCCTTGCGTCCGGGACGCGCGCCCATCGCATACAGATCTAGTCCTGCGAATGTACCGCCTGCCACTTTAGCCGAGTCAGGGATGCCATCGTGATCACTGTCGACGGCATTGGCGGCCACATCATTGGGGCCACCCGACGTCGGGAACTTCACCAGCGTCCAATCGTTGAGTGTCTTTGACGTCGTAAACGACTTGCTCAGTCGCACTATCGACTGATCATGGCTATCCAGCGGATCCAGCGACTGACTGCCCACATAATCAGCGGCAGGTAGCGCAAAGGCCGCGACATTACTGCCCGTCCACGCCTCCGCAGTCAGCGGCGCGATGCTGCTCGAGCCAAAACGTACAAAATCCACCGTCTTTGCCGCAATCGTGGCGGTCTTCACCGCTTGCAGCTCAATAAAGCCCGCATCGTTCGCCCAATACGGCAAATAGGTATTAGTAGCATCCTTGATATAAATCACCTTACTCACATCAAGGACCGTTGAATCGCGCAGTTCAGACGACTTCTTGCCGGCAATCGCCACGTAGCCATTGGCCGGTATCACCACATTGGGCAACGCAAAATCCACCACAGGGTTAATTTGCGACGGATCACTGGCTTTCAGCCCGCCCGTACGCAGCAAATAATCCTTCAGATTGATTGCCACATCTTGCCGATTGTACAGCTCGACCCACGCCACACTGTTTTTGGTCGTGTGCGCATCATAGTCCTTATCCTGCCTAAAGTTGCCCGCCACCTCACTGATATACAGTCCGGGAAGTACGACTGGTACAACGGGTGGATTGACGACTGGCGGATTAATAATAGGCGGCGTGGTGGGTGGGACCAAAGACGACGGCGGCGCACTGCCCCCTCCGCCTCCGCCTCCGCACCCGACCAACAGCATCGCGCTCAGCAGCAACGACATATTTCTTAGATTTAACATCGGACTCTCTCGTTTTATTTAGCGTTTTATTTGCAATCACACCGATATCCACCCGCTCCCCCCATGACCTGCTAGAGCAACATTGCGGCGATCCTCAGTACATCAAATTACCCCCACTAACAGTGCATTGAGACTGTCCAAAAAACAAGCCCAGTTTGACCATTTGATTCAATTTTTGTTTAAAAAAATCAGGGCAAGGCATGCGGATTTGATGTTGACTAAACGATGGCGTCAAGAGTCATTGCGCAGCAAAGTTGCGATGCGATTTTTAGACGGGAATTCTAGGACACGTTTCTAAGCGAAAAGACTCAACGAGACGACGCATCTGCGGACCATCACACAGGCGTGACTTTAATCACCTTGACCAAGCGGACTCGCGCATCACCCAGTACATTAAAATCAAAATAGCCCGGCGTGATTTCCGCAAACTCCCCAGCGCTTAAAACCAACGCTTCTGCTTCCTCACCCAATATAAATTGACACGTCCCCTCAAGCACATAGGTCATGTGCGGGACATAGTGGTGACTGGCGAAGGAAGTCCCCGCCTCATAGCGGTCAGGAAAAAGTAGATTGGCACGCATCGGCAAATGCATCGCCCGAATCGCAGGCACGGAGATTTGCTCATCCGACACCAGTGACCAAAGTCGCTTTTCGATCGCCATGCACTACCTGCTCAATTTTAAAAAAAATACCATGAAATAACCTGTCGATCGCGTGAAGCCGCCAGCCTAACCTCCCGCCTTAATAGCGCGCCAGCGCATACTCATGCCCACCCAAAAACAACTGATAGCGCTCCGAGTAGAGACTGCTGGGGGCATCAAGACGTACGGGGATATCCGCCTTTCCCGCCATCAGCGTCGGGATCAGACGATAGCGAAACAAATACGGCGTAAACGCCTTCACCAACGCATCCCGTTCCGCAGATGGATCAGATGGCGACAGTGAGGACCCGCTTACAACAGAACGCACAGGACTACTCGGGATATTGGTCACCCCTTGATTGACCGCAAGCAGACCGCGAACTTCATAGATCACATCATACAGATACTGGGTCGCCCCGCACTCACGTCGAGCATTTTCAATGCTGCCGATGATCTTAAGTGGCGCGATGTTGGCCAGCTTCACCCAGCCCAACTCGCCATACCACGTCTGCCACTCGTCCACATCGTTATGCGCCAAAGGCACTGGGGAGTAGGTCGCATGGCCATCCGACACCACGTAAAAATCATCCTGCACACGCTGGGTTTTAAACAAGCGACCCTTGAAGGGCAGTTTCTGCTGCTCGGCATAGGCGCTATCGCCCACCACCAAGATGCCTTGCGCCAAGCGCCGCTCGGACAACAGCTCAAAGCGATACGCATCTGACTTACGCTCTGCCAGCCGATGTAGCAGCACCTGACTGCCAGTGTCTTCGGCGGCATAGAAGGCCGTGCGATCCTCATAGTAGCGCCAGCCATAGCGACGGCTCTCCGCCAGCGTGTCGTTCTGGATGGGGGTAAGCGTCGCGTAGTCTTTCGCCCCGATGATTGGTTTTTCAAAAAAATAGGCATGCACGCCGTCCGAAGCAAAGCGCAGCACTCGCCCTTCGCCTTGCGGCTGGACGATTTCTTTGTAGTCAGACTTAAGTGGGATTTCCAGCTCGCTATAGTCATTGCTGGCATAGGTTTTGTGGCTGCCAGCGTCATAGCGATAATGAAATTGCGGCACGAGGATTTCGCAGGCAGTGGCTGACTGGATAAGTATCGCTGTGAAGACGCAGATGACCCCAAAGAAGCCCTGCACGCTTAAAACTCCAAATCTTTAATATGGAATAAATACCAGTCATACATTTCTTTTAAGTGGTCACGCAAACCTTCAGTCTCGTCGATTAACGCTGCATGTCCTGTCTCTAGAGCGAGCTTATGGATCGTTTCACTATTAGCGAGCAGACCGCCAAAGGTGTCTCCTTGAACAAGCATACCCGGGTAGCGCCGAGCGGGAAACTTGACTACCGCATTATTGATCGGTGCACTATATAAAAGGACCTTCACTTCTTCCATGATTATTCCTTAACTTGGGCTTAGCTAGCCTAGACCGCATTGTGACTGCGGAAAAATGAAATTAATCCCATAAGTCCTATATGCTCCTCAACAAAAATCCTGCCAAGCACGGCGACGCATTCACTCGATCATAGCAGTTCACAACATGGGATAACATATCAAAACCAAGCCCGCAGCGCCTCGTGCCTCAAAAACTTGCCCTTGAAATACCCAGCTCAACGCATCAGTCAGCCAGTTATCCCGCCAATCGCAACGCCGGACTGTAGTGCAGTGTCGAAATGCCGGTTTTCAGCAGCATCCTGACTTTGTCCCAATTGATCTCGGTCTCCGCATGCCCCCAGATTTGCCCAACATAAACCCCATCCAACACGGTATATAAGAACCAAATCGCAGACTCTAGGTGCAAAGACTGGGGCACTTCGCCCCGCTCCCATCCTTTTTTTACGATCCGCCGAATGGTATGTAAAACCAGCTTCTCAAAAACCCCGCGCCATCTTAATAGCGGCTCATGCTCCTTGGTCTGCTCGCACTTTAAATACAAAATATCGAGTACCCGCTCTAGGCGTCCCTGATTCAGTCCGCGCTGGAGATAGTCCATCGCCGCACTCAACAGCACGTCACTCACCTCCCCATGAGCCGCAATCTCCCACGTCGCCATTTCACGAAATCCACGGGTACACATCGCCAGCGCCACTTCCATTTTATTTTTATAGTGACCATAGACTGCACCGCGCGAAATCTGTGCGCGATCCGCTATCGCCGCCATCGAGGCATTGGTCACGCCATGCTCTAAGAACACTTGCTCGGCGGCATCCAAAATCGCTTGCCGCGTCAGGTCCGCATCTTCTTTGGTCTTTCTGGCCATACTGATTCCTTAAAAGATCTGGCTAAAAATGAACCCTTGCACGGTATGTCTAAACGACACCGGCAAGGGTCATCTTGGCTGGGCTTATGGATCGATACTGTCTTCCAGTTGCGCAGGACGTTTCAAGAATCGCCCGATTAAGAAAAAGAACAACGGCACCAAGAAAACTGCCAGCAGTGTCGCGGTGATGATCCCACCCAGCACTGCCGTGCCAATCGCGGTCTGCGCACCCGAAGACGCCCCCGATGCGAGAACCAGCGGGACGACACCGATCCCGAAGGCCAGTGACGTCATCACGATCGGACGCAAACGTAAGCGCGCCGCTTCCAGTGTCGCATCCAGCAGATCCATCCCCTCATAGTATAGATCTTTTGCCACCTCGACGATCAAGATCGCGTTTTTTGCCGACAGGCCGACTGTGGTAATCAAACCGACTTTGAAGTAGATGTCATTGGGCATACCGCGCAGCGAGGTCGCCAACACAGCACCAATGACACCCAGCGGCACCACCAGCAGCACCGACACCGGAATCGACCAGCTCTCATACAGCGCCGCCAAGGCCAAGAACACAATCACGATCGTCAAGGCATACAGTATCGGCGCTTGCGAACCCGATAGTCGCTCCTCATAGGACTGCCCCGTCCAATCAAAATCAAATCCAGCAGGTAGCTTGCCCATCAAGCGCTCCATACTCAGCATCGCTGCGCCACTACTGGCTCCCGGCGCGGCCTCACCATTGATCGAGAAAGAGGGATAGCCGTTGTAGCGATCCAACTGCGGCGGCCCCACACGCCACTCAGCGGTCGTGAAGGCCGACAGCGCCACCATCTCACCGCGCTCGTTCTTGACGCGCAGATTGCCGATGTCCTCAATCGAAACGCGATTCTTGCCATCGGCTTGGATCATCACCTTACGGGTCTGATTACCCAGCATAAAGTCACCAACATAGTCGGAGCCAAACATGGTCGCCAGCGTACTGTTGGTCGCCTCGACACTGACCCCCAGCATCTCCGCTTTATCGCGATCTATCGTCAGGTTGATCTGCGGCGTATCCGCTGAGCCCGCAAACATGACATTCTTCAAGTGTGGATCTTCGCTCGCAAGCTTAAGCAATTGATCACGGGCCGCCACCATCGACGGATAGCCTGCGCCGCTACGATCTTGAAAGCGCAGATCAAAGCCACTGGCATTGCCCAGTTCCGGCAGTGCGGGACTGTTCATGGCATAGACACTGTGATCGGCACGCCCTGCAAATTGGGCATTTACCCGATCAACCACAGCCTGCACATGCTGATCGCTTGCGGCGCGCTCGCTCCACGGTTTCAAGGTCACAAAGATCATGCCCATACTCGGACCTGAACCAAAGAAATTAAAACCACCCAGCGCAAAGGCGTGCGCCACCGGCTCATGCTCACGCAGATATTGATCCACTTGCTTCAATGTCGCTTGGGTCTCGACCATGGTCGCACCTTGCGGCTCAGTAACCATGACCATGAAATTGCCCTGATCCTCTGCGGGCAGGAACGCAGTCGGCAGACGCAGGAACAAGAACGCCACGACTGCCACAATCGCCCCATAGACCAACATCCAGCGCAGCGGACGACCTAAGATCTTGCCCACCGTGCCATGGAAGCTGTTGGTGATGCTGTTGACCTTGCGATTAAACCAGCCAAAGAAGCCTTTACGTTCGCCATGGTTCGCAATCGGTTTCAGCAGCGTCACACACAGCGCAGGGGTCAGCGACAGGGCCAAGAACGCCGAGAAGGCAATCGACACCGCCAGCGCCACCGAGAACTGTCGATAGATATTGCCCACCGCCCCGCTGAAGAACGCCATCGGAATAAACACCGTAATCAACACCACGGTAATCCCGACAATCGCACCACTGATCTGACTCATCGCCTTGACCGTCGCCTCATACGGCGACTTGCCTTCTTCAGTAATGATGCGCTCGACATTCTCCACCACCACGATCGCATCATCGACCAAAATCCCGATCGCCAGCACCATACCAAACATACTGAGCACGTTGATCGAATAGCCGAGCACCTGCATCACCGCAAAAGTCCCCGCCAGCGCAATCGGCACCACCAAGGTCGGAATCAGGGTTGCACGGAAGTTCTGCATAAACAGATACATTACCACAAACACCAATGCGATGGCCTCAAGCAGCGTCATGATGACTTTCTGAATCGAAATCTCGACAAAGCTCGACGTCTCATATGGCAGTTGATACTCGACACCCGCAGGGAACAGCTTGGCTTGCTTGTCCATCACGCGGCGAATTTCTTTGACCACCGCCACCGCGTTGGCACTGGGGCTCAGCTTGATACCGAGCGCCGTCGCAGGCTTGCCATCGACACGCGAGGTAAAGCTATAGTCATTGGCACCCAGTTCCACCCGTGCCACATCTTTGAGACGGATCGCTGAACCATCGGCGGCGGTACGCAGCGGTATATTGCCAAACTCCTCAGGCGTGGTGAGCTGCTTATCCGAGACGATATTGGCACTGATCGGCGCGGAGTTCGGCACATTGAGATTACCCAGCTCACCGACCACCACACGGCTGTTATAGCTGCGCACTTTGGACGCAATATCTGCCGTGGTCAGATTCAGCGCCGTGAGTTTCTGCGGATCTGGCCAGATGCGCATCGCATGCTCCGCGCCCCAAACCGTGACCTTCCCCACACCCGGCACCCGCTTTAACACTTGCGTGACATTGGTCGACGCGATCTCACCGAGTTTGACCTCATCGATGCTTGGATCAGTCGAACTTAAGGACACCACCGCCTGAATATTTTCACCCGCCTTCTCAACCTGTATCCCATTCTGACGCACCGCCTCAGGCAAGCGTGGCTCCACCGCCTTTAAACGGTTCTGTACCTCCACCGCCGCCAAATCAATATTCACGCCTTGCTTAAAGGTCAGATTGATACTGGCATAACCACTGCTACTGCTGGCCGAGACATACATCAGCCCCGGCGCACCATTCATCTCGCGATCAATGAGCGCCGTCACCGAATCCTCCACCACCTTCGCCGACGCACCGGGATAGCTGGCCGTGACATTGACCACGGGCGGCGCGATATCAGGATACTGCGCAATCGGCAGCTTCTGAATCGCCAAGATCCCCGCCAGCAGAATCAGCAGGGAAATCACCCATGCAAAGATCGGTCGATCAATAAAAAAACGCGCCATGATTTAGTGGCTCCCAGCTTGAGCGGTTACAGGTGTGGCGGCTGGAGCAGATGCTGCAATGGTGGCTGGCACAGCGCGCTCTTCCACGTGCACCTTCTGACCCACCGCATACTGCGCGACACTCTCCGCGATGATCCGCTCACCGCCTTTCAAGCCTTCCGTCACCAGCCAATCCCGCCCTTGCATGATGTCGGCTTTGACCACCCGCTCCTCGACCTTCTGCTGACCATTCACAATCCGCACCACCGCCGTCTGACCCGTGCGCAGTAGTGCCTCGCGCGGGATACGCACCGTGTTTGGACTGACCGCACTGATCATCCGTACTTGAGCAATCCCACCAGGTAGCAGCACGCGATCACGATTGGGGAACAACGCACGCATCGCCACGCTATCGGTATTTGGATCGACCGCAAGATCACTAAACGACAACTGTCCCGTATGCTCATAGACAGAACCATCAGGCAGGATGAGATGAACGATGCTTGCATCCGCACTCCCTTTGCTTTGCAGCTTACCCTTACGGATCGCTTGCTGAATCGCAAAAACCTCCGCCGCAGGTCGTGAGAAATTGACATAGATCGGATCGATCTGCTCGATGTTGGTCAGTGGTGTCGAGCTATTATCCAGCCCCACCAGCGCCCCTTCAGTCACCAGCGCGCGTCGCGCACGGCCAGCGATTGGCGCCACGACATCGGCATAACTTAAGTTTAAATTGGCTTGCTGTAACTCCGCCTTCGCAGCGTTGAGCGCGGCAAGCATTCGCCCCTGATCGGCTTTTGCCTCGGTAAAATCACGCTCACTGATCGACTGCCCTGCGCGCAGCAGCTTATAGCGCTCGACCTTATCACTCGCGACGCCATACTCCACCTGCGCCCGTGCCACCGCACTCTTGGCGACGGTCAGCGCCGCGCGCAGTGGCAGGGGATCGATGCGAAACAGCACATCTCCCGCCCGCACTTCCTGCCCTTCTTTATAGCGCTGCTCGATCACTACACCCGCCGCCCGCGCACGGACTTCCGCACGCCGATACGCTTCCATACGACCGGGCAGTTCGGTCATCAAGGTATCGGGTAGCAGCTTGGCTGTGATCACGACAGCTTTGGCATCAGGGGCCGCAGCGGGCTGTTCGGACTTGCCACAACTGCTGACGAGAAGGGACAAACCCACGATCAAGCTGGGCAATAAAAAGCGCGATTGTTGGATCAACATGGCAGACTTCATCAATGAACATTTAATTAATCAATCATGTCTGATTAATTAATTAAGGTCAAGATGTGACCGCATTATTTTTTACTCTTTGGTAGGTAATTTTCTTGAAAAGATTTGATCGCTTAGACCAACCGCCAAACGTTATCGATTTGTTAATCCACCTGAAACCATGCTGACATAAAAAAAAACAATCTGCCATGATCCTTGCCACGATACTTATCACCTTCGAGATCATCATGGTTTATGTCTATTTATCCATCGCGATTATTTTTGAAGTACTGGCAACAACTGCACTTAAAGCATCCGATAGCTTTACCAAACTCACCCCCTCCTTACTCACTATCGCGGGGTATGCCATTACCTTTTACTTTTTGGCACTGACCTTAAAGACCCTACCGACAGGCATTGCCTACGCCATCTGGTCAGGGGTCGGCATCGTACTCATCTCGCTGATCAGTTGGCTTTACTTTAAGCAAAGTCTCGATGTGCCTGCGATGATTGGGATCGGGTTTATTATTGCAGGTGTACTGATTATCAATATTTTTTCAAAAAGCGTATCGCATTAAAGGCAACTATCTCTTAAAAAATTCACCCAATCCCCATATTGACCCCATCTTAACGCCATCAAGCTGGCTCACCATAAAACACTCAAGCATGACCGCATCGGTCATTGATCCCATGTTGAGTAGGTGGAGTAAAAACCGTATGTATACCGAAACTGGCTGGACGCCAATAGAGTTGTTCAATATCGCCATCGTGTTCATAACCCTGATTGGCGTCTTGTTATTTTCAACATGGCGCATGATCACAGGCAAGCAGTGGTATTGGCGGATATCTGCCCCGCTGATGTGGGCGGGGATATTGAGCTTGCTGCGTTATATGGGAGCTACGACAAGCATGGATGAGACAGACATCGTGCTAGAGGGTCTGGAATGGCTGCTTTTAGGCGCTTTCTTGTTCAGTCTCGGATTTATCGGCGCGTTACTTCGAGGCGTGATTGTGCTTTGTCAGCACGTTTGCAAACGCGTCTGATAGCGCCCGCTTGAATTGACATGCGCCGCAAAGGCATCTTTTTTGACCAAAGATGCCTCCCAAGCAGCGCCACGGATGACCGCACTTCGTCAAATCTTTGACCTTAACTGGAACTTGCAAGCCATGCAGGCACGCCCCAATCCATCACTGACTCGGGTGCACGAGACACCAGACAGCAGTCATCCACCTCCAGATCAACCGCATACTTGCCCTGCGCCAATGCCAAAGCATATTGATCGAGTAGATCCTCAAAACTATCCGCAAGCACCTGCCAACTACACCCTTCAGGATCGACCTCGATCACCTGCCCCATCACCCCGCCCGGTGCAGGGTCATAATCAAAATAGCGAAAAACATCGCCGTTCATCTCGGTAAACGGAATCCATTTGGGATGCAACGTCAGGGGCTGGACACTGCCTTTGATAAAGATAATCCCATCTCTGGTCTGCTCCTGCCAACACGCCAAGGTCTCCATCTCAGGGCTATAGAGTTGTTTGCCGATGTCTTGCATTAATTGATATTGACTCACAATCTCCTGACAGGACAGCAGCCGATTAAAATCAGCCAAAAAAGCATGCAGCTCATCGCGCTCTCCGTCGTGCAGCGCTAAAAACTGCTTAAAATCTTCTGGAAAAGAAAGCCCGATCTCTTGCTCAACCTGCACAATATCCGCCGCATGCGCAGGCGGGTTCAAATTCGTCAGAATCTCTGGCGCATTGACCTGCATCCATGCCTTGATTTGCTCTACTGCTGACAACATAAGTTTCATCCTTAAAAAATATCGGTTCCCTCAAACGAACGTATGGCTCATACCATGCACATCACTGATCACAGTACGCCTCAATCCGCCGCCGCAAAGAACGCCATCTGATCGGCATGGGCTTTTTGGAAAGCAGGACGGGCGACCGCGCGCGCAACATAGGCACGGCAAGCGGGATATTCGCTGAGGCCGCCCAGCCGCTCAATCAAACGCAGCACATCCGCCATCAGGATATCCGCGATCGAAAAAGACCCTGTCAGCCACTCACGATCGGCCAGCACCGACTCCATATGCTGCAAGCGCATACTCAAAAAAGCCTGTAGCCGCACCCGCTCAGGCGTCTCAAACGGCGCACCATCAAACTTAAAGATCGACCACGGCAGGCTCGCCATCTCCACCGAATTCAGTGCCGCAAACAGCCACTCCAGCACCTCAATGCGCGCGCGGCGATCGGTCGGTAGCAGCTTGGCGCTGAGTTCACCGATATGCAGCAGGATCGCCCCGCTCTCAAAGATTGAGAGATCGCCATCCGTCAACCACGGCACTTGCCCAAACGGCTGATGGGCAAAATGCGCTGCGGTGCGCTCTTGAAACGGTACGCCCTTCACCGAATACGGCAGCCCCGCCTCTTCCAGCGCCCAACGCACGCGGATATCCCGCACAAAGCCACGTGGCATCTCGGGAACCCAGTCGAAGGTCGTGAGGATTAAATCAGACATGCCAAATTTCCTTTTGTAATTTTCTCAAAAATGGTAGAGGGACACGGTACTTACGCGATTAGCAGGAATGCTCAGGGGAACATAGATACAATATACTTAGGCTCACTACACGCTAAGTTTACTCATATAAAAATGTCAAATCATGACATCTCATTACATTATTCTTTCCAGAAATCATCCAAATTCGCCTCAGAGATAAAGCCTTCTTTTTAGAACTAAAAATGGCGAGGCTCTTAAAAGTTCTATCATCATCTTCATCATACCAATGATCTAATCGATAAACTTTCTTTTGTGCCAGACCATATCTCCAGCTTAAAACAATTGAGCCACTAATAGGATTTGTTTCACTCCATCCCACCTTTGCCAGCCCCCCTCACACCATCCATGAGTCTACTGCATAACCAACCATGCACAATGATCATTTTACAGGTCGCACAACACCCCTCACTATAGACACCCATTCAAAACAATCCTGAGCATCTATCCTTGTAAGATAGATCATCGCGTTAGACCCGTATCACAAAGGATTATGATTATGCGTGCAATCACCTACGCCACATTTGGCAAACCCAACGAAGTCCTAGAACTCTCCGATATCGCGACACCCGAACCCAAAGATCACGAAGTCCGCATCAAAACCTTACTCGCCACCATCCACAAC
The DNA here is from genome assembly GCA_964373105.1 of uncultured Moraxellaceae bacterium. Classification (GTDB taxonomy): domain Bacteria; phylum Pseudomonadota; class Gammaproteobacteria; order Pseudomonadales; family Moraxellaceae; genus Aquirhabdus. Next base: position 7,554 of record CAYJTU010000021.1, on the reverse strand, counting down.
CACGACTTAGTTACCATATCGGGAAAGTACGGATTTAAACCCGCACTGCCTGCTCAAGCGGGTACTGAAGCCGTGGGCATTATTGATGCCATCGGCAGTGACGTGAAACACCTGCAAGTCGGACAGCGAGTCATGGCCTCAGCGACAGGCACTTGGGCAGAGTACTTTATTGCAACCGCTGCCACAGTCGTGCCCCTTCCCGATCTGATTGATAATACCTCCGCAGCACAGTTACTGGCGATGCCCATGAGCGCCTTATTATTACTGGAACTGGCACACGTACAACCCGGGCAATGGCTCATTCAAAATGGCGCCAATGGTGCCGTGGGCAAACTCATTGAGCAAATTTCACAGATTCAAGGATTCAGCGTGATCAATCTGGTACGCCGCGCGGCCAGTATCGATGAGCTCAAAAAACTCGGTGCCAAGTATGTCATCGCAACCGATACCCCCGATTGGAAAAAGGCAGTCAAAGCCTATAGCGCCGATCATCCGCTCATCGTCGGTATTGACGCGGTAGGCGGCGAGTCCAGCCAAGATCTCCTCTCATTGCTGGCGGAAAACAGCCAATTGATCAGCTATGGCGCAATGTCAGGTCAGCCGATGCAACTGAGCAGCAGCCCGATCATCTTTAAAAATATCACCGTCAAAGGATTTTGGGGCGGCAAGATTTTCACCGCGCTCAGCAACACTGAAAAAATGCGCGTGGTCAGCACGATTGTTCAATACGTTGCTAAAGGTCAACTCACCTTACAAGCCGAAGAGATTTTTAAATTCGAGCAGATTAAAGACGCGGTCAACGCCAACTATCGCGTCAATCGCAAAGGGAAGATATTGCTGAAGCCTTGAGGATGACTCAATAGCGCTCTTCTTTACATACACGCATGTCGTTAAGTTTCACTGGCTCTTACGAAGTTAAGCACCCTTTAAAACACAAAAAAATACCCACCTTTTCGGTGGGTATTTTTAAGGGTACAGCACGGATCAATTATGACTCGACTTTATCTTCTGCTTTTTGTTCCAATAGCTGATCCACCACACCGTATTTCGCAAATAAGCGCGCACGGGCTTTGGGATGGACGTTGGCTTTATTCAAATCACCTTTATAGTTGTCCACAACTTGTTGGTCCATCAGCTTAAACCACCAGCTCGGAATAATCGCGGGTAATAGCAATGACGCATAACCTGCGGGTAATTGAGGCACATCTTCAAAATGGCGCAATGCCTGGAATGAACGCGTCGGAAAAGCATGGTGATCCGAATGGCGTTGCAACTGATAGAGGAACAAATTGGTAACCATGCTGTTATTGTTCCAGCTATGCTCAGGCATAGTCCGTTCATACTTACCATTGTCCAGCTTTTGACGCTTCAAACCATAATGCTCAAGGTAGTTGATCACCTCAAACAACGTGAAGCCATACACCGCTTGGGTTGCCATAAAAGGAATCGCCCGACGACCAAACATGGCAATGATCGTGGCATGAAATGCAGCCGTCATCGCCCAGCCCTGCAACAGCTCATTGTCGACAGACCACCAGCCTTTGCCACGACGCTTAAGACGCGTGGTTTCGATTTCAATCGCTGATTTAAAGCTGCCAACCACGGTCCGTGGCCAGAACTGCCAGAAGCTTTCACCCATCTGTGACGATGCTGGATCTTCAGGGGTTGCAACACGTTTATGATGACCATAAGGGTGTTCGATACGGAAATGAACATAACCCGTTGGCAACAATGCCATGTGGGATAAATAGTGATAAACCTTTTCAGATTTATGGCTCAGTTCATGCGCCGTATTCAGCGCGATACCATTCACCGCACCCACAGACATGCCCAGCACAATCTGGTCGATGAACGGCGTGCCTTTACGGCTGGCAGCATAAGCACCGACGATGGTGGTCAGATATTGCAAAGGAATATACGCTTTGACAATGCGCATGTAATACGGATCTTGCTCAAGCTGTTTAATCGCTTCTTCGGGATGGTTTTCAGCATCGGCACCGACCATCTTATCAATCAAGGGGATCACGCCATGCAACATGATTGGACCGAGCGCGGCCATCACACGCAGTTTTTTAGGGGCAATCGCGTAGCCTGTCGCGGCAGCGAGCCCAATCAGTGGCAGCGCTGGGCTAAGTAACCACAAATAACGTTTTGGATCTTTATGCTTGGCAGCTTGTGCAGACTGCGGTTTCAACGTCGCAAGTTGGGTCGTGGCATTCATGAGGCTTCGCTCGATATTTAGTCATATATAGTCTTGCACTATGATTCTATAAAACACGATGAATGACCAGACGAGATCGTCCGAGAAATTTGCGCTAAACGCTATAAATCTTGGTTATAGGATACGATATCGTGGGTGATGAGGTGGGCTAAGGCTTATCGCCCACCTTGCACCCCACCCGAACCCTCCGCCAACACCCAACTATCCGGCGTCAAAATCCGTCGCTCCATCCCCGCAGTCACATTGGTCATAAAGGAAATGAAATAGTCTTTATGATCAATATTGGCGTTGTTTATAAAGATATAAGCACGATACGACTCGACCAAACCCTTGATCGTCTCCGACGTGGAATCTGACAGGTCAGCAAACAAAATCGGATCTTGATCACCCAGCCCGGTCGGTTTTAACGTCGTCACCAAAAAAGGACCGGACTTTAGACGCATCGCATCCTTGATCACCTCAGACGAGACATGACGACTGATACTCTGCAGCATCAGATTGGCGTACTTAAAATCATAGCGCGCGATATTGATCGCCCGTTCTCGACCATCACGACTGTAGCGCTTCAACATCTCCTTAGTATCTTCTTCCTTGCCGTCCTGACGACTGGGAATACAAAACAAATTCAGATTCGCAGGCTTATTGCGCCCCGCCGCTTGATTGGAGTCCACCACAAAAGGATCTTCAATCCCATCCGTGAGTACCTGCAAGCGGTTCTTTTGATCACGGGTTAAACTCTTAAAATCCTTGGCGCGCATCAAGACAAAGGTATAAGCCCCAAATTTCTCGGTCTGGAGATTATCGGTAGGGACTTTGATAAACAGATTGTTATTCAACGAGATGTAGGAGCTCGGCGGCGGCCCCACCACAGGTGCGGTGATTGCGACAGGTCGCTCGGCGCAAGAGGAGATCAGCGTGGCTAACAGCAGGCTTACGACTATCTTTGACAGGGGTTTATGGCTTGAGTTCAATGCGCGATCCTTGTGAGATATTCTTATACGTTATGACAGGATCATAGCCGCAAATTTAGTACGCACGCAATAATAGTGAACACTCACTTCACAAGTGCCGATAACGAATTAATCAGCCTTTTTTCAACAAGCTTTCGTACCGCATTTTCTATACTTCTTAAATTCACAACTTGAACGACGACTAAGTTTTCCTCATAGAAGCAGGTATCTTTAGCCAAAGCATCAGCAATTTCCTGCGCCAACCGAGTAGGGTCATAAAATTGAAGCTGGTATTCATTTTGACCCTCTTGAAGAAACGCATTAAAGAAACAGCCCTTCGCCTCAACCTCCCATTCATAATCCAAAAAATCGCTCGGCATCTTCAGAGTGTATGGGATCATATGTCACGCCTTCTTATAGTGAATGCCGCATAGAACTACATCCTATTTGACTAGCCAATTTTTAATAAAAATGCCCAATAAAATACCACCGAAATAGGACTTATAAAAATACACCCACAGCTCGTCTGAAATAAAGGGTGAAAAAATTAACCCCGATATAAAAAACAAAAAAATGACGACACAGGTGAATAAACCTGAAACGATGAGAGAAACCACCTCAGGCAACAATCTCATGAGATGTGTAAAAAGCGGTTTGTAAATAGATCCAAAAAGAATGGGCCAAAAATACCCCAGCATACACCCGTGAATCAAAGCCAAAGTCACTATCCAAGGTATCGAACTCATCATTTTTTATCGATTCTCTTTAATTCTTTTCAGTACTGCGTAGATTTAATTAAGTCTGCCTGAATCTCGCATTCAATATCTAATTTGAAGTCATCATCTCCGTCGCAACCTAAATACTCCAGCCAATGATTAGCGCTCCCTTTAAAACTCAAAAGAAGTAAACGACCAGCCTCACACCAAACCTCTACATCAATTTTATCTGATTGAGATTTAAGTCTGACGTTTGCTAGCAGCAAATCTGATTGTCGATTGGGAAATCTTATGCTTTCATCAAAATCTGGTTTACCCTTTTTTAAATCAATGAAGTAGAAAATACTTTCAACACCATCAGGTAAACGAGAAACCTTATTAAATTTATAAATTTGCGCATCCCATAATACAATTGCCTCTGGTGCCAATTTTTCTCGAACAGCATTTAAAATAAGCCATTCAAGATCATTCAAACCGCCCAAACCGTACCATATTTTTTTAAACCAATTTATCATTTTATGCTCCGCCAATATCGCTTCCACCCTACCATGCCCCCCAGCAAAAGCACGTTGCTGGTATCTATCAAACAGTGTGAATGTACCATATCGAACTTGCTGCAATCCGCTTTAGCTTATTGCACCCTACGCTTGCTGTTCTTGGCGTGATATTATTTTGAGGAGATGTGTGCTTTATATTCATCTCAAGATACAACAATACGCGGGCTACAAAGATCCGGTAATAGTCCCCAGCTTAGGCTAAATGCATAAGTCCTGTAATTATGAGTAGACACACCATCATAATAAATAGCAGCACGATTATTTCCTTTGCAAAAAATGAACTGCTTTCCCTCCGGCCCTCCGCCAAATTCTTTTACCTCTAACTCTCGCTGGAAATGCCAACCTTTCTCTTGAAGCACATCTTCATAAAAACTTCGAACCTGTTGATAGCTGAGAGTTGTGGAATAATAGCCTTCAACCACAGCGTTGTTACCTTTATGGTATGCCGTATAAGAGTTCATTATTGCTTGTGGAGGTTGTGGAATCAATTTAAACTCTTTCTCAAGATTTCTTTGTACAGGTTCTGCTTGAGAAGGAATCATCCAAAAATGTATTAGAAAAGCAAGAATAGTGAGGGAGATCACGGATTGTAAAATACGCAACCAACCCTTTCCTTCTTGAACAGCCGCAAACTTGGATCGTATATTTTTCATACAATATTCGCAAAAAACTATTTTTTAGGGTTTATTTACTATAAATATTTCATATGCACTTATATAAGCAATACTTAATTCTAATTAATGACTAAAAACAACCAGAACGTAGACACTAAGAGTAACTAGCTCCTACCTATGCGCTAGGGAGATGAATCCAACTCCTGTTGCGGTTCCAGCAAGCGTAGAAAACGATCATCCCCACACACCCTAAAACCACAACCTCACCCCAGCCACCGCCATGGTCTGACTCGCCGACTCGCCTTTCGCACGGCGATACTCTGCGGTCTTGCCATACACCTGCTCCGTCTGCACCCCGATATACGGCGCAAACTGACGAGTGATGTCATAGCGCAGACGCAGACCCGCTTGCAGGTCACTGATGCCTTGACCAATGTCACGTGCTGGATCGTTCTTGCTGTAGATGTTGCTCTCAAGCGTCGGCTGCAAGATCAAGCGCTGAGTGATGCGCCAGTCATAGGTCGCCTCAAGTCTGAGCGCCGCACGGCCCGCGTCGCCCACATACAGCGTCCCGCTCAAATCCACCCAATACGGGGAAGTGCCCTGAAAGCCCAGCGCCAGCCAAGTGCGGTCTTTGCCCGTGCCGCTGTCTAGTCGGACACCGAGCTCGGTATTCCAAAAGGCCGCCCAAGGCTGACGCCAGATCAGCTCAGTGCGCGCCTCCTCCAGATCACCATTATGGGTTGAGCCTTCGGCTTTGATGGCGAGGCGGTTGTTATCAAAGCCCATCCAGCCTTCAAGGTCGTAGCTGGCAATGGTCTTGCCTTCATCGCGTGCGACTTCCAGTTGATTGAACAGCAGATTGGCAAAGGTGCCCGTGCCCATCATATGTGGCGGTGCGATCGGACCGAAGTCACGGCCTTGGGAGTAGTCTGGGCTACGGGCATCGGCTGGCGCAGAGCCGCCTTGCATCGCACCCATTTTCATACCGCCATGACTCATGCCACCATGGTTCATACTGCCATGGTCCATGCCTTTCATCTCGCCGCCATGGTCCATTTTTGACATATCCATGGAGTCATCTTTCATGTCCATCTGGGGAGCCGCCGCCATCTTGCTGTGGTCCATGCCGCTATGATCGATCGTACTGTGATCCATCGCACTATGGTCCATGCTAGACATGTCCATAGCGGGTTCAGCTTGGGCTTGAGCGGCAACGATACCCTTCGCTTTGGACTGAACCGCAGCCTTCGTTTGAGCAGCAGACACTGGCGCTTTGCTTTTGCTGACAGGTAGAGTTTTGATGGCAGTAGCTTTAACGGTAGCAGTTTTGCCTGTGGTCGGTTTAGCTTTGGCAGGCGTACTCATATCCATGCCGGGCATCGACATGTCCATGCCACTATGATCCATCTCTGCCGCAAAGACAGGCAGGCTCATGAGACTTAAGGTCAGGGTGAGTACTTTCTGATTAATTGCTTTCTGATTAATTGCTTTCATGGTTGTCATCATCTTAATCCACCACCACTTCGCGAAACATCCCCGACTCCATATGGTAAAGCAAGTGGCAATGCCACGCCCACCGCCCAGCCTCACCCGTCACATCGAAGGAAATCTTCTGTGCCGGTTGGACGATCATGGTGTGTTTACGCACTTGGAAATCACCGTCGGCATTCCGTAGATCACTCCACATGCCATGCAGATGCATCGGGTGATTCATCATGGTGTCATTGACCAGTGAGATGCGCACGCGCTCGCCCTTGCCCAAGCGCACAGGCTTGGATTCGGCAAAGGTCAAGCCATCAAAGCCCCAGATATAGCGCTCCATATTGCCCGTCAGATGCATCTCGATCTCACGCGTCGGCGCAATCTGCTCGCTTGCCGCAGTGCCGATCGAATGCAGATCGGCATAGGTCAGTACTCGGCGACCATTGCCGCGCAAATTGACGCCGGCATCATCGAGGTTGGTGCGCGGCATATCGACATGCATGTCGGTGCTTGAACCGTACTCGGTACTGGCATGCCGTGCCATGGCTTTTTTGGTCGTCGCCGCCCCCCACATATCGCCCATCATGTCCGCCATCGACAGCCACTGGATTTTGTCAAGTAGCGGGATCGGTGCTTTTAATCCCGCTTGCACCGCGAGCGTGCCACAGGCATAGCCCGAGCGGTCGATGTTTTGTGCAAAGAGGGTATAGGCATCTTCAACAGGCTCGACCAACACATCATAGGTCTCTGCCACGCCAATGCGAAATTCATCCACGGTCACGGGCTCAACCAACTGCCCATCACTACCGATCACCGTCAGTTTCAGACCCGGTATCCGCACATCAAAGATGGTCTGCGCACTGCCATTGACGAATCGCAGGCGCACTTTGTCGCCTTTTTTGAACAGCCCCGTCCAATTCGACGCGGGATTGGTGCCATTCATAAGATAGGTAAATGTATGTGCTGACAGATCGGTGAAATCGGTGGGCATCATGCGCATTTCATTCCACA
>CAYJTU010000020.1:22214-28853 GCA_964373105.1 uncultured Moraxellaceae bacterium | reverse complement strand
TGCTCCATCAAGGGAAATCGCCAACCAGATGGTCGGTGAACAATCTAAAGGAGCAATACCGTATGAGCCAGTCTCTACAACTCGACACCCTGTGGTATACCCGTTGTCCTGTGCCTACAGGTCTTGGCATCGCAATCCAAAAAGGATGGCTCAAAGAAGCCTTCAAAGTTCAAAAAACCGAAATCAAGTCACTGCGCGAGTCCAATGATCAAGCGGTGCGTGAGTCGCATTTTGACCATACTCTGCAAAACTCCGTGCGCCATGGCGGCAATATCCCCGCGATCTGGGCGCGTTCGGTTGGCCGCGAGACCCGTGTGATTGGCTTGTCATGGGCGGATGAAGTCCAACTCATCCTGACGCTGCCGACTTCTGGTATCAAGACTGCGAAAGACCTCAAAGGCAAAAAATTTGGTCTACCGAAGTGGGAAAAAGTACAGATCGACTTCGCCCGTGCGCAAGCCATCCGTGGCCTTGAGAACGCGCTCAAACTCGAAGGTCTGGAAGTGTCTGATGTGGAATTGATCGACTATGTGGTCGATGGCAGCTATAGCGATAGCCCAGCTGTTCAATCGGCAGGCACCGAATTGTTTGGTGGCACACGCCGTGCGGGTGGGCGTAATGCCGAGCTGGTGGGTTTGCTGCGCGGTGAAGTGGATGCGATCTTCCTCAAAGGCGCACATGCGGCAGAGCAGGCGTTTCAATTTGGCCTGCATACCGTGATCGATACTGGCTCACATCCTGATCCATTGATCCGTGCCAATAACGGCACGCCGCGCACCCTGACTGTCGATCTAAACCTGATTGAAAAGCACTTTGATTCGACCGTCGGTCTGCTCAATCAAGTGATCCGCGCCGAAGAGTGGGCATGGACCCATCCTGATGAAACCCGCCGTTTCCTCGCCCATGAAACCAACAGCAGTGAGTATTGGATTACTCAGGCCTATGGCAATGATGCACATCTGCGTCTGAAGACCGATCTGTCGGATATCTCGATCCGTGCTTTGCAAGACTTCACTGATTTCTTGTGGCGCTGGAAGTTCATCCCGAACCAAGTCAACGTTTTAGAGTGGATCGATGTGCGTCCTTTTGAAGCCGTTGAAAAGCATCAATCGGTTGCTTAAAGCCCTTGCTGTCCTTAAAGATCAACGGCTGTTATGGCGTTGATCTTCAAGGTGGTTTTTTGAAGCGCGTAGCGCATTGACCGTATACCTTAACTTTTAGAACCTCGGGGACTTATCTGATGTCATCCAATCGTCAATTGATCTTGAATGCCTTCTTCATGCGCTTTGGTCATCATCCAGCGGCATGGCGCCACCCTTCTTCGCGTGATAGCGGCCGACCTGACGTTGCCTATTGGATCAAGATGGCTCAGCTTGCGGAAAAGGGCAAATTCGACACCTTCTTTTTAGCCGACTTCATTGGACGCAGCGCCAAGAATTTGGAAAAACAAAGCCATCAAAATGGCAGCTTTCAGTTTGAACCGTTCACCTTGCTGTCTGCAATCGCGGCGGTGACGCAAAACATCGGTCTGGTCGCAACCGCCAATACCAACTACACCGAACCGTATAACATCGCGCGTCAGTTTGCCTCGCTCGACCATATCAGCGGCGGTCGTGCGGGCTGGAACGTGGTGTCTTCTTTTTCAGATACCACCGCGCAGAACTTTGGATTAGGACCGAGGACCCATGCCGAGCGCTATGAGCGCGCTGATGAGCATTTGAGCATCGCCAAGGCGCTGTGGAACAGCTGGGATGACGACACCTATGATCATCCAGACCGCGAGCGCGGTGTGTTCTTTGATCCTGCCAGCGCACACGAAGTGAATATCACTGGCAAATACTTCAAAAGCGAAGGCTTGCTCGATATCGCGCGTCTGATCCAAGGCTATCCGGTCATCGTGCAAGCGGGCAACTCCGAAGTGGGTCGTGAGTTTGCGGCCAAGATCGCTGAAATGACCTATTCCTCCGCACAGTCTTTGGCAGTGGCACAAGCCTACTATGCCGATGTCAAAGGCCGTATGGCCAAATATGGTCGTGATCCGGATGAGCTGAAAGTCACCCCCGGTCTCTCGGTCGTGGTGGCAGAAAGCGAGCAAGAGGCGCGTGATAAATTTGAAGAACTGCAAAATGCTGTGGACTTCAGTCATGGTGTCGAAGTGGCGGGTGTGGATTTGTCGGATTACCCACTGGATGGCCCACTACCAGATCTGCCAGAGCCAGAAAGCGGCAAAGGGCGCTTTCAGCAGATGGTCGAGCTGGCCAAGCGCGATAACCTGACGATTCGTCAATTGGTGCTGCGCTTTAGTGTCGCCAAAGGTCATATCCAAGTGGTGGGTTCGACCAAACAAGTTGCCGACACGATTGAGGAGTGGTTTGTCGAAAAAGGCGCAGATGGCTTTAATGTCGTACCGCCACTGCTGCCAACCGGCTTTGAGGACTTTGTGGATCTGGTGGTGCCTGAACTACAGCGCCGTGGCCTGTTCCGCAAGGAATATACCGGCAAGACCTACCGTGAAAATCTGGGTCTAAAACGTCCGGCCAATCCGCATACAGGCGTGAAAGCCGCTGTTGCAAATGATGCATCTGTGGCCGATGTGGCGATAGTGCAGGATCAGTATTCGCATGCTTAAGATGTTGCACGCTTAAGCTGAAATGATTGGAAGCTTTTTCCATTGTTCCTCATCGACTGTGTTGATGGGGAACTTTTTTTGGATAATGTTTGCAACGCAGGACCTTAGGAATAACGCGTCGCGCGGCTTTGATCCAAGCCATGATCCAAGCCATGATCCAAGCCTTTATCCAAGCACTGATGTGCGCGGCCTAAGAGAAAGTCGCGCTCACGGGTGTTTTGCGTCAGGCTAGAGGCGCGCTCAAACTCATGTTTGGCTTCAGCAAAGCGTCCCAGCTTAAATAAGAAGTCACCGCGTACACTGGGAAGTAAGTGATACTTGGCCAGTGCAGGTTCCTCAAACAGTTGATCCACCAGAGCCAGACCTTGCGCAGGACCAAAGGCCATGCTGACGGCCACCGCACGATTAAGCTCAACGATCGGCGAGGGTGCCAGTGCCGCCAGCGCATCGTACAGCAGGCTGATGCGTGCCCAGTCGGTGAGTTCTGCACGGTAGGCGCGGGCATGACAACTGGCAATCGCCGCTTGCAGTGCATAAGTGCCATAACCTTGCCCAAGTGCTTCCGTACGCTTTAACGCGGCAAGGCCACGTTGAATCAGCAGCTTATCCCAGCGGCTACGGTCTTGATCCAGCAGTAAGATGGGTGCGCCTGTACTGTCGGTACGGGCATGAAAGCGTGAGGCTTGGATCTCCATCAGGGCAACCAGTCCATGCACCTCTGGCTCCTGTGGCATCAGTTCTGCCAGTATCCGCCCTAACCGCAGCGCTTCATCACACAGTGCTGGACGCATCCAGTCCTCACCTTTGGTCGCCGCATAGCCTTCATTGAAAATCAGATACAACACCGCAAGTACTGAGGCCAGCCGACCATGCAACTCATTTTTGCTCGGCAGTTCAAACGGCGCACGTGCTTCTTTAAGAATACGTTTGGCACGGACAATCCGCTGCGCGATCGTCGGCTCTGACAACAAAAAGGCCCGTGAAATCTCATCGGTTGTGAGGCCACCCAGCAGCCTTAAGGTCAACGCGACTTGGGCCTCTGAGGTCAGCACGGGGTGACACGCGATAAACACCAGACGCAACAGGTCGTCATCGATATTCGCTGTCTGGCGCTCGTCAATCTCTTGCTCTAGCGCCGTATCAAAGTCATGATCAATCATGCTTTGCTGCTCATACTCCAGCTCGCGCCCCAGCTCTTCGTGCTTGCGATCGATCAGCTTCTGGCGGCGTAGATGGTCGAGGGCACGGCGCTTGCCGACGGTCATCAGCCACGCGGCAGGCTCATCAGGTAAGCCCGTCTGTGGCCAATGCTCTAGTGCAGCAACTAACGCATCCTGCGCGAACTCCTCCGCCAGACCGACATCGCGGACCATGCGGGTGAGCACGGCGATCAGTTTGGCGGATTCGATCCGCCAGACTGCATCTATGGTTCGGCGGATATCCGTCATGCTGGATTAGACCCAGCAAGTAACTCTGTGAATCCTTCTGCGGCCTGCTGGACATCTTCAGGGAAGTCGCTCATTTCAAAGATTTGACGGACTTCGATGGTCTCATTGGCACCGCCTGGGCAGCGTTTCGCCCATTCAATGGCTTCTTCCTTGGATTTAACTTGGATAATCCAGTAGCCGCCGACGGTTTCCTTGGTCTCGGTAAATGGACCATCGGTCACCACAGGTTTACCAGTCGCGAACGACACGCGCGCACCTGCCACAGGCGGGTGTAGCCCATCCAGCGCCAGCAAGATGCCCGCCTTCTGCAGATCTTCGTTATATTTCATCATCGCAGCGACCGCATCGGCATCAGGCACGGTCTCTGGGGTGGCACTTTCATATCCCTGTGGGATCATCAGCATCATAAATCTCATGATTATTACTCCATATATACTTTAAAAAAATGGTGAGTGGTTCTTGCTGTTTACTTCTCAGCTTGGGCTTTTAGGTTTGCAAGCCCCGTCGCAAAGTCTTTGCCGACCATCTTGTCCATGCTAAAGAACACCTGCATGAGTTTGGCGACATAAGGATTGGGGCCATACATCCGCCACGTCACGGTGGTGCTGTTGCCGACGGGCTGTAGGGTGAACTCAGCCGTGTTATGCGCTTCAAAAGGTTTTAAAAAATCCAGTTTGATCACGATTTTGCTGGCAGGCACAGTCTCGATGATCTCCATCCGTCCTGAACCGACCTTGCTATTGCCGACCCATTCATAGATGGTGCCATCGCCACTTGCCGCGCCGCTGAAATGCCGCGTCATGGTCGGATCGACTTTTTCCCATGGCGACCAAGTCTGCCAACTGTGGAAGTCATTGATCAGGGCATAGACTTTTTCAGGAGGTGCCTGAATGGTGATACTGCGTTCGACGCTAAAGCTGTCGGGACGCGTCGCCGCATAGAGCAAGATGGCAATGACCACCGCGACGAGGATCAGTAAAATGATTTTAAACATGATTAAGCTCCAATCAATTCAATAGGTGGACTTACAGCGGCGATGGCATGATCCAGACCGATCACAGGCAATATCGAAATCGTCGCCGCATTAAAGATCGGGAAAGGATAGTGTTTGGCCCATTCGATGGCCGCAAGTCGAGATTTGACTTGGATGAGCCAATAGCCTGCGATCAACTCTTTGCTCTCGCTAAAGGGGCCATCAATCACAGCGGATTTACCACCGCTAAACTTCACCCGTGATCCGTCAGGACTCGGGTGTAGACCATGACCTGCGAGCAGGATGCCGGCTTCGACACTCTCGATGTTGTAGCGCTCCATACCACCCAGCACCGACTGCGGCGGGGCAATCCCTTCCGCAAGATGACCCTCCTCATGGATGATGACCATGAAGTGCGCCGTATCGGGCTGCACCTCGGCAGGAATATCGCCACTCACGCAGTGCACACCACCGGGACAACCGATTGCGCGCACCTCCACCACACTGTCTGCACTTCGATCTGGCCACTGCTCTGCCCAAGCGATTGCGGCAGCATGATCAGGCACATCGATCTGCAGGAAACTGCGGGTGTAGTCCGCCGCATCCGTCCATGGGTCAACGACTACAGGGGCGTGACCTTGAGTCAACTGTAAGCGTGCTGCAGCCGTCTGCTGATGCAAGTGACTGCTGCTGAGCAAGGTGTCGGATTGCACGATGACGGGATCATCCCGCAGTAGGGTCTTGATCACGGCTGCTTCTGTCGCCATGGCATCAAGCGTGGGGTTATCTAACTGATGGATGATCAAAAATCGCATGGCGCTCTCCTTATCCTAAAAAAGAGTGATGGGCTACTGTCATCAAAGGCGATAGCCCACACTCATCCGTGTTTAATTACAGCCTTCGCCGGGTTGCTGTTGAGCCATGGCCTCAACGATTTGCTCTGGTGTCAAATCACGCACATGGGTCGCGAGCGACCAACTGTGGCCAAACGGATCGATGAGTACGCCATAGCGATCTCCCCAAAACATATCCGTGACGGGCATCTTGACGGTGGCACCTGCACTGACGGCTTGAGCAAAAGCGCTATCGACATCGGTGACATAGAGGTGAATCGTGACCGCTGTGCCGCCGATGGTCTTGGGTCCAATCACGCCCCAATCTTTAAACTCATCATTGAGCATCAGGCATGAGTCGCCGATCTGTAGCATGGCGTGCATCAGTTTGCCACTTGGATCATCGAGACGGGTGATCTCGACGGCGTTAAAGGCTTTTTTATAAAACTCGATGGCATTCGCTGCACCGTCGCAAACGAGGTGCGGGGTGATGGTATGCATTCCTTCTGGGATGGGCTGTACGGTAGACATGATCCTTACTCCTAATGATTACATTTTTTAGAAAAAATAGATGAACTAAGCTTTGCTGCGTTCCCCGCATCCAGTGCAGGGTGAACCGCATCCTTGAATAAACTTTTTCAGACTCTCACCACTATGACGAACGAGTTTTGTTGTTTTCGACACGGGATGAGAAAAATAATTAAAATATTTTTATCCGAAAAGTATAGATTAGAAAGTGATCAGCGGGTAGGTTTG
>CAYJTU010000020.1:17251-22114 GCA_964373105.1 uncultured Moraxellaceae bacterium | reverse complement strand
TGCGGTTACTTGTGCGGTTACTTGTGCGGTTACTTGTGCGGTTACTTGTGCGGTTACTTGTGCGGTTTAATCAATACCATTCAAAATCAATACGCCACGCCATAAAAAAAGCCCCAGCATCCATGCAAAGGCTTTTCTTGAACAATATAGAGACTTAAGTAAGTGACTAAGCGTAAGAGTTCACCTCTTCAACACCCTCGGCTCCTCCTCTCCAAATATCTTCAACCGTAGCGCCCTAAGTTGTGTGTCAATCAAGCGATGCTGCTGCTCACGATCACCCTCGGTCTTCATCACATCCTCAATGATCTGATCCGATGCGGCCGTGTACTCTTTCAATTGCTGCTGCTGGGTTGGAGTAGGGGGAAGTTCACGTTGGACATTAGCGTTTCTAAGCGACTGCCAGATCTCAAAGTTGAGCGCTTCGCGACGGTTTGCATCGGTTTCGACATAGGCGGTGAGCGGTTCAATCTGCTGAAATACCGCGCGCGGATCGGCACCCTCAGTGACCGAAGCTTTGAGCTTATCGATGATCCCTTGCGCAGCTTGCTTACGCTCAGCGTCCGACAGCGTCGCGGCGTTTTTCGAGAACTGCTCCATGTCATCGGAGACCGTGGTCGTAGGATTTTGAACTTTCATGGTGGATTCTCTCGTATCCATGGGGGGGCGAGCACTAGCCTCTGATGAAGCGCTGGCACTCGTCAGGGGATTGAGGGTTGATGGCGAGAGGCTATAGATCGCAGCGGCAAGCCCGAGGCACAACGCACCGATAAACAACCCCATCCAAATCGACTTCATATGCTCTATCCCTGTTATCCATCACTAAACGCAGGCCTATAGTCTAGACCTGATTGATGTTCAGCAGTGGATCGGTTTTGCTTAAAGTACCGCGCTCCACATGACCTGCCAAACGACGGATGAAGCTGGCAGAGGTATTGGTCGCGGTGACGCTGAGATCGTACCAACCTTGACTGCTTTGTAGCGTCCACGTGTCTAGCACGGTGTTGCCGACGCCGATATCAAAGCTGTGCGCCGCTTCACTGCTATAGGCGGCGTTGGTCTTGACCGTGACTCGGCAGGGTAGCGTCCCCGTGTTCTTCAGACTTAAGTAAATGTTGCCATCGACTTTGTAGACCAAAGAGACTGCGAGTTCGGCACTTTGGATACCGGCATTGATATTGCCGATAAACTCACGGTAGAAACCGTTGGGGCCGCGGACTTGGAAGCTGTAGTTGCCACTGGCATCGATCAGTGCTGAGAGATCATCGCTGATGGTCTTGCCCAAGCTGCTGCCATCGCTTTGAGTGACCAGATAGCTGGTGACGGTATAGTAGCGCGGGGTGCTGCCATTGCTGGCATGCACTTGGAAGACCGCAGCCGACTTCCCATCAGGATTGCTGGGCAGAGCCTTACCGTTGTTGGTCAGCAGCAAGATCAGTTTGCGTGTCGCTTTGGTGATCGCGATCTCAGCATGCAGCTCATAAGGCACCGCTAAAGCATCACGCTGGCCTGACTCTTGTCCAGGTAAGCCAGTTGGTGGATAGGACCAATAGTCAGGTTTCTTGTAGTAGTACTGCTTGTTGTAAGCATCCAGCATCTGTGTGTTGGTTTGCGCGACATTGGTCAGTGCAGGCTCAACCGTAGGGTTGCCTTGCCCCGTGAAATCAAACAGCGAGGTCAAGTCACCACACACTGCACGGCGCCACGGCGAGATATTGGTCTCTGTTACGCCAAAGCGTTTCTCAAGGAAGCGCAGTACGGAGGTATGGTCAAACACCTCCGCGCTGACTTTCCCGCCTTTCGACCATGGCGAGATCGCCAGTAAAGGCACCCGATGCCCAAGTCCAATCGGCAACTGGCTGGATTGTTCGATTTCACCGACCGTACTGACCGTAGAGATGCCAGTGTTGGCTTTCCATGGCGGTACAGCGGCGGAGACGTGATCATAGAATCCATCACCCTCATCGTAATTGATGATAAAGACCGTTTTCGCCCAGACTTCAGGATTGCTGGTCAGCGCTTCGAGGATCTTGGACACGTAGTACTCACCAAAGGACGGCCCCCACCATGGATGCTCAGAGTAGCAGTACGGGGAGACGATCCATGACACTTGTGGCAATTGGTTGTTCAGCACATCGGTACGCAGTTTATCGACACCGCGCGCGACCATGGCGCGTTGCCACAGGTCAGAACTGGTGCCTGCATTCTTGAATTTTTTAAACCATGCCAGCGCATTACAGTCATAGTTGTTTTTTTCTTGGATGTCGTATTTGGTAAAGGGATTGATATAGAGCGACCAGAGGGATGAGGATTGATAGCCGCCTTCTTGGTAGATGCGCCAGTTGACCCCTGCAGCACTTAAACGCTCAGGATACGTCGTCCAATCCACTGTACCACTGACGCCAATCGTACCATCACCCATACTGTTTGAGATATTGACGCCAGTGCCGTCGCCCGTGGGTGCTGCGCGTCCAGTCATCAAATATAAACGATTGACATTGGTCGGTCCCATCATCGATTGATGGTAGGCCTCACACAAGGTGAAGGCATCCGCCATCGCATAGTAGTAAGGGATGTCGCTGCGCTTGAAGTAACCCATCGCGGTGGGATACTGGATTTCCATCCATTTGTCATTGCGGCCTTCATTCCACACCGCGTGAAAAGGCGACCAATCGTGGTATTGCGAGGCCTCCCACTGGGCGTAGGTGACCTTGGTGTCCCAGTGATAAGGGGAGTAATTGTTATTATTGTAGTATTGATACCAGACGGGTTTGCCATCCTGACGCTTCAGGACGCGCGGATCGTTAAAGCCGCGCACGCCATTCAAATTGCCAAAGTAGTGGTCAAACGAGCGGTTCTCTTGCATCAAGATCACGACATGCTCAACATCCTGAATCGTCCCGGTACGAACATTGGGTGCAATCGCAAGGGCGCGCTGAATGGTCTCTGGCAGCAATCCTGCGGCGCCTGCCAGTGCGGCGAGCTTGGCGCTGTGCTTTAAAAACAGGCGACGGTTGATATCTTGTGGGTCTGTCATTTTTCTTCCCTAAATTTAACAGTAATCAAATCCATAGATTAAGCGAAAATTATTTCATACGCGTTGCAGAAGGCTACGCAGATCGACGTTCAAGCAAAAGCATATTAGAGGCCCATTTAAGGGATATTAACGGACAGTTTTCAAGATGAATGTCCTTTTCCGAGCCTGTTAATACGCGATCAAGGATGCCTAATCTTTGTGCATGGCACTTGATCGAAGCGCACCATCTTTTTGGCATTTAACGCCATATCTGATCTGGCAAGCGCTTTAGATCACGTTTAAGGATGAGCTGTCTGAGCTCTGAATTAAAAAGCGACCTCATATTTGCGCGTTCATAACCTTTCCTATACAAAGATAATACTTTATAATGATAATCATTCTCATTAAATTTAGGGTTTGTTGTTATGCGTCACATTTCTTCCTTTCACAAAAGTCCTCTAAACTTTTCTATTCAAAGTACCCTACTTTCCGCCTTGTTGATCAACAGTGCTTTTGCAGGAGACGCGATATCCAGTGAAACCAAAGCGGAGGGAAGTAGCCTTGCGACCATCACAGTTCGGGCCAAGAAAAAGGACACGGCAACGACGGAAGGCTCAGGTTCCTTCAAGGCCAAATCATCCCGTAGCGCATCGCGATTGAATCTCAGTTTAAAAGAGACGCCACAGTCGGTGAGTATCATCACCCGAGAGCAAATCGAGCAGCGCGGTTTGAATATTATTGATGATGTGCTCACGGCAACCCCAGGTGTGACCGTAGTCAAGTTGGACAGCGAGCGCTCAGCCTATTATGCGCGCGGCTTTGCGATTGATAATCAGCAAATCGATGGTTTAACGATCGGTGAAAAAAGCCCGCGTATCGATAGCTTTTTCTTCGACCGTATCGAAGTGGTGAAAGGGGCGACGGGTCTGACAGGCTCAACGGGTGATCCATCCGCAACGATTAATATGATCAGGAAGCGTCCTACTAAAGAGTTCTCAGGCAATGCCGCAGTGAGTTTTGGTCGCTGGGGCAATCGCCGGGTTGAGGCCGACGTGTCTATCCCTTTGACCCAAGATGGCAGCATTCGCAGTCGGGTCATGGCAGCTCGCAAAGACGGTGACTCTTATATGGATTACTATTCCCTAGAGTCTACCGCAGCCTTGGCCACGATTGAGGCAGACCTCACCCCGAACACCACCGCTTCGATTGGATTTCAATATCAGGATAATAATCCCAAGGGCTCCACTTGGGGAGCCGTGCCGTATTGGAATCGGGATGGCAGCCTTGCGCACTTACCGCGCAACTTTAGTTTGGCTAACCGTTGGAATTCCATTCAAGAAAATGACCGTACTGTTTTTGGTGATATCCAATACAAATTTGATAATGGCTGGCTCGTCAAAGCGGTCGCATCGCACACCCTCTCGCAGTCGTCATGGCTGATGTCCTATGGCGGCAGTGGTTTTCCGAATCCCAATGACGGATCAGGATTGGGGCTATGGTCAGTGGTCTACCCTGAAAGTGAGTCAAAAAAGACTAACTTAGAGCTTTATGCCAGCGGACCCTTCAACTTACTGGGTCGTCAGCATGATGTGGTACTGGGCTATAGCGGCTATACCCGAAAGAATAACGATCCATCAGGAGAGTTGATCGGAGACTTTGGTGATCAAGTGGCCTGCCAGCCGACCTCATGGGGCGGCACGACGTGCAATATTAAGGATTATCGAACGTGGAATGGGCAGCTCAATCAACCGGGTTTCAAAGTCACCGGGATTTCTACCTCCTCTCAGCAAAACCAAGGTGCATATGGCTCGGTACGCTTAAATTTAGCGGATCCCCTGAAAGTGATACTG
>CAYJTU010000020.1:15296-17241 GCA_964373105.1 uncultured Moraxellaceae bacterium | reverse complement strand
CGCGCTACAGTGAATATAAGGCAACCAACGACGGCAGCGCGGATGTCAAAGTCAATCACGTAACGCCTTTCGTCGGTGTTTTATATGATCTTAATGACATCGTCACCGCCTATGCGAGTTACTCCGACATGTTTAAGCCGACCACCAATAAGGACCGCACCAATAAGTACTTAGACCCTGAAACGGGCATTAACTATGAGTTTGGGGTTAAGGCGGATTTATTGGATGGCAAACTGCTGGCAACTGCCGCGGCATTTTGGTCAGAGAAGGATAATTTGGCGGTTGAAGACAAAGAATACAATGCCATGGTCAAGGCCGATCCGAGTCGCGCCAATAACGGCCTACAGTCAGCCTTTACCGCAACGGGTCAAGGATTGAAGGTGAATGGCTTTGAGCTTGAGGCAACAGGGCTGATTCATCGCGGCTGGAATATTACGGCGGGCTATACCTATGTCAATGCGCAAACCAATGCCAATAGCAGTGAAGCCAGTAATATCCCGCAGAACTCGGTCAAACTGTTCACTAGTTACACCCTGCCTGCTGATTTATGGCAAGGCGCGGATCGCTTGACGCTGGGTGGCGGCGTGAACTGGCAAAGTGCAATTCAAAACACCTGGGGCGGGGCGCCTGCGAACTCAGTAGATAACGGTGTGGTCAAGCAGAGCAGCTATTATCTGGCGAATGCGTTTGCCAACTACAAGGTGAATCAATACGTGTCAGCCAGTCTTAATATCAATAACCTGTTTGATGAAAAGTACTATTACAACGTGGGCTTCTACAATGGGGTGTATTGGGGTGAGCCGCGCAACATGACCCTCACCTTGCGGACGAAGTTCTAAACACGCCGCAAAGAATCACTTGGCAAATCGTTACTTGTCCGTTTATCCCGCTAATTCATCAATAATCGGACACGTCGGTCTGTCATCGCCTCGGCAGCAATCGACTAAGCGTTCCAGCTCAGATTTCATGACGTTGAGCTCTTTTATTTTTTGATCGAGGATGTGGAGATGCTCAATGGCGAGTGATTTTACGTTACTGCTGGAGCGACTTTGATCGCGCCATAAGTCAAGCAAATCGCTGATTTGCTTGATCGGAAACCCTAGGCTGCGTGCATGTTTGATAAAGCGCAGCATGTGAATGTCTTTGCCGTTATATATCCTGTAGCCACTGTCCGCACGTGTTGCTTTGGGGATCAGTCCACCATCTTCATAGTGACGAATCATTTTTGCGGTGATGCCCGATGCCTGCGCCGCCTCGCCAATGTTGTAGTGAGGCTGAGCGGCAGATTGATTTGTATGTTGCTTGCTAGCGTGAGTCATAAAACGGATTCCCTTTGCGCTGATTTGACGACGATCTGATGCGTACCATGTTTATGCGCATCATGTTGCCTTAAAGCTGTGCTACGGGCGGATAGCCTGCTTCGGTCAGCAGCTCAATGATTTGATCTTGAGGCAAGTCTGTGGTGATTTTGACGGTTTTGCTGTCCTTGTCAAAGTCAGTTTGTGCGTCATGGTCGCCTTCAAGTATGGCACGATTAACCGCGCCGATACATTTGCCACAGGTCATGTTGGCGATGAGGAAGGTGTACATATGGATTCTCCAGTGGTTTAAGTCGATGAACGATCAGCGTAGTGGTTCCCCTGAGGGGAAGGTCAATAGCGTTTTTTAGTTTTCATTCAAATCAAAAAACGCGATGTCATGGGTTGTTTTACTCTTTTGGCCTATCTGCTTGTGGACGCCAGCGTTTGAGCAGCAATGCATTGCCAATCACGCTCACCGAACTAAACGCCATCGCTGCACCCGCTATGATGGGATTCAGCAATCCTGCAGCGGCAAGTGGAATACCGACGAGGTTATAGATGAACGCCCAAAATAGGTTCTGTCTGATTTTGTGATAGGTGCGGCGTGAAATATCAATCGCATCGACGACTAGCGCAGGATTGCC
>CAYJTU010000020.1:0-15286 GCA_964373105.1 uncultured Moraxellaceae bacterium | reverse complement strand
GCGCATCAGGGTAATCCCTGCAGCGTGCATGGCGACATCTGTGCCTGTAGACATGGCGATACCGACATGTGCCGCTGCTAGAGCAGGCGCGTCATTCAGCCCATCACCGACCATTGCGACATGTTCACCTGCCCGTTTAAGCGCGATGACTTGATTGGCTTTATCTCCGGGCATGACTTCGGCAATGATCTGATGGATGCTGAGCAGGCGCCCAACCGCTTCAGCACTACCGCGATTATCGCCAGTGAGTAGTACTGTTTTGATCCTAATGTCATGGAGTCTGCGCACGGCATCGACGGCACTGGCTTTGATCTGATCGCCAAAGGCCATTAGGCCCAGTAGCTGCGGCTTGGCATTAGTGTCGATGATTGCCAGCCAAGACACGGTGCGACCTCGTTGTGCAAGCCCTAGGGCTTGTTCTTGCAGAGGACTGAGATCGACATCCAGTTCTTGCATCAGTCGTGTATTACCCAAAAAAGCCTCTTTGCCACCGACAGTTGCATGAAGTCCGCGACCGGGTAGTGCCATCAGGTCTGTCACGCAATAGGGTGCAATACCCTTTGATTCTGCCAAATCCAGCACGGCACGTGCCAATGGATGTTCACTACCCTGTTGCACTGAAGCCGCCCATTGCAACAACTGCTCACGAGGAATTCCAAACGGCACCATATCGGTCACAGTGGGTTTGCCCTCGGTCAACGTACCAGTCTTATCAAACACAACCGTGGTTATGCGATGGGCGGTTTCTAATGCTTCAGCATCTTTGATCAAAATACCAAACCGTGCAGCAACCCCAGTCCCTGCCATGATTGCGGTGGGCGTTGCCAGACCCAAGGCACAGGGGCAGGCGATTACCAAAACTGCGACGGCATTGATAATCGCGACTTGCAGATCACCACTCCACCACCACCATCCTGCAAAAGTCAGTGTCGCAATCACGATCACAATTGGCACAAACACCGCACTGACTTGATCGACCAAATGTTGAATCGGTGCTTTCTGGACTTGCGCGCTTTCCACCATGTCGATAATGCGTGCTAGGGTTGTCTGGGCACCGACCGCATCGGTTTGAACCACGATCAATCCGTCGGCATTGATTGCACCGCCTGTCACTTGATCGCCTACGTGTTTCGGTACCGGCAAACTTTCTCCAGTAATGAGAGATTCATCGACATGGCTACTGCCTTCAACAATCGTCCCATCCACAGGAACACGTTCGCCAGGACGGACTACGACCAGATCATTCAGCTGCACATCACGGACCGCGACGTCCTCATCGATGCCATTTTTACGGACGCGCGCCACATCGGGTCGCAATGCTTGCAAAGCACGAATCGCATCTACCGTTTGCCGTTTTGCCCGCGTTTCTAACCATTTTCCCAGTAATACCAGGGTAATGACCACCGATGATGCCTCAAAATACAAATGCGGCATGGTATGAGCGTTTGTGGCTAACGATTGCGAGAGCCACTGTGAAGCCAGCAGTTGATAGACACTCAAGCCATACGCCGCACTCGTGCCTAAAGCAACGAGAACATCCATATTGCCGGTTCTTGCTTTGACCGCCTTCCACGCGCCTCTATAAAAGCGCGCGCCCAATATAAATTGCACCGGTGTCGCTAAAGCCAATTGCACCCAACCCGATAGCATCCAGCCTAAACCTGCCAACTCGCCAAACATGGTGATGATCATGGGCAATGACAGGAGTGCAGCACACACAATCGCGATGACTTGACGATCCATGCCAGACTGCGCCGAGGGATTGGGTGCGCTGTCGTCAGAAGGTAATGCCGCGCCATAACCTGCCGCTTCAACTGCTTTAATCAGGATATCGACTGCGGTATCTGGGTGACTGGTGATCTGCGCACGCTCTGTCGCAAGATTGACGCTGACATGAGTTACGCCCGTGACTTTCAGCAAGGCTTTTTCTACATGCGCAACGCAGGAAGCACAAGTCATGCCTTCAATGTCCAAGGACAATTGCTGTTGTGCGGCTGCGTGATGCTGCGTGGTGACTAAGGTATTCATGGTGTTCTCCTCCATCTAAGTACAGCATGAGGGTTACCATAAGGGGAGGGACAAGCGTTTTGTTGCATGAAAGATGGCAGATTGCTATGGCGCATCAAACGATGTCATTTTTAGATAGCCTAAGGCTCAGTCTTTGCTGTGTTGGATCTTCGGCATTGCGATACATTTGCGGCAAAGGTCAGTTTTAGAATCTGGGTTCAAATCACAGGCATAAAAAAAAGCCTTCGCAATCATGCAAAGGCTTTCTTTAAGTATCTTAACACTGGTGGGTCGTGCGGGATTCGAACCTGCGACCAATTGATTAAAAGTCAACTGCTCTACCAACTGAGCTAACGACCCGTTTCAGTGAGCGCACATTCTATCAATTTTTCAGGGAAAGACAACCTAAAATTAATGAGATATGGTTTGATTGAACATAAAAGAGTCATTTTCGCTAAAAAAGATGAAAATAAGGTCTTTGTCGCATAAAAAATGGTCACTAAAGTGCCTTTGCTTAGAAATGGGATGAATCTGCTGCTGATCAATCTCTAAGCAAATGATGAGGATAGGCGAAAAAAAGGGCAGCTGATGCTGCCCTTGATCCATACGCAAGTCTAATAAAAGATTAGAAACGATACTGACCGATCTGGATGCCTTCAAAGATTTCAGCGGTGATCTCGGTGTAGCACGTGGTACCCGGTAGCCACACCAAGAGGGGATCCGTGGTTTGACTTGGGTCAAAAGCTTCTTTCTTGAGGTTGTTCTTTTGGTACTTGAACGTTCCGGTCGTCTCCATCTGAGCTTGTACACGGATAAAGACCGGTACGGCATAGGCAGGCATGCTGCCTTTAAAGAAGGTGAGCAGTTCGGTGTAGTCGACTTCTGTATCGGGGGTCGGGGTGATGGCAACCATACCCGCACGACCATTGGTGCCAGGAATCTCAACACCATACACCACCGCTTCTGAGATCGCAGGGAAATCGGAGACGCAGTTTTCTACTTCAGTGGTAGAGACATTCTCGCCTTTCCAACGGAAAGTGTCGCCCAAGCGATCAACGAACTGAGCATGACGGAAGCCCAAGTCACGGATTAAATCGCCGGTATTGAAGTAGCTATCACCTTTGGTGAAGACATTTTCAAGGATGGTGGCTTTGTTTTTCTCAGGATCGGTGTAGCCGTCAAAAGGCGATGATTTGGTGATCTTACCGATCAACAGGCCGCTTTCGCCTTTTTTGACTTTGATCATAAAGCCCTTATTATTGAGGACAGGTTCATTTTTTTCTTGGTCGTAGCGCACGATGGCGTAAGGCACAGGTGAGAAGCCGACGGTGTTTTCAAAGTTGAAAATATTGCTAAAGCCGACGTTACCTTCGCTTGAGCCGTAGAGCTCAAACACTTCCTCAACTCCGAAGCGTTTTTTGAAGTCATGCCAGATGCTGGCACGCAAGCCATTACCCACCATCTTGGTGACGCGATGTTTGCGGTCTGCGGAGTCAAGCGGTGCGTCCATCAGATAGCGGCATAGCTCGCCCACGTAGCCAATCGCTGAGGCGTCATAGCGGCGCACATCCGACCAGAATTCACGGGCCGAGAATTTACGGCGTATCGCAAGGCCTGAGCTGCCTGCAATGACCGCTGACCAGCAGACGACCATCGCTGTGGCATGATAGAACGGCAAAGTCACATACATGATGTCATCTTTATTCAGATTCATGATGTGACCAAAGGTGCCATAGCCTTTCATCCAGCGACCATGCTTGAACACGACGGCTTTCGGCAAACCCGTCGTGCCAGAGGTGTAGATGTAAAACAGCCCATCTTGATGAAAGACGTCATGGCTGCTCGGTGGGTTAAAGCGCGGTTGGCTGGCAAATTTGTCACTGAGGTTTTGATAGCCTGCGGGCGCCTTGATCTGAGGATTCGGCTTACGCGTATCAGCGTCAGCCAACCAGAGGAATTGGTCGGCCTCTAATTCTAAAGTGGAGCGGACATCTTCGATCGGGGCGATCAACTCATCACCGACGATGATCAGTTTAGGTTTGACGAGGTTAATGCTGTGGGTCAAGCCTTTGCCCGTTTGCGAGCAGTTGACCATAGCGGCAATTGCGCCGACTTTGGCACAGGCCAGCGAACAGACCAAGAGTTCAGGGCGGTTCTCGATGAAGAGGGCGATGACGTCGCCTTTTTTGATGCCTTGGCTTAAAAAGTAATGCGCAATGCGGTTGGCCCATTCGTTGAATTGGGTATAGGTAAACTGGGTGTCTTTATAATATAACGCTATGCCATACGGGTTGCTGCGGGTGGCTTTTTCAAATTCGACTCCGAAACCGGTGGGTTTGGTAGGGCGAGAGTCATTGGCCAGAACCAGACCATGGGCAACGTGGGGCAGTTTCTTAAGTAGACTGGGAATCCGTTCAGCAACATCGGTAATCGTAATCACATCAGAGTGAGCTTCTTTACGTTTACGGGTGAATAAAGACATAACGGGTTTCCTGTAATCAATCTAAACTAATCAATACGCTGTCGCATCAACCAAATATCTTGCGGCATACAGCGGTGATGGCGAATACGTGCCAGTAGCATACCTAAAAAATTTCGTGTTTATCAGGCATTTCATCAAGCAACGCTTAAAAAAAACCGACCACTCATTATATCAAGTGATCGGTTGCTTTTTACGTTTTACTCGACGGCTGGAGTACGTTTTTTTGGAGGACGTCCGCCAGTACGTGGACGGCGTGGACGACCACGGCTATCGAGGTTGGAGTTTTCAGGCTCATGCGAATGATCATCATCTGACCCTTCAGCACTGTCGATGAACTCATCACCAGCATCTTCGTCATGCTCGACATCGGATTCTGCAGTAACCGCTGTGGACTGAGGCGCTTCCGCTTCAATAGGCGCGGCCACAGATTCACTGACTTCAACAGGAGCAGCTTCAACGGACGCTGCTTCGGTGACAGTTTCTGATGAAACAACCGGCGTCTCTTCAGCACTAGGGAAGATCAGATTGGCTTGCAATCCAGAGCTTGCCACTGGCACGTCTGCGGCAGGTGCTTCAGCCACGTCAGGCGCAGCTTCAACAGCGGCATCGGCCACAGTTTCTGGGGCAACAATTTCAACAGGCGCCGCTTCGGAGGTCTCAGCGACAGCAGTCACTTCAGCCACTTCTTCTGCTGGCTCTGGGATGCCCGCTGCAGCGCGTGCTGCGGCTTCAGCAGCCAAACGACGACGCATACGCGGATCATTGGCTGCACGAGGACGATCCGCAACTGGTGGTGCGATCACTTCAGTGGTCATCGGCGGTAGGGATGCAGCAGCACTCGCAACGAGCACGGGTGCAACTTCCGGTTCAGCGACGACAAGCGCAGCTTCTGAGGCGACCTCTGGTGCTGCTATGACGACTGGGCGGCCATGAAGTGCTTTCAAGAACGCTTCAACGACGCGGCCTTCAGCGAGCAGGGCAGTGCCTTCTGCGCCTAATACTGCAACCACATACTCACCGACAGAACCGTGTACAGCAACAGGCTCAAAGTGAACAGTAGGTTCCGCTGCGACAGGCGCTTCGCTGACGATGGCAGATTCAGGAGCTACATCAGGGGTATCGAGACCCAGTGCGCGGCGGCGACGGCGTTCACGCGGATCGTTGGCAGCACGGGGTGCTTCGCCTGCGACCGCAGGGGTTTCCTCTACTGCAGGCTGATCATTTTCATGAACTGCATCAGTTGTATCGGCAGGTGCGGACACTTCTAGTGCATTACTGGTCAGTGCTGTCGTTGTAGTGGTACCGTCTTGCAGACCAAAGACCACCAGATTGCCCGTCTCTTGCGCATTGCCATTGGCAATCACTTGCGTTGCCAACGGATTGGCAGCTTCAAATACAGCATCAGGTACAAACTCAGCATTTAGCTCAGTGACTTGTTGCTCGGCTTGGTCATTTGCGGTGGATGCTGCGTTGTCAGCGGATGGTGCCAATACACTCGCATCACGCTGGCGAGGCCCACGACTGTTGCGATTGCTATTACGATCGCGGCGAGCCGGAACGCTCCCTGAGTTCGTGGACTCAGATGTCGTCGCGATAACATCGCGCTCGCTGCTGACGGCTTCGTTCGGGTTGCCGTTTTGGCTGTTATTTTGTCCGCCGCGACGGTTGCGATGACGGGGTGCGGGCGCTTCGTCTGTGGCGAAGGCGGCATTGTCAACGGGTTGGCTGGCAAACTGGAGGTTGTCGTTTGCACCGCTATCGATGTTTGCATTGCTGCCATTGAGATTGCTGCCCGTGTTTTGGCTGTCTCGGCCGCGACGATTGCGGTTGTTACGGTCTCGCTTTTGGTTGGGCCCACCCTGAGTTTGGGTTGATGGGGTGCTCCCCGTGAGCGCTGCCGGTGCTGCGGTAGCGTAGGCATTGTTTTGCACGTCAGGAATGGCATTGCGATCACGTGCAACGGGCGCTGTGACTTCGCCATAAATGCCACGGCTGACTGCGCCGCCATTGACCATTTGTTCGATGGCGCTGGCGGCATCATTGCTGGTTGCTGCACCTTGCGGGCGCGCTTGGCGTGGGGTGAACAGATTTTCTAGCCATGCGAATTGAACGCTGGCTGGGGCGGCAGGTGCAGCCGCTTGGGCTGCAGCAGGTGCTGCTGCGCGATTGTCACGATTTTGACGTGCCGGCGCAGGCGCAGCGGCTTGACCTGGTTGTTGCCAATCCGTTTCATAGCCCAGCGCTTCATCACGTTCGATCAACTCATAGCTGGCTGGCGCATTGCCTTCGCGGTTAAAGCTGATGTGATAATGCGGTGTTTCCAAGTGCGGATGCGGCAAAATGGTAATGCGGCAACGGCTGGTTTGCTCAAGGTAAACCAATGAGTCGCGTTTTTCATTCAACAAGAATGCTGCGATCTCGATCGGCACTTGCAACTGCACTTCACCCTGACGTTCACGCAGTGCAATTTCTTCAATCGCGCGCATGATTGACAGCGACAGTGAACGCAGGTCACGAATCATGCCAGTGCCGTGGCAACGTGGGCAGACGTAACCGGTCGCTTCTTCAAGCGATGGGCGCAGACGCTGACGGCTCATTTCCAGCAGACCAAAGCGTGACAGTGAGCCGAACTGGATACGGGCACGGTCGCTTTGGGTGGCTTCTTTCAAACGCGCTTCAACGGCACGTTGATTGCGATCTTTACCCATGTCGATAAAGTCGATGACGACCAGACCACCCATGTCGCGTAGACGCAATTGACGGGCGATTTCATCAGCGGCTTCAAGGTTGGTGTTGAGTGCCGTGTCTTCGACATCGGCACCGCGTGTGGCTTTCGCCGAGTTGATATCGATCGACACCAAGGCTTCGGTTTGGTCAATCACGATAGAACCGCCTGAAGGCAGTTTCACTTCGCGTTGATAAGCCGTTTCGATTTGGCTTTCGATCCCAAAGCTTGCAAACAATGGCTCATTGGCCAAGTGTTTTTTGATTTTATGAATCTGATGCGGCATGACTTGCTGCACGAAGGTATAGGCTTCGTTATAGGCTTGTTCATTATCAATCAAGATTTCGCCGATATCATCACGCAAGTAATCACGCACTGCGCGAGTGACCACGCCTGCTTCTTGATGGACGAGGATCGGTGATGGTCCCGATTGTGCCAAACTTTGAATTTGTTGCCATAGGCCAAGCAGGTGCTGTAAGTCTTGTTGTAGCTCTTCTTGGCTACGACCAATCCCTGCCGTACGCACGATCACGCTCATGGCGCGCGGGACTTCAAGCGAGGACAGAATTTCTTTCATTTCTTCACGGACAGTGCCCGCGATTTGACGGCTGATGCCGCCGCCTTTCGGGTTGTTTGGCATCAACACCAAATAACGACCGGCAAGCGAGATGAATGTCGATAGCGCAGCGCCTTTATTGCCACGTTCTTCTTTTTCAATTTGAACGAGCAGCTCAGTGCCTTCAGTGATCAACTCACGGATATTGCTGGTTGAGCGGGGATCTTTGCTTAAATAAGAATTGGCGATTTCACGCATCGACAGGAAACCCTGACGTTGTGAGCCGTATTCAACAAAGACTGCTTCTAGGGACGGTTCAACGCGAGTCACGCGACCTTTATAGATGTTGGATTTTTTCTGTTCGCGGGTGCGGTTTTCTAAGTCAAAATCGTAAAGACGGTGACCGTTAATCAGTGCGACGCGAATTTCTTCGGCATGGGTCGCGTTTATCAGCATACGTTTCATTGCAGTGTGACACCTATTGGGTGCGACACACACGGCAGACAGTGGTCTCTTGCAAGATCATAACAACAATACGTCAAGCAAGTTCAAAATGATTAGCGCGTTATAAACCAATTACATTCACTTTTGGTAAAAGCATGTAGTGCAAAAAAAATCAGGCTGTAAATCCTAGCTCTTCTGCAAGTTTTGTTTATAACCCCAAGCTTGACGCTTGATTTGACGCATTCATCATTTATTCATCTCTTTGCTGTTTAAGGTTGAAGTTCAATCAAACAGCAAAGCCAAGTATTTTGGGTGTAGTCAGTATCGACATCAGTGTCTGTGAGTGGCGTGCGGAATGCTGCAAGGGGCTTTAGACGCTTGTGATTTCATGGCGATGTTGTAAGCAAAACCATGACGCGTACTTTTACTCTTCCTTGCTCATCGGGCTAGACCAATCAAGCATCGATGCAAATACAGGCAATCGACCTGTCTCGTGTGCATCGGTTTTATGTGTGGTTCTTTGCCTTGCGACTAAACAATTAGGCCAAACAGGGCTAAAAGAACCGTTAACCGTGTTGTTATCCCTTACCGTTGATCTATTTACACGGCTGTGTACATAAATCTGTGTGGAAGAGTTAAGCAAAAACGGGTTTTGTCGATATACTAGAAAGCCTCGACGGGGCGTATTTGTCCGGATAGTCATCAGTTGCTTTGGATTTCAAGCAGACTAGACCGTTTTCCGTGCGCCGACTATAGCAAACCTTTGGCAACAAGCATACATTTTCATGACAACTTCTCGCGAACAAACATCAAAAAAACACCGCTCAGATGCGGAAACCTCGTCAAATGACGATTTCCGCGGAAAAGAGCAATCCTCTAAAGATGCGCCTAGACAACGGACGACGCATGCCCCATCGCGCCGTGCCCCGTCTTCTTATGCGGCAGATAGCCGCCGTTCTGAAGCTTTTAAACCCAAAAAGCGTCCTCAGCGACCGCAGACCGATGGCAGTAGTCCAACGAGCAATTCTGGTGAACATCGCGCTGCACCATCAGCTGCTGAAACACGCTTAGAAGCCGGAATTCGTGATAATGAACGCTCCAATGGCGGCCGCAGTGGCAGCCCTCGGGGTCGCGCCGATAGTCGCAGCAAGCCGCAATTGCGTTCACGTGCGGGTACATTCTTAAATCGCAATCAGCAAAACAAGCACCGTGGTCCCGATGCACCGCAGCATGACGTGGAAGATCGTAAGCGTATCGATACCCGCTCCAAACCTGCCGCTGCGTATAACGACGAAGAAGATCCAGAAGACGCGATTTTCGGCAGTGCAGAGACCGCCGTGTATTGGAAGTATCAGCCCGTAGATACCTCTGAGGTGGTTGTAGAGCTGTCTGAAAACGGCACACCGAAACCACGCGCTCAGTTTGTGCCTGCGCAAACCAACGTGCCGCAAGTCACGTGGTACACCGTGGATGAAGATTTTGATGGTCAGCGTCTGGATAACTTCTTGGTCGCCCGCCTCAAAGGCGTGCCGAAGACCCGTATCTATCGCTTGATCCGTGAGTCTCAAGTGCGGATCAATAAAGGCCGCGTCAAGCCTGACACACGCATCAAAACCGGTGACTTGATCCGTGTCGCGCCGATCCGCATGCGTGAGATCGGTGCGCCGCCAGTGATCGGACAGAATCTTGCAGACAGTCTGCGTGAGCGTATCCTGTATGAAGATGAAGGTTTAATTGTCTTGAATAAACCTGCGGGCCTTGCTGTGCATGGCGGCAGCGGCGTGGACTTTGGCGTGATCGAAGCGATTCGTCAGACCTTGGGCAAGCCTTACTTGGAGTTGGTGCATCGCTTAGACCGCGAAACGTCGGGTCTATTGATGATTGCCAAGAAGCGCTCAACCCTGAAAGTGCTGCAAGACTATTTGCGCGAAGGCAAGATTCGTAAAACGTACCTTGCCATCGTCAAGGGTGTGGTCACACTCGATAAACAGCGTGTCGATGTGCCACTGGCTAAAATCGAACTGCCGAGCGGTGAGCGCCGTGTGCGTGTCGCGACCGACAAAGACAATCATGGCAAAGAAAGCCAGACTGATTTTGTCGTGGTCGAACGCTACGCGCATGCGACTTTGGTTGAAGCGAGCCCATTGACCGGTCGTACCCATCAGATCCGTGTGCATGGTCTATCGATCAATCATCCGCTGTTGGGTGATGACAAGTACGGTCATGAGCGTCCGTATCAAGGTGCTGAAGCGCGTCGTCTGTGTTTGCACGCGGTACGGTTGTTGGTGCCCGGCTATGCACCGTTTGAGTCACCACGTCCTGATGACTTTGTCGCTTTGATTGAGCAGTTGAAAGGTGAAGTGAAGGGTCAGCGTTAATGGCCCGACATGCACGTTTCTGCTTAACCGCAGGGATGGGCTGAAATTTTGATTAAAAATCGCCAAGGCCTTAAGTGCTTTGGCGATTTTATTGGTGTCAGTAATTAATAATCGATGAGGATGGTGAATTCATGTCAGCGCTTGGAACATACCGTTTTAACGATAACCTTAAACTTGCCATCTTTGATTGGGATGGTACCGTGATGGATTCGGTGGGGCAGATTGTGGCGAGTCTGCAATCAGTTGGGCGTCACTTTGATATAGACCTGCCTGCTGCGGCAGCGCAGCACATCATCGGTCTGGCACTCCCCGAAGTCATGCATCGTTTATTCCCCAATCATGTCGATCGTCATGATGAAATGCGTCAAGTCTATGCCCAGCACTATCACAGCTATAACACCATCGCGCCTGTCTTCGCGGGTCTACCAGCCGTTTTGGATGACTTGCGTGCCCGCGATATCAAGATCGCTGTGGCGACGGGTAAAAATCGGAATGGCCTTGATCGTGTCCTTGATCAAAGCGGCTTACGCGACTACTTTGTGATGACACGCAGTGCCGATGAAGCCAAATCCAAACCTGATCCCTTGATGCTGACCCATATCCTAGAGGCCACGGGCGTCAACGCGGCTGATGCTGTCATGATCGGCGACACCTCGTTTGATCTCAAGATGGCGCAAGCGATTGCAATGCCGAGAATCGGGGTGCTATGGGGTGCGCATTCGTATGAGGAACTCGCAGGCTGTGCACCGACCGCACTGGTCAGTAGTGTTACAGAGCTTGGGCAGGTGTTGGGCAATGCGAAAGCGGGTTAAGGCATTTAATACGCGTTAAACTCACTTTTTCCTATTCTTCCCCGTTGTACTAGGTGTTTCGCTTGGCACGATTTCATCTGGTGTCAATCCAGCCGATTCAAAGACGACATTGCCAATCAAAGGCCACAGACCCGTGCCCGTGACTTCCATCACAAAGGCTGAACCTTTGCTGTCCTTGCCACTTTTGCCTTTTAAAGCATCTGCAAGTTTGACTTGCTTCTTTTTGCTGAGTTTATGCAGGCTGACCACCACACCCTTGCGCACAAGCAACTCTCGCTTGTCTTCCACGAGAGCCAAAAAGTGACTGGCTTTTAAGTCCATGCCCGCACAGATCGCAAACAACTGCTCAATCGTCAGCGAGCTTTCGCCATTTTCAATCCGTGACCATGACGAATTGCCGATATCCAAGAAATGCGCCGCTTCAGTCTGTGACAGATCACGGTCAATACGGCGTTTGGCGAGCAAGGCGCCGATGAGGGCAGGGGTGCTCGTATATAAGTCTAGCTCTGCGGTCATGGGGTGGGATCGCTCATTATTTGATCATCAATCATCCATAAATCTTAGCATACCTTGAATCGCAAAAGTTGTGCTGAATGGGCAATGTCCGTTATTTACAAAAATTGCATAAAACGGGAAATATGATATTGACGCAACTGTTGGGTTGGGCGTAATATGCGGACGTTAATTGACCAGATGGTTTTTTGGGCATCTTTTGTTTATTGAGCATTTTTGTGGTGGTAGCACCTGTGTTGGAGTGAAGTGTGAGCAAATCTGTAGCGAGCCGACAAGTCAGACTCGGCGACCATGTCGTCACCCCGCGCATGGGTTTTACCCATCATGGCATCTATATCGGTGATCAGCGCGTGATGCACTATGCCGGCTTTATCGATGGCTTTGCGGTGAGAGGTCCAGTCTCGATCACCACGCTGGAGCGCTTTGATAATGGCTTTGGTTTTTGGGTACAACACCACGACCGTAAATTTGATGCGGGCGAGAGCGTCGAGCGCGCCTATAGCCGCATGGGTGAAGATGACTATCACATCCTGTTCAATAACTGCGAACACTTCGTCAGTTGGTGTATCGCGGGCGTACACTCCAGCGCGCAAATCAAAAAACTCACCTTCAATGCCGCTGCCATCAGCTTTGCGACGCTAGAAGGGATCGGCAGTATTGCCTCTAAAGTTGCGGCTGGCTGGCGTGCCCTACAAGAATCACGTCAACTCGCACGCGGCTGATCTGCTGGAAACCATCAGCACGGCATCTCAGCATCGCGTAATAATCGCGGCTATTAATCTCACATTCAGCACTATTCATCGATAGATCGTCTTTACAGGACGATCTAATCCGTTTACATCCCTTAACACTCCGCAAAAAATCGACTAAACTAACCCTCTTCTAAATTCGCTTTAGTCTTTCTTACATTACACCAAATATGAGCAATCTTTGATGTCTCAAGCCCCTGCGCTCACTAAAACCAATTCGCCAGCACAAGTGCTCTTTGCCAGTCTGATCGGCACCACGATTGAGTTCTTTGACTTTTATATCTACGCCACAGCGGCGGTGTTGGTTTTCCCAACACTGTTTTTCCCGACAGGCGATGCCACGACAGCAACCTTACAGTCACTGGCGACCTTTGCGCTCGCATTCTTTGCGCGCCCGATAGGCTCTGCGCTGTTTGGTCATTTCGGGGATCGGATTGGCCGTAAAGCCACACTGGTTGCCGCGCTGCTGACCATGGGGATTTCGACAGTCATCATTGGTCTGCTACCCACTTACGCATCGATTGGCATTCTGGCGCCTTTGCTGCTGGCACTTTGCCGCTTTGGTCAGGGCTTAGGTTTGGGCGGGGAATGGGGCGGCGCTGTATTGCTCGCCACTGAAAACGCGCCACCTGGCAAACGTGCTTGGTATGGCATGTTTCCGCAATTGGGCGCACCGATAGGCTTCTTGTGCTCGACGGGGTTGTTTTTACTGCTGACTCAATGTTTAACAGAAGCGCAATTCTTTGATTATGGCTGGCGGATTCCGTTTCTGGCCAGTAGTGTGTTGGTGCTTGTGGGCTTGTATGTGCGTCTGACTTTGCACGAGACCCCTGCATTTCAAAAAGCCATTGAAAACAATGAACGCGTCAAACTGCCTATCAGCACTGTACTGACCAAGCATGGCAGCAAAGTGTTCTTGGGCACCTTTGCCGCATTGGCAACGTTCGTGCTGTTCTATCTGATGACTGTATTTGCCTTAAGCTGGGGCACCAGCGCGCTGCAATATAGCCGTACAGATTTCTTGATCTTGCAAATGGGTGGGGTGCTGTTCTTTGGATTGGCGATTCCCATCTCTGCGCTACTGGCAGACCGTTATAGTTCGCGCACGATGCTGATTGCAGCGACGATTGCGATTTTGATCTTTGGTCTGTGTTTTGCACCACTTTTCAATGCGGGGAACTCTTTTGAAGTGCTGGCGTTCCTTGCGATTGGTTTAAGCCTCATGGGTTTGACCTATGGTCCACTCGGTACGGCACTGTCGGAGTTGTTCCCGACTGCGGTTCGCTACACCGGTGCATCACTGGCCTTTAACTTAGCGGGTATCGTCGGGGCTTCACTGGCACCGTATATTGCGACATGGCTGGCGGGTCACTATGGTTTGGCCTACGTCGGTTATTATCTATCGGCTGCGGCACTGCTGACCTTGGCGGCACTGCTGATGATCAAGAAAGCGGACTAAGCGCTTTAAGCAGGGTGCATGATTCATCATGCACCCTGTCGTACAGGGAAGTAAGTTGACTCATTTTTAGAAAGAATACGGTATACGATCATTTAGACATATAGCGCAAAGGGATGAATTATGACGACGACAAGTACAGCTTCTACGGCTAATTCTTCTCCTAATTCGCCCGCTCAAGTGCTCTTTGCCAGTCTGATTGGCACCACGATTGAATTCTTTGATTTCTATATCTTTGCTACCGCTGCCGTACTGGTCTTTCCCAAACTGTTTTTTCCTGCGGGTGATCCCACCACAGCTGCGTTGCAATCCTTTGCCACGTTTGCCTTGGCCTTTATCGCGCGTCCGATCGGCTCAGCTGTGTTTGGTCACTTTGGCGATCGAGTTGGGCGCAAAGTCACCTTGGTTGCGGCGCTACTCACCATGGGGCTATCCACCGTCATCATCGGTTTATTGCCAACCTATGCATCTATCGGCATCCTTGCGCCGTTGTTATTAGCAGTGTGTCGCTTTGGACAAGGTTTAGGCTTGGGCGGTGAATGGGGCGGGGCGGTGCTGCTCGCCACCGAAAATGCCCCAGCAGGCAAACGGGCTTGGTACGGCATGTTTCCGCAGATGGGCGCGCCACTCGGTTTCCTCTGTTCGACAGGGATTTTTCTACTTTTAAGTCAATCCTTAACCGAAGCACAGTTCTTTGACTATGGCTGGCGGATTCCGTTTTTGCTCAGCAGCGTGTTGGTCGTGGTCGGTCTTTATGTCCGCTTAAAACTCACCGAAACCCCAGAGTTCAAGCAAGCCATCGCCAACAACGAACGCGTTAAACTGCCGATCAGTACCGTGTTTAAAGCGTACGGCGGTCGGGTCTTGCTCGGCACCTTTGTTGCACTCGCGGGTTTTGTGCTGATTTACTTGATCGTGATTTTTACCTTAAGCTGGGGCACCACCGCTTTACACTTTGCGCGTAAAGACTTCCTCGTCTTGCAGATGATCGCGATCTTATTCTTTTGTGCGACCATCCCACTGTCTGCCGTTCTTTCTGATCGCTATAGCCCACGCGCTGTGCTGACGGCGGCGACGATTGCCATCTTGGTATTTGGGCTGTGCTTTGAGCCGCTGTTTGCCACGACTGATGAGGGTGCCATGTTGGTCTGTTTGAGTATCGGT
>CAYJTU010000019.1:17057-29456 GCA_964373105.1 uncultured Moraxellaceae bacterium | reverse complement strand
GCGCGTACACAGCGATTGGTCTCCTTATCCGCCAGCGGTGCAATTAAATCAGTGACTCGAGTATCCCCGATCCGGCACTCCAATCCCAACGCCCCTTGACCCACCGCTGGTAGCGACAAAGTCGTCTCTAAACGCTCGCGGATTCGCGCACCTAGACCTAAACGCAATAAACCCGCACTCGCAAGGATAATCGCATCGTATTCGCCAGCATCTAGTTTCGACAACCGCGTTCCCACATTCCCGCGCAAATCGACAATGGTCAGATCCGGACGATAATGTTGTAGCTGGCTGCAACGGCGCAGACTCGATGTGCCAAGTCGTGCCCCTAAGGGTAAATCAGCAAGGGAGGCAAATTGATTCGACACGAACGCATCGGTTGGATCTTCACGTTCGCAGATCACCGCAAGCTCAAGACCCTCAGGCAGATCCATCGGCACGTCTTTCATAGAATGGACCGCCAAATCGGCGCGACCATCCAATAACGCCATTTCCAGTTCTTTGACAAACAAGCCTTTGCCGCCAATTTTTGATAATGAAGTGTCTAAAATCTTATCGCCCTGAGTCACAAACGTGACTAAATTCACCTGTAAGTCAGGATACAGCGCAAGCAAACGTGCTTTGATATGCTCTGCTTGCCATAAAGCAAGGGGACTTTTACGGGTCGCTATATTGATGACTGAATTGAGGATCGAGGCAGATGACGTGCTGGGCGGATTCATACGATACGGTTCCAAAAGCGATATGTGCAGAACAGGCGATTCATAAATCAAAACCGAGCATTGAGGGCTCGGCTGACGATGTGTTGCTCATATACGCTGTGATCAAAAGATATCGCATTAAAGCGATCTTTGCTCAAACGATCTCTAGATCGTCTATAGCATATGCATTTTATCCTTTAATTGCGGTAAATGGCGACGACTCACGGCCAATCGTTCATCAATTCCGCGGAATCGTACCTTATATTGCCCTGTGGCAACCATTTCAATGCCCTCTAGGAAGGGAATTGCCAGCAGCGCATTGCGATGAACACGAATAAATCGGTCACCAAACTCTGCTTCAAGCTCTTTTAAAGTTTCATCTATCAAGACCTCCCCCCCTGCATGGCGCACGGTGACGTACTTTTGATCAGCCAGAAAATAATAAATACTATCGAGAGGGATCAACTCCATACCGCGATGCGTCCGCGCAGTGATATGTTGACGCGTTTTGCTATCACCATGATTGGCAGCACGGAGTTGGTTGACTTGAGCGGCATTTAAACGACTGGCACGCGTGAGTGCAGCGGAGAGATCATCGCGATTGACAGGTTTGAGAAGATAACCGATCGCTTGCTTTTGAAACGCTTCAATTGCATGCTGATCAGAGGCAGTGACAAAAATAACCGCAGGGGGATTCTGTAATCCCGTTAATGCTTCTGCACACTGGATGCCATCCATTTCGGGCATTCGCACATCCAGCAGCAGCACATCTGGATGGAACTCACTGACTTTAGCCAAGGCATCTAAGCCGTTGGGCGCTTGTCCAACCACATGATGTCCAGCTTCAATGACCAAGCGACTCAAACGCTCACGACCCAGAGGCTCATCATCACAAATTAGAATATTCATTTAAACCTCCCTCTTCCCATCCTTGTTTTAAGTGCCGATGTCATATTTGCGATATTATTCATCACCACTTGCTTGGCCAGAATGAGTTTTGCTCACTAATTTTAATAATCATTCTCGCCAGAATTACATTTCCATATCTATTCGATACCGAATACTTACCGACATCATACACCCTATATAATGCGCCGCATAAAATCAATAACCCTAACCATTTCTTGTAAATGGATAGCAGAGGTACGCCGTAAAAAACTCACGAGCACGGTGGGTAGTGAGTCTTGCGGTCGTGCCATATTGCGCTTGCAAGCGCTCATGAATATTACTGAGTGCCATCTGATTGCCTGAACGGTGGCTCAGGGCATTACCCATATGAATCGGATTGGTCACCACAATCTTAATCTCATCAGCAGCCCACTCGATCAAAACAGTAATCAAACTCGAATTTGCACTCACCTCTACACCATGAACCACGGCATTTTCTAGCAGGGGTTGTAATGTTAATGAGGGAATTTTGAGAATTTTCAATAGACTTTCATCAGGTATATGCCACTCCACTTGCAAACGATCTCCCAACCGCAGCGATTCAATCGCCAAATAGCGCCGACAGAGCATGACCTCATCAGCAAGTGTCACCTCACCCGAAGACTGTAGACTGGCCCGAAACAGGGCCGACAAATCCTCAACTACTGCACCCGCTTGATCACTATCAGTTTCAATCAGTGACAGTAAGGTATTCATCGAATTGAATAAAAAGTGCGGGTGAATTCTGGCTTGTAGCGTGTCTAATCGTGCAAATAACTCTGCGCGCTCACGAATCAGTAATTGTTCACGCATATATAGATAATGCAAAACCACGCCGCTGATAATCAGCGCCAGCATCAGATGATGAATCACTTGCTGAAGCAGTAATTGCGTATTCCACGGTTTCAGATGAATCAATACTTCGATGCTATTCACCAGTATCGTATACACCACCACAATCACACCAATGATCAGATAGCAGACGAAAACAGCCCGAATACGCGACCAGCGCATCAATCGCTGCCTGATAATTTCCGTCACAATCGCAAAACTAACCGCCACCCAATTCATAAAAAAAGTAAAAACAAACAGTCGCTCCCACGTCAGCATCTCTAAATTAGGCGATGTCGCCAGTGCAAAAAACAAGGCCAAGAGGCTTGCAAGCACCAGCAAACGCAGCAGCGCGCGGCCTTCAGAAAAACGGGGGATAAAGAAACCATGATCTATTTCAGCAGATGCTTTCGGCACAGTCGGTTTGTTGGCCTGTTTCTTCGGTGAATTTGCTATACTCGCATTTATTTTGTGTTTGCGTACCGATGATGACCACACCTGACAATTCTCCTGTTTTAAATAGCACCACAACTTCAGACACACCCGCGTCCAGCACTGAATCGTCAGGCATGTGGGGTGGTCGCTTTACAGAAGCGACGGATGCCTTTGTTGCCCAATTTACAGCATCTGTGCAGTTTGACCAACGCCTATATCGTCAAGACATCCAAGGTTCGATCGCACATGCCACCATGCTGGCATCGGTTGGCGTCCTCACCAATGCAGAACGCGACGACATTATCCAAGGCTTAGGCAGCATTCAGGCCGATATCGAAGCCGGTCGTTTTGAGTGGCGCATTGATCTTGAAGATGTGCACATGAATATCGAACATCGCCTTACCAACCTGATCGGCATCACGGGTAAGAAGCTACATACAGGTCGCAGCCGCAATGATCAAGTTGCAACCGACATTCGTCTGTATTTGCGTGATGAAATCGATCAATTGCTGCAACTTTTGGCCAAATTAGAGCGCGGTATTTTGACACTTGCCAGTACACATACTGACACCATCATGCCAGGATTTACCCATCTGCAAACCGCGCAGCCTGTGACTTTTGGCCATCATCTGATGGCTTGGTTTGAGATGCTGCTGCGTGATGGCGAGCGCCTGATCGACCTGCGTCGTCGCGTCAACCGTCTACCACTGGGTTCTGCTGCGCTTGCGGGTACCACCTACCCGATCAACCGTGAATACACGGCCGAGCTACTCGGTTTTGAAGCCGTCTGTGAAAACTCACTGGACGCGGTTTCAGATCGTGATTTTGCCATTGAATTTACCAGTGCCGCGGCGCTGATCATGATGCATTTATCTCGCATCAGTGAGGAACTTGTGCTGTGGACATCTGCACAGTTCCGCTTTGTCCAGATCCCAGATCGCTTCTGCACCGGCTCATCGATCATGCCGCAGAAGAAAAATCCTGATGTACCTGAGCTAATTCGCGGCAAGAGCGGCCGCGTGTATGGCGATCTCATGAG
This sequence comes from uncultured Moraxellaceae bacterium, assembly GCA_964373105.1. GTDB lineage: Bacteria > Pseudomonadota > Gammaproteobacteria > Pseudomonadales > Moraxellaceae > Aquirhabdus. The sequence continues at coordinate 25,526 of CAYJTU010000019.1, read as the reverse complement.
CTTACTCACCCTCATGAAAGGTCAACCGCTGGCCTATAACAAAGACAACCAAGAAGACAAAGAACCGCTGTTTGATGCGATTGATACGGTTCGCGGTAGCTTACTGGCCTTTGCCGACATGATTCCTGCGCTAGTACCGAATATCGAAGTGATGAAAGAAGCCGCTCTGCGTGGTTTCTCCACCGCGACCGACTTGGCGGATTATCTGGTGAAGAAAAATATCGCTTTCCGCGATGCGCATGAAATTGTCGGGAAAGCAGTGGCATTGGGTGTGCGTGAGAATCGTGACTTGTCTGAACTCACCCTTGCCGAACTGCAACAGTTCTCCAGCCTCATCGAGCAAGATGTCTTTGCAGTACTGACCCTGAGCGGTTCAGTGGCGGCACGTGATCATTTGGGCGGTACGGCACCGCGTCAAGTGAAAGCGGCGATTGAGCGTGCGGCGGGACGGTTGGAAGCGCTGTTGGGGTAAGTCAGTTCAATGATAAAGTAGGGTGAATATACTCACCCTACTTTATCTAAAAAGGAGTGCCGTTAATGACCATAAATGAAATCTGCCCACGGTGCGGGGAAGCTTCTGAAGTCCGCGAAAAATTATTATTAATTGACGAAGCTTGGATTCCTACTCCGGATATAGACCCACGATTGAAATACGCATCAAATATGAGGGTTAACTATGTTGACCTGAAAAATCGGCGCGCTGAGCCATTGGAACAGTTTGTGAACGGTTATTACTGCGATCATTGTGATAAGGGATTCATCTCAGAAACGGTTTTAAACCTAACTCAGGATGAACTCTCTTGGATACGTAGTTTGAGCCTATCCAGATAACATCTAAGCGCTTAGAAAAAATATTAAACTCACTTTCCCATTGAAAAAGTGAGTCTTTTCTTAACAACACCCTAAATCACTTCGAATAAATCTGATCAAAGATCCCGCCATTGGCAAAGTGGACTTTCTGCGCATTGCGCCATCCGCCAAACACTTTATCGATGGTAAACAGTTTAATCGGTGCAAACTGACTGGCGTACTTCGCCGCAATTTTTGGATCACGAGGACGATAGAAGTTCTTGGCCACGATCTCTTGGCCGACTGGGGTGTAGAGATAATTCAAATAGGCTTCAGCGACTTTACGCGTGCCATGCTTATCGACCGATTTATCCACGACCGCAACTGATGGTTCAGCAAGGATGGAGATCGAAGGTGTCACGATATCGAATTGATCTGGACCCAGCTCTTTGGTTGCGAGCAGCGCTTCGTTTTCCCATGTTAAGAGCACATCACCAATACCGCGCTGAGCAAAGGTCGTCAGTGAACCGCGTGCGCCAGAGTCCAGAACTGCGACATTCTTATACAGTTTGCCGACAAAATCTTGCGCTTTAGCAGCATCACCGCCTTTATCCAAAACATAGCCCCATGCAGACAAATACACCCAACGCGGCGCACCGCCGGTTTTTGGATTTGGCGTCACGATGCTCACACCAGGTTTCACCAAATCGCCCCAATCTTTGATTTGTTTAGGATTGCCTTTGCGTACAAGGAAGACGATGGTGGAGGTATAGGGTGCTGAGTTATTCGGCAGACGTTTTTGCCAATCTTTGGCAATCTGACCCGAATCACTGATTGCATCAATATCATTGGCCAATGCCAAGGTCACCACATCCGCCTCTAAACCTTCAATCACCGCACGCGCTTGTTTGCCTGAGCCGCCATGGGATTGTTTAACTTTAAGATCCTCGCCTGTTTTGGCTTTCCAATACTTGGTAAAGGATTCATTAAAATCGGTATAAAGTTCGCGGGTTGGGTCATAAGAAACGTTTAATAGTTCTGTTTCTGCCCATGCCGATAAGGGCAATGAGAGTGACAATGCCGCGCTAACGACAAAGATCGTCTTTCTAATTTTGGATGAATGCTGAGACACGTGATACCCCGTTATTTTGCCTAATGGTAGGTATGTAGGGTATCAACTCCGTGTTTTCTAAAAAAATAATTAAATCAGTTGTACTTATTCAAAAAAAGGCTAAGAGACTCCATTTGTTGGCTCCGTCTGCACATGCTTTAAGCGTTTGGCATAACGCTGCGCCAGCACTGCACAGACCATGAGTTGTAGTTGGTGAAACAACATCAACGGTAGAACCAGCATGCCGATCGGATGCCCAACAAATAGAATTTTTGCCATCGGTATGCCACTGGCCAGACTTTTCTTTGAACCACAGAACACGATGGTGATTTCATCTTCTTTGTTAAAGCCCAGTAAGCGACTGCCATAAGTGGTCAATAGCATCATGAGCGCAAGTAAAATAGCACTGACGATAGCGACACCAACCAGTGCTGGGATTGGTAATTGATGCCATAGCCCCTCAACCACCGCCTGACTAAACGCCGTGTAAACCACCAATAGAATAGAGCCCTGATCGACAAATTTGACCAAAATCGGGTGACGTTGAATCCATCCATAAATCCAGCGCCGCGCGAACTGCCCTAAAATAAACGGCACCAACAGCAGCATAATAATCTGCAACACCGCAGCACTTGAGTCATAGCCTGCGCTTCCTGAGTGCGGCATGATCAAAAGTCCAACCAAGATCGGGGTGATAAAAATCCCGATAATGCTTGATGCGGATGCACTACACACGGCTGCTGGAATGTTGCCATGCGCAACTGAGGTGAAGGCAATAGACGATTGCACCGTAGATGGTAATACACAGATGTAGAGGATCCCCAGATACAACGCAGGCGTGACCAACGGTTCAAGGATAGGCCGCAAAGCTAAGCCAAAGATCGGAAACATGACAAAGGTACAGACCAAAACCGTCAAATGTAAGCGCCAGTGCGTCAGACCCGCCAAAGCCGCTTCCCGCGACAACTTTGCACCATGTAAGAAAAACAGTAAGCCAATCATGAGATTGGTGAGATGATCAAAGCCTTTTGCAACCTCGCCCTGACAGGGTAATAGACTCGCCAAAATCACCGCTGCAATGAGCATCAAGGTAAAATTATCAGGTAAAAAGCGTGGTCTTCTCATTCATCTCGTCCAATTCAAAAAGCGATCTGCCCGTCTCTTTTTAGGAAAGACAGGCAGTCAAAAAAAATAATACTCAGAACTAACGTTTAGTCTTTGGACCACTCCGCACGAGGCACGTCTAAGGATTGACCCGTGACCCCTTTGCTATCTGGACCAATCAAATACAGATACGATGCCATGATGTCCTCAGGCGCAGGCAACGTGTTTGGGTTTTCACTGGGGTAAGCCGTCGCACGCATATGGGTGCGCGTCGCGCCGGGATTTAAACAGTTGAAACGAATATTGGAGGTATTGGCCAATTCGTCAGCAAACAAATGACTTAAGCCCTCAATCCCTTGTTTAGAGATGGCATATGCACCCCAAAACGCCTTGACTGTGCGTCCCACACTACTGGAGGTAAAGATCACAGAAGCATCATCGGATTTACGCAGTGTCGGCAGCAGGGCTTGGGTCAGTTGAAAAGGCGCACGCAGATTGGTATTCATAACCTCATCCCAGATAGCGGGATCATACATTTGCAGCGGCGTCAGTGGCCCGAGCATTGCCGCATTATGCAAGATCCCATCTAATCGGCCAATTTGCTCATCAATCGTGCGTTGGATCGATAAATAGTCATCGAGCTTGGCCGTCGCAAGATTGAGGGGTAACAGCGCAGGCTGAGCACCACCCTGTTTTTCAATCTCGTCATAGACTGTCTCAAGTTTACTTAAGGTGCGACCCAGCAGTAATACAGTTGCGCCATGTCTGGCAAAGCTCAGTGCAGCCGCTCGGCCTATGCCGTCACCAGCGCCCGTGACCAAAATCACCCGATCTTTCAGTAAATCAGGCTCTGCATGATACGTCGATAAATCTATAGGGAGATACATAAGACGTTCCTTTTTCAATGGGCTCTAATAGGTTTAATCGGTGTCGCTCAAATCTTTTTAAAAATGCGTTGCAATTGCTTCACTCAATTCAAAAATAATCATCTGATGATCGACAGACGTGCAATGGCCTTTATCCTGAGACCTGAGTAAAGTACCCACACCTAAGGCATCAAGCCACCCACAACGCCTGTAACTCAGCAGCATGATGGACGATAAAGTCCGCCTGCCAACTATTGAGATCATCGCTGCGATCTGGCGGCAGATAACCATACGCGGCCAAAATCGTCGGCATCCCAGCAGCTCGTCCTGCATCGATATCGCGCGGATGATCGCCCACATAAACGATATGTTCAGGCAATATCCCTAAAACCTTCGCGGCTAAATACATCGGCTCTGGATCTGGTTTGGGATGACGCACATCATCAGGGCACACCAGCACGGCACAGCGATCAGTCAAGTCCAAGGCTGCAAGCAACAACGTGGATAATCCACGCGGTTTATTGGTCACAATCCCCCAAGGAATCTGCTTGGCTTCCAAAGCACGCAGCACCTCATCCATCCCGTCAAACAAGGTGGTATGCACCGCGATGTTCTCGGCATAGCGCCTTAAAAACTCATTGCGATACTTGGTGAGCTCTGGGCTATCATCACTCAGTTCTGGGTGCAGCGCCCGGACCATTGCCTTCGACCCTTCTGAAACTTGTACGCGGATCACCTCATCTGCCGGTGGAATCACAGACGCTTCCACACACAGCTCTTTGATGATCCTTATAAAATCAGGGGCTGTATCAATCAGCGTACCATCTAAATCAAACAGCACAGCTTTAATGTCTAACTGCGGACTCATGGTGCAACCTTGCGCGTTGCCAGCATGTAATTGACATCCACATTGGGTGCCAGCCAGTAGTTTTGAGTCAACGGATTAAAGTGCAGCCCGATCATATCCTCAAGTTTCAACCCCGCATCACGGATATAACCCGCAAGCTCAGAAGGTCGAATAAACTTCTGATACTCATGCGTCCCCCGGGGCAACATGCGCAGCACATATTCTGCCCCAATAATGGCAAATAAATATGACTTTGGATTGCGATTAATGGTTGAAAAGAACACATAACCATTCGGTTTTACCAATCTCATACACGCTTCGACGATCGATGCGGGATCAGGCACATGTTCCAGCATCTCCATACACGTCACTACATCGAACTGCTCAGGCAACTCCAGTGCCAGCTCTTCAACTGGAACCTGACGGTATTCAATCCCTTGCACACCCTCCTGCTCGGCATGTAGACGACCGACAGCCAATGGTGCAAGCCCCATATCGATCCCCAGTACATTGGCACCGCGCCGCGCCATAGACTCCGCCAAAATACCCCCACCACAGCCCACATCCAGCACCCGCAAGCCACTTAGCCCCACGTTTGCATCGACATGATCGCTGATCCAATTGAGACGCAAGGGATTGATCTGATGCAACGGACGAAATTCGGAAGTGGTATCCCACCATTTAGACGCCAAGGCTTCAAACTTGGCAATCTCTTGTGCATCGACATTTTGCACCGGGCGCGGCTTGACCTGTGCCGTATCACTTGCGTCTGATGAGGCATTTGATGGGGAATCAGGTGCGGTATCTAATGTAGTCATGATAGTGAGACAATTCCTCATTCGAGCAAGATTAATAAGTGGGCTTTATGCGCAGATTTAAGATAAAAAATATCAGCACTCTAGTTAGCCGTAGCCTAAGTGTAAAACAAAATCAGGGCAAACAAACTGATTCCAATAAAACTTCACACTGTGGACATGAAATTCACAGATAAACGACTGAAATTTTCCGATTATTATCCTATGTTACAGTTGTTAGTTCAGTGACAATAGAATCACTGACACAGCCATACTCTCCCAAGCGTATACCCAGACCCAACCCTAATATTCAAGTCAAGGATGTAAAGGATATTTCATGACCACGATGACGTTAAACCCTATGAACAAACTCACTATGACTCCATCACCCCGCTTTATCAAAAAATCGCTTCTGACCGCAGTCGTGACCCTGACATTTGCTTCTCTTTCAGGCATGGCCAGTGCAGCCACTGACGCGTATATCGCAGGTAAAGACTATAAAGTATTGCCTAGCCAAGGTCCGATCGACAAACCGAGTCAGATCGAAGTGCGTGAGTTTTTCTGGTATGGCTGCCCACACTGCTTTCGTCTCGACCCCTTTGTCAGCCAATGGTTGAAAACCAAACCTGCCGATGTGAACTTTATCCGCACCCCTGCCGCACTGAACCCACTTTGGGAACAAAATGCGCGCGGTTTCTATGCAGTTGAGATGCTGGGCCAAACTGAAAAGGTTCACGGCGCATTGTTCAGCGCGATTCAAGTAAAAAACCAGCGTTTATTTGATCAGCCGTCATTGGCAACGTTCTACGCGACTCAAGGCGTAGATGCAAACAAGTTTAATGGGCTGTACAACTCATTTGCAGTCTCAGGTAAAGTCGCCCAATCCAAAAAATTGGCAATACAATACCAACTTGAAGGTGTACCAGCTGTCGTCGTGAATGGCAAATATGTCGTCCAAGGCGAAGACAACAAGGTGATCGAAGTGGTCAACTTCCTCATCAACAAAGAACGCGCTGCCAAGAAGTAATCATCCTGCAGTAAGGTTGCATATCAAGGCTTCTCTGCAATAAAAAACCGCCGCTGGCCTGAAGTCAGTGGCGGTTTTTTATTTGATAACCATGCGATACCCTTAAACTTGAACCCGCTTCGCCTTCACATGCGTACCGCCGTCAGAAAATACGATTGCGGCAAATGCATATAACCTTTACGGCTTGTTTAAAATCTGACTTAAGGTTTGGCAGCGATCAACTCTGGTTTACTTTGCCAATTCGAAACACCGCGGTTAAGGAGCTGAGTTTGGCGCGTTGCACGCTGAATCAATTGCTCTTGCTGATCAGCCAGCGAAAGTTCCTCGTCTGATGACGGCAAGGTGATCCAAGTCATGGCCCATGTAAAAGCCAGATTAACCAATACTTCTGAAATAATGCTTAGATCTTCGCGCTCAAGCAGCGCAAACGCGGGCAATTTGTGCAAATCTTCAGCCATGTCCACCGTAAAGAAACGGACTTCTTTATCAATGGCACGGCGTACCACCACGGATGCACCCCAGCGTTCACGAACCAAAAATGCCCAGTAATCCGGTTGCTTGGCAATCGCGAGGAAAAAACGCTCGATACTATCTCGCGTTGCAGAAGTATTGACAGGCTTGTTTGTTGAGAGTGCAAAACCATCGCGTAGGCTCATACGCAAACGATGCAGCGTCCCTGAGACATAATCTACCAAGTCAGCGCCGAGCTCATCCATGTCTTGGAAGTGTCGGTAGAATGCAGTTGGCACCAATCCGGCCTCGCGAGCAACCTCACGTAAACTAATCGTACCAAAAGACCGCCCCCCCTCACTACTCAAGCTCAGCGCAGCATCAAGCAAGGCTTGTCTACTCTGCTGTTTGCGCTCGTCGCGTAAAGACATAGGCGAATCATCCAACTACAAATAAAAAATAAATTGCGCTAAAAGCGACTATACGATCAAAAAGAACGTACTTAAAAAACCAAGTGTTCGAGTCTAACAAATTCAGCGCTACATCAAAAAACAAATTTAATAAAATTTTTCAGTGTACAAGTGTTGACTAAAATTAAAATTCACGTATATTAGTGTACAAGTGTTCACAAAGATTACATGCGTTCACTTAAGAACGCGTGCAGATCATTAAAATCAGCACAACCAAATGAAAGCGCCAACTGCCAATACCGCAGTAGACAAGCCAGCAGGGGAATAAGACATGCAAGCCACTCTAACAAGCAACACGACCTACCAACCAGCCAGCTATAAGCCACACTGGGTACGCCAAGATTTTGTCGATTTTGTCCTCGCAAAAGTAAATCCACTGTGGACTGTCGCTCGCACGATGGCACGCGTTGAAAACATCGAATACATTGAAGACGACATGGTCAAGGTCACCTTATCGACCAACCACTTGTTGAATCGTCGCTTCAAGACTTATAAGGCCGGTCAATTCATCATGCTGACCGTATCGATTGCCGGTGTACGTCATCAACGTGCTTATAGCTTGGTCAATACGCCAGAAAACTACGCCAAGACAGGTCGTTTGGTAATTGGTGTGAAACGTCAAGGTCGTGTATCAAACTACTTAGCCAAGCAAGCCAAAATTGGTGATGTGCTTGAGATTGCACCCGCTTCAGGTGAATTCATGCTGACTAACGAGGCGACTCCTGCACTGTTTATCTCTGCAGGTAGCGGGATTACCCCGATCGTCCCGATGATCCAACAAGCACTTGAGCGTTCCACGCTGCCAGTCACTTTAATTTACTACTCTCGTGACCCAGCATTTCGCTCGGAACTTGAGCTCATGGCAGCTGCTTATCCAAACTTTGACTTGAATATCATCGTCGACTCTGCTGAAAAACCCGCATTCTTCGATGTCGAAACCTTAGAGCGCATCTGTCCTGATGCAGCCACACGCGAAACGTACGTGTGTGCCGCCCCCGGTCTGATGACCGC
>CAYJTU010000019.1:6776-17047 GCA_964373105.1 uncultured Moraxellaceae bacterium | reverse complement strand
GATGACCGCGACCCGCAAAATTTGGGAATCCTTTGGTTGGTCAGACAAGATGCGTCAAGAAAGCTTCTTGCCGATCAAAGTCGATGAAAACGCGGAAGCCCAAGTGGTTAGCTTCCGCCGCAGCCAACGTGAATTCGAAGCCAAAGGTAACCTGCTGGCCTCTGCTGAAGCCGCTGGCCTGACCCCGGCATACGGTTGCCGCATGGGCGTCTGTAATGCCTGTGTCTGTACCAAAGTGTCAGGTTCAGTACGTAACCAAGTGACCGGTGAAATCAACGATCAAAACAACGTCCAAATTAAACTCTGTGTGAATGCAGCCATCAGTGAAGTAGTCATTGATCTGTAAGCCAACGAAAGATTGAAAAACCTATATTTTTATAAATAACCGAATTTAAAGCGAGAGATATCATGAGTAACCTCTATCCAGCTGCACACTTTGTAAGAAAAAGCCGCGTACTAAGCCCAGAAGAAGTTGCTGAATTTGGTCGTCGTATCGATGCACTGCGCGATGCGACCCGTGCCAAAATTGGCGAGCAAGATGCAAAATACATCTACGGCGTGCGTGACTTTGTTCGCTATACCGAAATCGCTAGCCGTGCCATGCTGATGTTTGGCGGCTGGATTCCACCGGTGTGGCTCTTGGCATCGGGTATGCTCGGCATATCCAAAATCGCCGAAAACATGGAACTGGGTCACAACGTCATGCATGGTCAATTTGACTGGCTGAATGACCCCAGCATGAACGGCGCGAACTACGACTGGGACACAGTTTGTTCAGGCGAAGACTGGAAACATACTCATAACTTCATGCATCACACCTATACCAATGTGCTGGGTGTAGACCACGATATCGGCTATGGCGTGCTGCGCATGACCGATAGCCAAGAATGGAAACCGCGTAATCTGGCCAATTTGCCGATGGCGTTTACCTTGATGGTGGGCTTTGAATGGTTATTGGCACTGCAAAACATGCATCTGGAAGATTTCTTGGATGGCAAAGCACCTTTAACTAAAGTGCTTTCGAAAGGCGGCAGCTTTGCCAAGAAAGCCACTCGTCAATTCACCAAAGACTATGTGGTCTTCCCTGTGCTGGCAGGTCCAATGTTCTTGCCAGTACTTGCGGGTAACGTGACAGCCAACCTAATCCGTAACGTCTGGGCATTCTCAATCATTTTCTGTGGTCACTTCACTGAAGATGTCGAGATGTTTGAAAACAATCTTGATAAAGAAACCAAGGCGGAATGGTATCTACGTCAGTTGAAAGGTTCTAGCAATATGATTGGCGGCAAGATTTTCAACTTCCTGTCGGGTAACCTGAGCTTTCAGATCGAACATCATATGTTCCCGGATATGCCAGCCAACCGCTATGTGGAAATGGCACCTGAAGTGCAAAAAATCTGTGCTGAGTTTGGTCAACACTACAACACAGGTAGCTTTACGACACAAATGTCTGGTGTGATCAAACGTATCGCGATTCATTCCCTGCCAAACGAAACGGTAAAAAGCATTCGTACCACGTTGAACCTACAGGCTGAGCGTAAAGGCATCGCGGGTAAAGTGTTTAAACGTCTAGCGAAAGCTGCGGAATACGCTCCGCTCTGATAACAACAACAATGAAACAATAACAACATATTTTTTCATTTAAGCCGCTGCTTCATGGATTTGAGGCAGTGGCTTTTGTTTTTCGCTCAACTGCAAACAAACTACTGATACATCGCAAGCTGCCCGAAAGGCCGCGTCGGAATCGTCATCGGACAGTTCATTGAGATGCGCAGACCTTTCAGAAAAGCACGCCGAGTGACCCCTGCCGCCGCTGTCGATGAGATTCTTTTCGCATAGCGCTCTGCGCCAGTCAGCTTCCGAACCCAACTGCGAAATGGAACGACGCCTTCGGTGGTTCGTCTAAGTGCGCCAACCGCTCTAGATCCGGCCTCATCTAAACCCTGATCAATCAAATCGCGCTCTGCCAATTTTAATGCGTCATAATCAGATCCAAGTGCTTTATTCAGCTCATGAATCACCGTGTTTAAGGTCTCGCAATTGAGATCGTCTGGAACCTTATAGGGTTGTTTTGCCGCTTCGGTAAGGATTTCTGGAATCTCAGGACGGACCAGATTGAGGTCATTCAAGGGCACTACTGCAGCATTGACATAGCTGGGCTGCTTGGCCGTGGTACACGCCATCAGTGTCATTGTGAATATGAGAGGCACGATTTTAAGGACAACGCCTCGCATTTTTTTTCTTTGATTGATCTGCATTTTCTTTCACAGTGACGATTCGTCACCCCTCTAGGATTGCAGTTTTATTATGTTTTATGAAGCTATTTTGACGTTCTCTCCATTATACCACCGATCAATAAGGCCTTATATCTCTCAAATTAATAAAGCTATAATTTTTATATAAAACAAATATATAGGCACAAAATTAAGAATTATTACGCAATTGTCACTTTATCCAATGGTTTTGCTCAACCGATTGAGTTATTATTTTTTCAGATGGGCTTACATCGATATTCATATAACAACTTGGGGGAACAAACCCATGAAAAAAATTTCACTTCCAATGCAATGGTATCAAGAGCATATCAATTGGATGATCAGAATCGTAGCGGGTGTGCTTGCACTGGGATCGTGCCTAGCGCTTTCCGATGATATTTTGAGCCTTTTGGATGAGTATAGCCTTGAGCTGACTATCTCCGTTGTCCTTAATGTCTATTTTATCCTCGTGATGTGTAATGTCTTTTTTTATGGACATACACCCAAACATTGGAAAAACATGGACGAAGCCAAAAAGCAACTGACCAAAAAACATTAATCCATAGTCTTTAATCAGTCGGATGCTCGTCCTTAAAGCGTTGTTCGGCTTTGACCAAATGACTGATTAAGATATGAGAAATCATATTGATCCCAATCCCTGCGAACAAAGCAGGGATTAAATACAATGCGATAGAAACTTCTGAGACAAAGACCGCATCATCCATTAATGAGGCCGTATGCTTCGCTAAAGTCGCCAAACTCCGCAGTAAATAGACATCAATCCCCGCAATCAATACCAGCACAAAACCCAGTATCAGTACCGTGTGCCGTGAGATTGCCCGTTTGACGAGCAATACCCCATAGATCCCAAACGGAATCACCAGCGAAAAGACGATGAGTAGCCAGAATCTGAGTTCAGTGAAGATGGTGGTGGTCATAGACATGGGAAAATCAGCCCAACTTCACACCACTCACGCCCGCAGGTGTGACTTTAGCAATTTCAACTTCAAACACAACATTGCGCCCCGCCAGCGGATGATTGAAATCCACCTCAACTTTATCGTCACTCACCGACTTCACCACACCCGCAAGCGTACTGCCGCCTTTATCCTGAAACTCCATCATCGTGCCGATCTCAGGCGTGGTATCGCCTGATTTGACGAATTGGACGGTATCAAAAGACTGGACGTTATCAGGGTTCCACGGACCAAAGGCATCTTCAGGCGGCAAGTGTACGGTACGTCGATCACCTGCACGCAGTCCGATCAATGCTTTCTCAAAGCCTTCCAGCAGATTGCCATCACCGATCACAAGGCTGACTGGCTCCGGATAGCTGCGGGTGTTATCGATTTCAATGCCGTTTTCAAGCGCAACAGAGAAATGCAGCGCCACTTGTGAGCCTTGCGCAATCCGGGTGTCTTCGTTGGGATTGGTAAAGGTCGTTATGTTACTTTGCGTCATGGTCTGTCTTCACTGTACTGGATTCGGTCGTATTGATATCACTGATCTGCGCAGCTTTTTGACGCTCGCGAATTTTGTCTAAAAACAACATATCCACGATCAAAAATATTGTACCCAACGTGATCGCACTATCGGCAATATTAAACGACGGGAAAAAGTGACCTTTATAGTAAACACTAATAAAATCGACCACATAGCCCAACGACATCCGATCAATCAGATTGCCAACCGCACCGCCTAAAACCAACGCAATGCCAGTTGCCAGCACTTTGGTATCACGCGGCAAACGCAGCAGCCAGCCGATAAACAGTACGGAAACAACGATCGCAAGGCCAGTAAACAAATAGCGCTGCCAACCACCAGCATCTGACAAGAAACTAAACGCAGCACCATGATTATGCAGCAGCGTCCAATCGAGCCCAGGGAATACCGGCTGGGCTTCTCCATAAGTGAGATGGGTCGAGGCAATATGTTTGGTCCATTGATCAAGCAAAATAGCCAACACACTGAGGCCCAACCAGACCAGATTTTCACGACGAAACGATTGAATAAGTTTAAGCATAGTGACGTACCTCGCCGCTGCCATCGACATTCTCGACACAGCGTACACAAAGATCAGGATGGGATGGGCTGCTACCGATATCAGTACGGATATGCCAGCAGCGGGCGCACTTCACGCCTTCAGCCGCAGTCACGAAGGCATGTAAGCCACTCAGTTCAGTCGCTTCACCTTGCCCGACACCATGGTGGTTCAACTCCACATCGCTGACGATCAACACAAAGCGCAGTTCATCTTTGAGTTTAGCCAACACTTGATAGATATGTGGCTCCGCCCAGATTTGCACTTTGGCGGAGAGGTTACCGCCGATGGTTTTAGCGGCCCGTGCATTTTCAATCAGTTTATTGATCGCAGACTTTGCATTCAAGATCGTCAACCACTCTGCATCGCTGATGGTCTCGGTACCGACTTGCGCTTGGGCAACCGGTATGTCATACCACTCGCTGGTAAAGACATACTTATCCGCTGGTTGATTGGCGTTTTGTGGGATCAGTGGCCATGCTTCTTGCGCTGTAAAGGTCAAAATTGGACTCATCCAGCGTACAAAGGCATTGACCACATGATACAGCGCAGTTTGCGCAGAGCGACGCGCCAGTGAATCCGACTTGGTGGTGTACTGACGATCCTTGATGATGTCGAGGTAAAAACCACCCAGATCACTGGTGCAAAACGCCACCATCTGACTACAGACCACATGGAAACTCATCTCATCATAGGCGGCTTGAATGCTACTCTGCACTGCTGCTGCGCGCGTCAAGATGAACTGATCCAGCGCGATCAAGTCGGCAACTGGCACCAAATCGGTCGCTGGATTGAAGCCATTGAGGTTGGCCAATAAGAAGCGCAAGGTATTGCGGATACGGCGATAACCATCGGTCGTCCGGTTAAAGATTTCCTTCCCAGCAGTCATCTCGTAGCGGTAGTCGCTTGATGCGATCCAGAAGCGTACGCCGTCTGCACCGATGTCTTTGATCACATCTTGTGGGGCAATGATATTGCCCAGTGACTTCGACATTTTACGGCCCTTCTCATCCACCACAAAGCCATGCGTCAGCACTTTTCTAAACGGTGCAGTATTGTCGATGGCAAGGCTGGTCAGCAGTGAGGTCTGGAACCAACCGCGATGTTGGTCTGAGCCTTCAAGATACAGATCTGCAGGGAATGACAGTTCAGGACGTTGTTTCAACACACAGTAATGCGTCACACCTGAGTCAAACCAGACATCAAGGGTATCGGTGGCTTTGTTGTAGTGTGCTGCATCGGCACCGATCAAATCTGCCGCATCGGCTTTAAACCATGCATCCACACCACCCTGCTCGATCAGGTCAGCAACCTTGTCGATCAGTTGTTCGGTATCCGGATGTAAAGCACCCGTGTCTTTATGGATAAAGAACGGGATCGGCACGCCCCAAGTACGTTGCCGCGAGATACACCAGTCAGGACGACCATCAATCATCGCTTCGATACGATTTTGACCCCAGTCTGGAATCCACGTGACCTGCTTGATCGCATCCATCGCCTCAGCACGAAGATTCTGCTTCTCCATACCGATAAACCACTGCGGCGTGGCCCGGAAGATGATCGGCGTTTTATGGCGCCAGCAGTGCGGATAGCTGTGGGTAATTGCGATATGCGCCCAAAGCTTACGATCCGATTTTAACTGTTCGATGATCTGTGGGTTGGCTTTATAGATATGCTCACCCGCGTACACCGCCGCTTCAGGCAAATAGACACCGCTACCGCTGACTGGATTTTCAACTTTGAGGTTGTATTGCAAGCCAACTTTATAGTCGTCCACACCGTGGCCGGGCGCTGTATGCACAGCACCTGTACCACTGGAATCCATAACGTGCTCTCCCAAAATCACAGGCACTTGACGGGCGACGATCAGAGGATGTTGCAGCGTTAAATGTTCCAGCACGGCACCTTTGAAGGTTGCCAAGACTTTTGGATTTTTTAGCCCATAACGCTCAGTCGCTTCACCCGATAGTTTTGCAGCCAAAATCAAAGCAATGGTCGCGGCTTCTGACTCGACTTCGACCAACTGATAGTCGAGCTCGGCATTCAGCGCCACGGCTTGGTTGGCAGGCAGTGTCCACGGTGTCGTCGTCCAGATCACGACTTCGACAGGCGTCTTGACCTCAACGTTAAGCCGTTTCGACAGATCTGCAAGATCAACGACACCAAAACCGACGTCAATCGCGTCAGATTTTTTATCTTGGTATTCCACTTCCGCTTCTGCAAGCGATGAACCACAGTCCAAGCACCAGTTGACTGGCTTGAGGCCGGGCTGAACGTGCCCTGCTTCGACAATTTTGCCCAGTGCGCGCACGGTATTGGCTTCTTGGCTGAAGTTCATGGTGAGGTAAGGATTTTGCCAATCACCCAGTACACCTAAACGCTCAAAGTCTTTCTTTTGCAGTTCAACTTGGCTGGCGGCGTACTCACGGCACAGCTCACGGAACTTGGTGGCATCGACTTTGACGCCGACTTTGCCGACTTTTTCTTCTACTTTTTGCTCAATCGGCAAACCATGACAGTCCCAACCGGGGACATAAGGTGCATCAAAGCCCGACAAGGTTTTACTTTTGAGGATAATGTCTTTGAGCACTTTGTTGACTGCATGACCCAGATGAATCTGACCGTTTGCATACGGGGGGCCGTCGTGCAGCATATATTTGGGCTTGCCCGCACGGGCAGCACGCACTTGCTCATATAAGCCGTCGGCTTGCCAATCCGCGAGCCACTGCACTTCGCGGGTTGCAAGCTTGGCTTGCATCGCAAATGGCGTATCAGGCAGGTTTAGAGTGGCTTTATAGTCGGTTTTAGAGTCTAATTTAGAATCAACTTTGTCGTCTTGCTTATCACTCATCAGGTTCTACGATCCAATTAAAATGTTCAGTTAATGTGCAGCTTATATGCAGCTAAATCGTTCAGCTATTCAAGATCAGTCAATCTCTATTTTCCTCTACTAGGAAATGACGCCTCAAGCGTTCTTCAAATCATTTATTGCTCGCTTACCCTATCAATAAGGGGTAAATCACCGATTTCAATCGGAAACGTTGCATGCGCCTGCCGATAGTCCATCAATTGCTTCACATCATTTTGGATGCCGTCTTGCAGTGACTCAAGTGAAGGATAGTTCAGTTCACCATGCAAAAAATGCAAGAAAGTCACAGTCACCTTGAGGCCATACAAATCCACAGATAACTTTTCTGGATGCGCCGGGTGGGGCAAAAACACCTCTAACCGCCATGTCTTTTTCAACTGATCTTTGATCGCTGGACGGGTGCCGACATGCCCAGCACCAAACACGCTGCCTGTGGCATAGGCTGGGATACCCTGTCCATCCGTCAAATCAAGTAGGCTCTCACCCAGAGTCTCGCCATTTGCGATTTCCATTTGCACGGCATAGATCCCATGCAGGCATGGTGTCAAACGATTTAAGGCGACATTTGCCGTCGGAAAATCAATGGTCCGACCAATCTGATCGCCGTATTGCACACGGCCCGTAATACGATAAGGCCTGCCAAGCAACCGTGCCGCCGCAACAAAATCACCACTGGCAAGTAACTCGCGAATCCGTGTCGAACTGACGCGGGTGCCATCCACCAAAATCGTTGGTAGAATCGCAACCGGAAAACCATAATCTTTCAAAAAGCCAACATCGCCCATGCGATCACAACCAAAGCGGAAGTCATCACCAATCACCAGTTCACGGGTATTGAGACGATTTTTCAGTAAATCCGCAAAGGCTTGTGCCGTCAAAGAGCGGAATGACTGATCAAAGCGTACCAACAGCACATAATCCACATCCAGCGACTTAAGGATCTCGACCTTCTCACGCCAAGAGGTGATCCGCGCAGGCGCTTCCTCACCGCGAAAGAACTCTTGCGGCTGCGGCTCAAACAACATGACCAAAGTTTGCAAGCCAAGCGCTTTTGCTGTCTCTTTCAGCGTTTGGATCATCGCTTGATGACCCAAATGTACGCCATCAAAATTACCGATCGTGACCGCAAGTGGCGGCAACACGTAATCACTGGGCAAACTGTGTAAACGAAGCAATTTCATGCGCGGCAAACAATCAGCAAAAAAAGAATAGGTATAGTGTGCCAGATTTGTGCCCTGTCGTCTGCTACCCAACCTTGCACGCCTAAGTACACACCGCTCAAAACCACGTCATCAACTCATCAAAAGACGATAAAGATGCATATCCAATCAATGGTGACGAATCTGACTTGGTCTAAAACCAGTCAACAACAAACCCACTCCATACGCCGTTGCACCGAGCAGACATAAAGAGGCGAGTTCAGCAATACGCTGCCACTGCGGTGCGTCGTGTTGATAAAACTGTAAACCACCCACCAAGACGACGGCCATCAAGACGTTGCCACACAAGTAGCGGAAGCTGATCATTTTCCAGTGTGACTCCAAGCGATACACGCCATCTCGCGCCAAAGCGCGATACAACAGCCCCGCATTTAAGAAAGCCGATGCGGTACTGGCCAGTGACAACGCGGCATGTAAAGGCCACTGCAAAAAATGGAAAATACCGACCAAGATCAGGTTAAACACCATATTGGCCGCCACGGCAATCAAGCCGATTTTAACGGGGGTCTTGGTATCCTGGCGGGCATAAAAACCGGGGGCAAAAATTTTGATCAACATAAACGCCAAAATGCCGCCAGATAAGCCGCGTAGCGCCCACACCGTCATATCCACATCGTCTTTATCAAAACGACCATGTTGAAACAAGGCTTGAATCATCGGCTCTGCGAGCAGAATCATCGCAAGGCTGGCAGGAATACCGACCAATGCAATCACTTGTGTCGCCCAATCCAGCATACGCTTGAAACCATCATGGTCTTTGTCTGCATGAATCGCTGAGAGTGACGGTAAGATCACTGTCGCAATCGCAATCCCAATCAAGCCCAGTGGTAACTCCGTCATGCGTTCCGCGGTATACAGCCAAGACACTGACCCTTCTGTCATAAACGAGGCCAATACCGTATCAAGCAACAAATTGATTTGCACCACGGACACACCGAACAGCGCAGGTAACATCAATCTCAAAATGCGAATCACGCCTTCGTGCTTAAAGTCGACTTTAGGCGGAATCAGCAGTTTTTTCTTCCACAGTTCCGGGATCTGAATCGCCAACTGAATAAAGCCTGCCAGCATCACCCCCCACCCGAGCGCCATGATCGCTGGTGTTCCATGCGCTGCAAGCCAAGGCGCTAGCCACCACGCGGCTGCAATCATCGTGACATTGAGGAGTACGGGCGCAAACGATGCCGTGGCAAAAGAACCGTAACTGTTAAGCACACTACCCGCAAAGGCAGTCATGGAGATTAAGAATAAATAAGGAAACGTAAGGCGCAGCAGCTCGACCGCGAGTTGAAACTTGACTTCCTGCCCATGGAAACCTGGCGCAAAGATAAATATCACCAGAGGCGATGCCACGACCGCAAAAGTGGTGAGCACACCCAGTATCAACATCAGCGACCCCGAGACACGACTAATCAGTATCTGGACTTCAGCATGGGTCTTGGTGGTTTTGTACTCAGACAGAACCGGTACAAAAGCTTGAGAGAACGCCCCTTCAGCAAACAGCCTACGCAAAAAGTTGGGGATCTTGAACGCCACCAAAAAGGCATCCATGACACCGCCAGCACCAAAGACGTTGAGCAAGACCATATCGCGGACTAAACCTAAGATACGCGACAGCATGGTCATTGCACTGACTATAAAGGTGGAGCGCCACAACGATCGCGCCATGCTATGCCTCAACATTTCTTGCAAAAAAGAGCGCTATTGTAGAGGATTTAAACAAATGGATTGCATCAATCTGCAGCGATTTTATAAAAAATAGACTTTCGTGACATAAGCGCAACGATTGGAAGCCAAGGATTAAGCATGTCAAAACTAAAGCCGCACCCTTATAACGTTACGCTTAAGAAACCATACCCTTCGGGCGACACTAGACTCGCGCCTAA
>CAYJTU010000019.1:0-6766 GCA_964373105.1 uncultured Moraxellaceae bacterium | reverse complement strand
TAAAATGAGGCATCCACACCACGCAAGTGTGATATTCGCCATTTTCACCGCATGCATCAACACCGCGCTGGGTCAAACTTCTGATCACCGCTTGATCCAACGTCGCGCCCAAGAGATCTATGCAATCAGCACGTGCTGAGACGATCACCGCTTGCATGCCTAGCCTGAGCATTTCATCCAGCAGAGACAGCCGAGACTCATGCCACAACGGCAACCAAGCCTTTAAATTCGCCTGTGAGCAGACCTGCTCCTCCCATTCGCGATGCGCGGTCAAATCGATATCGCCAAACACCATATGATCCGCACGATATCCCTTAGCCAAATGTTGAGCTTCTGCAACCCATACAGCTTCATAATCCGACCATGCGGCTTCAGCAAAAGCGATAGGCAAGCCCAATGCGCTCGCCTGCGCTTGCAGCACCGCTTTAGGTAAGCCATGTGAGCGGGAACGCCCATTGCTCTCGGCCATCATATTCAATAAACCCAGAGGAATCGCACCCTGCTGAGCCGCGCGCCAAAACGCCAAAGCACTGTCTTTGCCCCCACTCCAACTGGTGAGGAAACGTGGTGAGTCTACTGAAGAGTCGAGGATTAGCGCAGCCATAGTCTTTCATTCATAATATGCAGCCAGAATTATGGGCGACTGGTCTGACTTTAGACAGCCCCTTATAAATCACATGAAAGTAATAAAACCTCTGCACACTGTCAAATAACCATTTATATCCACTTAGAATCCTTAAAACCATGACCGCTACCACAATGCATACACAAGCACCAAAACCTAAAGCACTGATGTGCTGGAGTGGTGGCAAAGATTCCGCCATGGCTTTGCACCGTGCGCAGCAAAACTTTGAAGTCATCACCTTGCTGACCACGCTCAATAGCGAATTTAAGCGCATTTCCATGCATGGTGTTCGAGAGGACTTGCTGGATGCTCAAGCTGAGGCTATCGGTTTACCATTGATTAAAGTCTGGGTCAGCCAAGGCAGTAATGTCGAATACGAACAACAAATGACGGCAGGATTAAATCAAGCCAAGGCAGCAGGCGTGACCCATGTAATTTTTGGCGATATTTTCTTACAAGATCTGCGTGAGTATCGCGAGCACCAACTGGCCAAAGTCGGTCTCATTGCCGAATTTCCATTGTGGCATTCAAACACTGCACAACTCATTCAAGACTTTGTGGCACAAGGATTTCAAACCATCACGTGCTGTATCAACGACGGCTACTTGGATGAGTCTTGGGCGGGACGTGAGATTGACGCGCAATTTATCAAAGACTTACCAAGGCATGTCGATCCTTGCGGGGAAAATGGGGAATATCATACCTTTTGCTTTGCAGGGCCTATTTTCAAACAACCGGTTCCTTTTACGCGAGGCGAAGTCATCTATCGACCACTGCCAACCCCCATGCCCATCAGTGCGCCAAGCACCGATGAAAAGGATGGCGCTCTGGATCAGTATGAATGTCATTCAGTAGTAGAGACCAAAGGATTTTGGTTTTGTGAGCTCTAGTTGCTCGATTGAGTTTTAAAAATGATGGGCGTATAGACTTATAAAAAATGAGTATTGCTAACTTAGACTACAATACACCAGACTGAAGAGCTCTCATGAGCACTCTACCTAGAGCATACCTTCCATGAATAAAACCTGCCAGCGATGCCAAGCCAGCTTTGGTTGTACCGCCAGCCTCAATGAGCTGTGCTGGTGTATGGACTATCCGACGCTACTCAGCATGCCGAATGCTCGAGCTGAAATGAATGATTGTGTTTGTCCCGCATGCCTGACAAGCCTCATCAAAGCACAGATCGAACTAAGTATTGATGATCGTATCGTCCATACATTTGCACCTGCGGCAGCGATCGCTTTAAAAGATCAGCCGCTGATCGAAGGTTTGGATTACACGATTGAAAATGGCAATTGGGTACTTTCGCGCTGGTACTTGCTCAAGCGTGGAGAATGCTGTGGCAATGCGTGTCGCAACTGCCCCTATGGTCATGCCAATGTCAAAGTACGCTAACAGGACTTCTTGTGCATACTGACAGCACGCCTAAGACAGTATTGACTTAGATACCGCCTGAAGCACCTCATCAGCTAAGGCTTCATCGTCTACCGCACGCGCGATCACCATCGCACCGACTAAGCTTGCGACGATCGCCAGCGATTTTTCCCGTTTGACCGCCTCAGACTCATAAGCGACTAAGCCCGCGAAAAGATCGACCAGAGATCGGAAGCCTTGCGTCAGGCGATGACGGATTGGCAGACTCTGGCGCGAAGCATCAATACCCAGTGTCGCCATCACACAGCCCAGCCCCGGCTCTGTGCGGTGCTTCTTGGATAGATACGCACGGGTAATGACCTTCAGCGCACTACCCGCTTCTCGCGCATTGGCATAATCCGCAAGCTGATACCAACTGGCGATCGATTGTTGAAAAGCGCGATCACTGGCCTCCACCATGAGCTCCTCTTTGGAGTCAAACTGACCATAGAACCCACCATGGGTCAGACCGGCATTTTTCATGAGCTCGGCGACGCCAATGCCATCAAAACCGCGCTCTCGGAATAATTTTGCTGCGACATCAAGGACTCGCTCACGATTTTGTCCGGCCTGAACTTTACTGACTTTCATTCGAGTCTCCATTATTTTTAAACACGCTTGACATTATACATGATAAGCGTAATATATATTTATAAATGATGGTCGTCATTTATAAATATCATTTAAAGCCAACTCTAAAAGATAACCGTACTTCCACAATGCCTAGATCTGATCACAGGAGAAATCCATGAAAACCCTACAACGTGTTGCGATTTTGGGTGGTTCCCGCATTCCTTTTGCTCGGCAAAACACCCATTACGTCACCACCAGCAATACAGAAATGCTCACCGCAGCGCTCAAAGGCGTGGTCAATAAATTCGGATTACAGGGTCAGCGTCTGGGCGAAGTCGCAGCAGGTGCGGTACTTAAGCATTCACGCGACGCCAACATCAGCCGTGAAGCGGCACTCGATAGTGGGCTCTCGCCAAACACCCCGGCCTACGATGTCCAACAAGCTTGCGCCACATCGCTACAAACCACGATCAGTGTCGGCAATAAAATTGCACTGGGTCAGATCGAAGTCGGTATCGCCGGCGGCGTCGACTCATCCTCAGATGCGCCTGTCGCCTTGAATGAAAAGTTGCGTCAACTCCTGCTAAAATTCAATCGCAGTAAGACCCGCTCGGAACGCTTTCAAGTCATTACCGAAATCCGCCCAGATATGTTTGCGCCTTCGATTCCGAACATCAACGAGCGCCGTACAGGTCTATCCATGGGTGAGCACTGCGAGCTGATGGTCAAGCGCTGGAAGATCACGCGCGAAGCACAAGATAAGCTCGCATTGGCCAGCCATCTCAATGGTGCCAAAGCCTACCAAGAAGGCTTCTACGATGACTTGATCGTGCCTTTTCAAGGCTTAAGTCGTGACAACAATCTACGCGGCGATACCTCTGCTGAAAAACTGGCCAAGCTTAAGCCTGCCTTTGACAAAACTTCCGGTCTAGGTACACTGACAGCAGGGAACTCAACGCCACTCACCGATGGCGCTGCTGCTGTGTTGCTCTCCTCTGAAAGCTGGGCCAAGGCCCATGGCTTTGAACCACAAGCATGGCTGATTGATGCTGAAAGCGCTGCGGTCGACTTCTTTGGCCCAAACCCTGAAGGCTTACTCATGGCGCCTGCACATGCAGTGCCACGTTTATTAGCACGTAATGGCTTAACCTTACAGGATTTTGATTTTTATGAGATTCATGAGGCCTTTGCTGGACAAGTGCTATGTACCTTGGCGGCATGGGAAAGCACGGAGTATTGCCGTGATACGCTGGGATTAGAGGCAGCATTGGGTTCAATTGATCGTAGCAAATTAAACGTCAAAGGTGGATCAGTCGGTCTAGGCCATCCCTTTGCAGCAACTGGCGCACGGATTCTAGCGACTGCGGCCAAAAATCTTGCTGCGCACCGTGCCAAGACTGGCAAATCAGGACGTACCTTGATCTCGATGTGTACGGCGGGTGGTTTGGGCGTCACCGCGATTATTGAAGGCTGATCTGATCATCAACCGTTGTATGGATTAATCAGATTAAATTAAATAAGGGCCTCGTGATGAGGCCCTTATTTTACGACGGAATAGACACAGGGCATTATCCCCAAAAGGTTTAAACCTTCACTTCAACCCTCAATAGCTGTATTTCAACTCACCAAAGAAAGTACGCTCAGTAAAGGGATGAAATAAGAAGTAGCGTTCATCATTGAGGTTATCCACACCCACGGCCGCGCTCCAGTGCTTGGCAAAGTTATAGTTCACCCGCGCATCCATGACAAAGAAGCTTTGAAAACCTTGGTAAGTTTCAGGATTGGTGTCGGTGTTATCTACTGTTGCGTATTGCTTGCCACTATAACGCCCCGCCAACGTGAACGCCCACAGTGGATTAGGACGATAGGTTGCCACCAAGGTTGCGCGCCAATCGGGCACATAAGGCGTATGCTTATCGACGGAAGTGCTGCCTGCAATCGTGGGGACATAGCTGTCATTGGCGAGTATCTTGGCATTAACATAGGTCACATTGCCCGATAACTCTAAGCCCTGAATCAACACATTATCATGCTGGGCAAACAGCTCAATGCCGCGCTGACGCGTCTTATCGACATTTTGAGTATATGACACGGGATTGGTGACACCCGCGATCATCGATGTTTGAGAAATCAGCGCATCAGACACGCGCTCTTCAAACAATGAAATGCGCATCTTGCTATCAACGCTTTTACGCTCAAAAGCGAGCTCATCAGACAGCACATTTTCAGGCTTGAGATAGGGGTTAGGCTGTGAGAAAGTCGCACCAGTCTGCACCGTTTGATAGAGCTCGCCGACGGTTGGAAAGCGCAGCGCTTTGCCGACCGAGCCAGTCACGGTCCACAGATCATTGGCTGTCCATGCCAAGGAGGCTTTGGGAGAGAAGCCCGATTTTTCGACCTTAGGCTGATTAATGGGGAAGCCCTTACCGTTACTGGCGACCGCATAGTTGAAACCATCACTCGCCTGCCATTGCTCATAGCGACCGCCTAGCGTGGCTTTTAAGGCTGGTGTCAGTTGCCAGACATCTTGCAGCCACAAAGCCCGGGTCTGTGTTTTACCACGTGCATCGGTATAGAGATTGCCAGGATTCCCGTTTGCCCAATCATTGGTCGTAAACGTTGGGCTGGATAGTTTGTACCAATCCCCATGTATACCAAAACTAAAATCATGGGCAGCTAGCGCCTCATTGGGTGCTTGCAAGCGCCCCTTGAGATCCAACGTTGTCCAGCCTGTGCCACTGGCATCCGCGATACGCCCTGCTCCGCCATATTGCGCAGTAGGATAAATACCGGTCGATGTACGGGTCTGATCTTTCAGATATCTAAAATTACTGGCGATCAACTCCCAGTTGAACGCGCCTGAATAATGGCTTTTAAAGCTCAAGCTCTGCATCAAGCGCTGTTGTTCAACGCTGTTACTGGCGAACTGTCCAGCGATGCTACTCGCACTGTAGGCATAACCGCCGATATTCACTTGACCCGTGGCGGCACCGTAATAAGGTGCCCCGCTACTCGTGGTCAGATAAGAACGCGCGGTTGCATTGGCGTCATTTTGCCAATAGCCAATCATATAGGTCGCACTTAAGCTAGGGCTCAAGTCATAACCCAACTTGAGCTTCAGATTATCCTGCGTCGTATGATTGATATTGCCCGCGCCGAGATACTGGATCGCGCTGCCCGTGCGGTTTTGATCGGCAATCGCACCTGAGATCACAGGCAGGTTGCTACCCGCTTTGGTTGTCGACTGCGCGATGCTACCAAAGGTGATCGGCTGGCTATCACTTTCCAGATGATTGGCGCTAAATACCCAAGAGAAATCACCGACCCGATCGCCCAAAAAGGCACTGTATTGCTGTGCGGGATACTCATCTTTGGTGCCATATTGCCCATAGCGCTGTGAGGTCCCACGAATTGTGGCACTGGCTTCAAAGTGATCCGGCATTCGCGTGGTGATTTCAGCCACAGCACCATAAGAATTGCCCGCATACGCAGCAGAGTAAGGCCCATACATCAAGTCGATACGGCTAATTTCCTCTGGCGCAACCATAAACCACTGCGGCGAACCATTGCCATTGTTGTTATTCACCAGCGTTGAAAGCAGTACGCCATCGGCAAAAATCAAACTGCGTGCACTGCCATTGACACCCGTCGTCCGCGTGGCGAGAGGTGCATTGGTATCGCCGATATAGCGTTTACGCACCATGACATCAGGCAGATACTTCAGTGCGTCTTCGGTATTGACGACGTTGATTGTTGCAGCCATTTGCTTGGCCGTAATGCTGGCTGTCGTGGCGGGAAATTGATTGGTTTTGTCTGCAACAGTCGACTTGCCTTTGACGACGATGGTCGCAAGTTCCGTCTCGGTGTGGGTTTCAGCATGGATCGCCCATGAGGTTGCGGCACAAGCAAACGCTAAAGCGGTACGTTTAAAACGTGCTGGCTTGATAAAAAGGTGCATTGATTTTTATTCCTGAAAAAACGGGATGAACAAAGAAGCTGAATGCGTAGACCGACCGCACGATAAAGATCAATGCGATACGTGACAGAGCAAATTCAGGCTTTTTTGGGGATCGGTTTGGAAAGATCAGGAATAAACGGGCGGCGCGTGAGGTTGTGGTCGAAAGAAAGTGACCGATTGGAAATTAAATGAACGAT
>CAYJTU010000018.1:20954-30220 GCA_964373105.1 uncultured Moraxellaceae bacterium | reverse complement strand
AAAAAAGTACTGTTATGAAGTGGATCATTCTTGCGATATTCCTCTTTTCTGCGATTTATATTCAGCGCCGAGGCAAAGTGAAACATGCCTTCTTCCGTCAGTTCTTTGACCATTCCACCCTCATGGCACCTGTCAACGTGATCATGTATTGGTTTTCCAAAGTGCCCACCACCCCTTACCTGTCCAGTGAATACTTCGCAGACTTAAAAGTTCTGGAAGACAATTGGGAAGTGATCCGCAGCGAAGCTGTACAGTTGGCGGAAAAAGGCGGCATCAAAGCCTCTAGCTCGTACAACGATGTCGGCTTTAACTCTTTCTTTAAAACCGGCTGGAAGCGCTTCTACTTAAAATGGTATGAAAACGGCCACCCATCCGCGATGGATCTCTGCCCAAAGACCACCGAACTGGTGCGCGGTTTGGATTCTGTCAAAGCCGCGATGTTTACTGAACTCCCTCCGGGTAGTCGTCTGGTACGTCACCGTGATCCGTATGCGGGTTCACTACGCTATCACTTAGGTTTGGTCACACCCAATGATGATCGCTGCTTTATCGATGTCGATGGTGAGCGTTATAGCTGGCGCGATGGCCAAGGGGTGATGTTTGATGAAACCTACATCCACTACGCGGAAAATGGTACTCAAGAAAATCGCATCATCTTGCTGTGTGATATCGAACGCCCAATGACGGCGCGCTGGGCACAAGCCTTTAATCATTGGTTTGCGCGCAATGTAATGACCGCAGCCAGCTCGCCCAATGATGACGCTGATCGTACCGGCGGAATCAATAAAGCTTTCCACTATATCTATCAAGTGCGCTTGGTGGCCAAGAACCTAAAAAGTAAGAATCGCCAAGTGTATTACATCCTGAAATGGCTGATTTTGGGTGGCTTGTTGTATTGGATTTTCCTAGCTGGATTGTTCTCACACTGATGCTAGACATAAAAAATCCCCGAGCATTCGGGGATTTTTTATGGGTGTTTAACACCTCTACGCTTAAACCTTCTCCGTCACCCAGCGTTTCATCAGCGGTGCAAGGATCGCCAGAAGCACTGCCACCACCAAGAGTGCAATCGCAGTATGACCAAAGAGATTCGGCATATTGGCAACATTCTTCGGATCGACGTGCCCCCCGACCAATCCTGCAATCAGATTACCCAGTGCCGCCGCAGTAAACCACAGCCCCATCATTTGCCCTTGCAAGTGCTTTGGCGCGATCAAGGTCATCGCCGCAAGACCCACGGGACTGACAAACAATTCTGCAATCGAAAACAGTAAATACGCGCCCAGCAACCACAGTGGCGATACCTGCTGCTGCCCGCCTAATACGGCATGAGCGGCCAGATACATCACGCCAAAGGCCATCGCACACATCAGAAAGCCGATGATGAATTTACCGAGACTGGCTGACAAGCCGTGTACGGGCCAGCGCTGCCACAGCAAGCCGACGATCGGTGCAAAGATCACGATGGTGATGGGATTAATCGACTGAAACCAAACCGCAGGAATCAAAAAACCGCCGACATTGCGATCGGTAAAGTCCTGCGCAAAGAGATTCAATGCCGTGGGTTGCTGTTCATTCGCCGACCAAAATACCGCAGCGGCAACAAAGAGGATTAAACACAGGATGATGCGCTTCTTGTCATTACCGTTTAAGCCGCCAAAAATCAGCAACCACGCCACATACAGCACAATGATCGCAGCCAAAACATAGGTCATCGAACTCGCAATCACCAACGGCGGAAACGTAGCGATCAAGATCACGATGGCAATGATCGCGATGACGAGGGTGGCGATAATTGCGGTCATCTTCTGACGCGTGATCGGCGGCAAATCATTGGTCAGTTGGTCAAAGGTCGCTTTGGCATAAACGCGGTAGACCAGCAGAGAAATCAGCATCCCAATCCCCCCAGCCGCAAAACCCCACGACCAGCCGTACTGTTGCGCGAGTAATCCAGTGATGATGGGTGCGACAAAACTGCCGAGATTAATCCCCATATAGAAGATCGAATAGCCCGCATCGCGGCGCTGATCACTGTCTTCATACAGACGCCCAACCATGACCGAAGCACAGGTCTTAAACAGACCGGTGCCCATCACAATCAAACCCAATCCCACAAAGAACGCCGTACTACCAAAAAAATGCGCCAACGCAATACTCAAGTGACCGAGCGCAATGAGGATGCTCCCCCACCACATCGAGCGCGCTTGGCCAAAGACATTATCCGCAAGCCAGCCCCCCGGTAAGGTTGCTAAGTACACACTGCCAGTAAAGATGCCAACGATCGCAGCTGCAGTCGGACGATCAAAGCCATAGCCACCTTGCATCACCGTTGCCGTTAAAAAAAGCACCAACAGCGGACGAATGCCATAGTAAGAAAAACGCTCCCACAGCTCTGCGGTAAACAGCGGTGCAAGTGCCCGTGGGTGGCCAAAAAAAGTACGCTCTGTCGTCATAAGTTTGAATTCAATAAAATAAAATTTGTGGGACTATACAATGCAATAACCATGCACAACATCAGCAATTCAGACAAACTAAGTGGTCAAAACGATTTAGTTTGTCCGCCAAAATAATTTAAAAATATCTCAGCCAAGATAGGCTGACCTCTTGGCTGTGCTGACTCGACTGACGATTTTGTTGCCAGTTGACCCGCATGGCCTGCTGTTGATCGCCAGCACCGATATGCAAGGGGATCTGCAGGCCCACTTTCGACTGATTCTCCCAAACATGCTGGTCTTGCCAAAACATCTGAGTGCTCTGCAGCTGTAGGCTAAAAGCAGGCGAATTCCAGAGACAACCCAGCGTAGGACCCACACCGACACGCCAGCCATGATCCAAAGACTTCCCGCCCTCAAGCGCAGCGCTGGCCAATCCATAACACAGTGCTGAACCGAATTGCCATGCCTGCCCCTCGCCGCCTTGGACATAGCTTACGGCATGAGTCTCATCGCGACTAAACGATTGCTGATTTTGTGAGACTTGGCGGGTGCCCAGAGCCAGATTCCATGACAAGGGATCAAAGAACTCGGTTTTAGGGCTTAGTGAATCGATCGAGATCAACGTCAATTGTTGCAAGGAGAGTTGATCTTGTTGGACGCGCAGACGCGTCTGCAAAAAGTTTATGCCAGCGCCATTGCGATAGCCGCCTGCGGGATCAAGCAAATCATGATACGCCGGTCGCCACTCCATATCCGCAAAGCCATGGCCTTGCGCCGTTCCAGCACTGATCAACAGACGACGGGTCAGATGACCCTGTGCAGGATCGATACTGGGCTGTGGCACCGCGACACGCGTATCCGGCACATCGTATAGACTACGGCGCACCAGCAAGGCGCGAAGCTTAGGCTGAGCAACGGTTTTTTCAATATGATGACCCACAAACTGATGATAGACGTAATCACTGGCCATCTCACTGGCTTGTGCTTGTTGTAGGCTGCTTAGATTGGGTAAAGGACTATCTGGTTGCTCAACCAATCTCTTGGCTGCCTTGATCACGGGTTCCGTCGCATGGTCTGCTTGCGCATTTAGCCGACTGGCAAAGGCCGGACGATACGCAATTTTTTCCAGCAAGTCGGCTTGAATAAGACTGGCACGTAGCGTATCGGTGGGGATGGCATAGACAGGGAATTGGTCTTGCAAGGACAACGATGGCCTTGCCACATCCATCAAGCCCAGCAGTTGATACGAGCAATTGGAGTGCAAAAAATAATAAGGAAATGTGATAAAGCGGAGTTCCCAAACCCGCTTGGTGATACGCTGGGTTTCAAGGGGCGACAGCTTCAAGCTGTACTCCCAGAGATCGCGACTCTCAAAATCGTTGTATTCTTTGACTTTTTCATAGTACGGCATGATGTCATAGGAGCCGGGATAGCGCCCAGTCAGTCCTTTGATCGCAAAACTAGCACTACTGGCATTGTCAGTTTGCGCTGAATAGTTGATCGCATAGGCCAGCAATCGCGTTTGCTCATTGGCATCGGGATCAAGACGCAACAGCGTATGACCAAACATCGACGACGGATTATTCATATAGTCCGAGCTAAAGACCAGCGTCGCATGCTGCGGCTGGATGCCTTGTAGCCACTGGGTCAATGCGGGACATGGCGTGCTGGGGAGATCGCTGTCTTTAAGCCCTAATTGCTCAAGCAACCAATCACGGCGTACGGGGAATAAACAGGCTGTCGCATCATCAGGCTTGATGGTGTTGCCTGCAAATAAACCCTCTAAAGTCGCATTCAACTCGGCTTTAGGATTATGTCGACCGTCTGCGGCAAGAAAAAAACGTGGTTGAGTCACCGCACTTTCAAAACCCTTGCCTTTTTTCTGATAAACCATCAGTCGATGCCAATACGCTGAATCCGCTAAATGTAAGCGCTCCGCACGCGCGCGGATGTCGGCTAATCGGTCGGCGTTTTCAGGACTTTGGACATAGACCTGAGGAACTGCTGGATTCGATACAACGGTTTGATTCGAGTCGATATCAGCCCATGCGGGTAACGATGTGAATAACGTCATTGACGATAGTGTCAGTAATCCCCATCCGAGCAACCATGCATGAATTTTTAAGGACGGAGTCCTTATGGGCGTTAGGATTGATCTAAGCTCGTACATCCATGTACACCATCAACCATTTGAAAATTAATATTATTATTGAAACTTTAGAATTTATGGCAAAAGAGCCCCGTATCTCACGGAGCCCTTTGGCTATGGTAGGATCACCACAGCAGGAAACTCATTACGCGATTTTATAAACGGACAAGGTTGCATCTTGTGCCATCACGGTTTTAAGCGCAGCAAGCACTTGACCGGTAGTTTGATTGTTTGCCGCATAGATCGATGCAAAGTTAGTTTTGGTGGCGTTGAAGAATACGGCTTTGTCTTGCTCTTTGATCCCGATCAGATTAGCCAGTACATTCAAGCTCTCGCCTTGGCCGACCGACATGTCACGCGCTAGGCTTTCTTGATTGCTGCCCATGAACTCGCCCAAACGTGCAGAGGCGGTCACGACGCCATTTTGACGACAGCCGAGGGTACCAAAGGTGATACCAAAGGTTTGGTTACCAAACGTGCCGTTGGTGGTCGCACCCAAAATCTTAGGACCGAGTCCTTTTTGACCCGCCCAGACTTGAGTCCCTAGACCACAACCGATATCATTGTCTGCCATCGCTGCTGATGAACATGCGACCAATACTGCCGCTACTATTAGTTTTTTCATAATCTTCAACCTTGAGATTTATATTATATTGGTATAAAACATTGACGCAGATATAGACTAAACTGAATAACGTTATATTGCCAATGATTTTACAGCAGAAATTTTCGATAGAATTCATGCGACCCAAACCCACTGTTTTCGAGGCATAGCCCTACTATGGTATCAAATCCAATTCCACACACGGACGCGCCGTCAGGCACCAGCCAACTGGTGATCAGCGTCAATGATGTCAGGCTGCATGTTGCGACTTGGGGTAATCCCCAAAATACCCCGATTGTATTAGTTCATGGCTATCCTGACTCACATGTGGTCTGGTTGCCGCTGATTGAGCAACTGTCGCCTAAATTTTATGTGATTGCTTATGACGTGCGCGGAGCGGGCAAGTCCGATGTACCGAAGAAAATTTCTGATTATCGTTTAGAGCTACTGAGCCAAGATTTGGCCGCTGTCGTCGATGCGATTATTCCTGAGCGCAGTTTCCATCTGGTCGGCCATGATTGGGGCTCGATCCAAAGCTGGCAATCCGTCACCACCGATCTCCTCAAAGGCCGTATCGCCTCCTACACCACCCTGTCTGGCCCATCACTGGATCATGCTGCGCACTGGATCCGCCGCCGCTTGTTGAAACCATCGATTGATCCCAAGCATAATGCCTACAGACAGCTCGCAAGCTCTTGGTATATTGGTATGTTCCAACTGCCCATCCTGCCGGAACTGGTCTGGAAAAATGGCTTGGGTAAACTCTGGACCAAATATCTGGAGAAACGTGAAGGTGTGGTTGAAGCCCATCCAAATCCAACCCAAACCGATGATGGGGTTTATGGCGTACGACTCTATCGTGCTAACTTCATCAACAAATTGACGTCACCGCAAGAAATGTTTGCTCACTGCCCAGTACAGCTCATCGTCCTGAAAAAAGACAACTACGTGAATTCTTTTTTATTCGAAGACCTGACGCATTGGGTGAAAGACCTCTATCGCCGTGATTTAGATGCTGGACATTGGAGTGCGCTTTTAAATGAGCCACAAACCGTCGCGGCTTGGATCAGCGAGTGGATTGAGGCGGTAGACACCAAAAAACTGACCAAACTCAAGGCGCTTAAAGTCGCTGCTTAATTCGCAGTGTTTTAAATGTGATGCATAAAAAAAACCGTATGAAGATGCTGACTTCATACGGTTTTTTTATGGTGATCTATGGCGTAAAGCCCAATCACGCCCCGATTAATTCATCCAGCATGTCCTGCGAGGGGACAAAGAAATAAGCACCGCTGACAGGTGTCACAAAGTTCAACATCCGATCCCCGATGCCATCATCAATGCCGTACATGCGAGCCAGCATGCGATCGATGACTGTGAGATCTTTGGTATAGGCATTAAAGAACAGCCCTTGCTCCCCACCTGCATCGCCATAAGGCATGCCGTGACGGACAATTTCAAGCTCTACGCCGTTGTCATCTTCGATCACTACTCGACCGATATGTGAATTGGTACGTTTGATCCCTTCGGGTTGCTCAATGCTTTCAAGCTTCGAGCGGCCAAAGACATGCTCCTGTGCATCTACTTTAAGTCGGTTCCACGTGGCAAGGTCATGCACAAAGCGTTGGCTAAAGGCGAAACTCCCCGCTGCAAATTTGCCTTGATCATCGCCAAGTAACGCAGCATCGGCACGATCATCATTGCCGAGCGGGTTCTCCGTGCCATCAATAAATCCGGTCAGATCACGATGGTCGAGATAGGTAAAGGCATTGCGCTCATCCAGCACCTGTACCCGGCCAACTAGACCTTGCATAAAAGTTTGAGCGAGAATAAAACATAGATCAGCACGATCACTGTGGATGTGAAATAGCACATCACCGCCTGTGGCAGGCAAGGTGAACTTATCTGCAGTCCCCTTGCCAATCAGTGGCTCAAGTGCATGAAAGCCTTGCGGCACACCCAACCCAAAACGTTGCCATAATTCAATGCCAAAGCCTATCGCAGTCGATAAATTCGCATGAGGGTATTGGGTTAACAAACGATGACGGGTTTCTTCAAAGGCGACTAATTGCGTCTTCAATTCATCCAGCCGAAGCTGGTCGATATTTAAGATCAAGAAACGGGCATAGCCAGAAAGCGGCGGTAAAATTCCTGACTGTGGCGACGGCGTATCAGACATAGCAAAACTCTCTCAACAGTTCATTTTTAAATGATTATACGCATCAAGTCCCAAGACTCAATGCGCCCTTGGTTAATTCAAATGCCAGGTTAATCAAACGACTCTTTAATCGCTTACGCATGACCTTGACGCAGCGAGATAGACTCCCAGATCGCAACAATGACCAAAATCACAGTCGTGATGATCGACAGCGTCAAAACTGTCATCTGCGAACCCACAAACAGAAGGCCAATCAAAGCCGCAAGGCCTGCAAGATGGGATAGGGGCAATCTGCCCACAATCGCACGTTTGAATAAAATATTTCCCACCAGATAGAGAATCGCCCCGCCGACCACGGCAAACAAGGCCTCATGGTTCACCGCACCATGCGGGTGCTCAAGGACGATCTCATCCGCAACCGCACTGACCACAATCCCTGCGACCAAGAGCACATGAATATAGGTATAGACTAAGCGACCCAATCGCCCCGGATCGATAGCATGTGCAATGGTATGACTCCCCTTCTCTGCACCTGTATCAAAATACAGCCACCATAGCGTTAGGCTCCCGACAAACGCAGTCACAAATGCAGCGACTGTTTCAGCAGTCCATGCCAAATGGCTAAAGCCTGAACCTGTGACCAATATCGACTCCCCCAATGCAATGATGATAAACAGAGAACAACGCTCTGCCATATGATTGCCTTCGATATTCCAATCTTTCACGTCGGTCGCACCCAAAAACGGCACCCAAAAACGGAATGATGGTCCCAGATACTCAATAAACAGCGCTATCGCCCAGAGCGTAAAGCGGTCAGAACCTTCCGCAAAGGCACCCGCAAACCAAAAGCACATTGCGACCAACAGCCACACGATCAAGCGCTGGAAATTACGCGCCAACAGGGTATGTTTTTCTCGCAAAAACCCCAAAACGACAAAAACCGTGCGTCCCATTTGCAGTAAGACGTAGCTCCCTGCAAAGACCCATCCCGAGGACTCAAACGCATGCGGTATCGAGCTCGACATCAGCAAACCAACGAACATCATCGCAAACAACAGCAATCGGACTGGACGCCTGTCAGGGTCAAACCAATTGGTCGTCCATGAGGTATAGATCCACACCCACCATACCGCCATCAATAGCAAAAAAGTTTGCGCGATACCCAGCAAAGAGAAATGCCCTATCAAAAAATGCGAGAGCTGCGTGATCGCAAACACAAACACCAAATCAAAAAAAAGCTCTATCGATGTCACTTTATGGGCATCTTCAGATTGGCCATCTTGGCGATAACGCGCACGTAACAGACTTTTAAGCTGGGGTGGATTCATATATTACTCCGTGACTTAAGTCACACTTCGGCCATTTGCTCTTGAGTTTAGCGCAAAACCACCCATAGATAACATCATCACGTGAAACTATGCTTGTCGCGCTACACTCAAGTATGATGAGATCACCGATAACGCGATGTCTTTTAGTGCAACCCGCCTTAACCATTGTTTAACAGCAGCATCACCTAATTTTTATGAATGAACTTTACGCCGATCATATCCGCGCCATATTAGCGACCCTCCCCAACCTGCCAGGGGTGTATAAAATGCTGGGCGCGGAAGGCGAGCTGCTTTACGTCGGTAAGGCCAAGAATCTTAAAAATCGCGTTACCACCTATTTTGCGAAAACCGTAGAGCATCCCAAGACGCGGGCGCTGGTGGCGCGCATTCGCAATATTGAAACCCTGATTACCCGTAGTGAAACCGAAGCGCTGCTGCTCGAACAAAATCTGATTAAAGAAAATAAACCGCCGTATAACATCATGTTGCGCGATGATAAGTCCTATCTGTATATTTTCATCTCTGCAGATCAGCCCTATCCCCGTCTTGCCGCAGGACGCGGTAAACGCAATCATCAAGAAGGCAAATTCTTTGG
>CAYJTU010000018.1:0-20944 GCA_964373105.1 uncultured Moraxellaceae bacterium | reverse complement strand
CCAGTGCGGCGGCTGCGCGTGAAGTGCTGATCGTGATGCAAAAAATGTTTATGGTGCGCTCCTGCGAGAACGCCTTCTTCGCCCAGCGCAAGCGTCCTTGTCTCGAATACCAGATCAAGCGCTGCCGTGCACCCTGCATGGGTTTAGTCACGCCAGAAGACTATGCCGTAGACGTCGCCAACACCATCGACTTTATGAAAGGCAACATGAGCGATCTCAACCAAAAACTCATCAGCCAGATGGAGCATGCGGCAGAAGAACTCGACTTTGAGCAAGCCGCACTCTATCGTGATCAGCTTGGCGTGCTCCGCGAAGTGCAAGCCCATCAATCGGTGTATACCGTGAAAGGTGAAGCCGATATTTTGGCGATTGCCCAACAAGCCGGTGTGGTCTGTGTCCAAGTCATGAATGTCCGCGGTGGCCGCGTTTTGGGCGGTAAAAGCTTCTTCCCCGACCTTGATATGAATGAAAACATTGGCGAGCTGCTCTCAGAATTTCTCGCTTCTTTCTATTTCCAGTTTGCTGATGAGTTGCCCAGCGAACTGATCGTCAACGTGGAACTGCCCGACAAAGCAGCGCTTGAAGAAGCCTTACAACTCGAATTTAAACAGAAGGTCACCATCAAATCACGCGTGCGTGAGAACCGCGCCGAGTGGCTAGAGATCGCCGCCATGAATGCCGATGGCGCACTCAAAGCCAAACTCGCCAATCATATTCAACTCAAAGAACGCTTTCGTGTACTGCAAGACGTCCTTGGGCAAGCGGTTGATCGGATTGAATGTTTTGACATTAGCCACACCATGGGCGAATCTCCGATCGCTTCTTGCGTGGTGTTCGATCAGGGCGGGGCACGTAAGCGCGACTATCGCCAATACGCCATTACCGACATCACCGGTGGCGATGATTATGCTGCGATGGCACAAGTACTGGAACGACGTTATAAAAAGCAGCCGATACCTGACCTGATGCTCATCGATGGCGGTAAAGGCCAGCTCAACGTCGCTAAAGCCGTCATGGAAAAACTCGCCCTCCATCCACTGATGATCGGCGTCTCGAAAGGCGAAGGACGTAAACCCGGACTCGAAACCTTACACCGCGTCGATGGCACGTTCTTTCAATTAGAACCCGATGATAAAGCACTGCACCTGATCCAACAGATTCGTGATGAAGCGCATCGTTTTGCCATCACCAAGCACCGTGCCAAGCGCGATAAGAAACGCGGCGGCTCGGTACTTGAAGTCATTCCCGGACTCGGGCCTAAACGACGTCGAGATCTGCTCACCCACTTTGGCGGGATTCAAGGCGTACTGCGCGCCTCTGAAAATGAACTGGCAGGTGTCGCTGGCTTTGGCAGTAATCTGGCGCGTTTGGTGTATAAGGTCTTGCATGAGTAGGCTTTTTGAGATGACCACTATCCAAGCTTAGCGACCTTTACACAATCTATGACCAGTCAGTCTAATAAATGCACCGATACTGCTTTCATTTTGCGGTAGGCTCAAGCCATCGTATTGCATGAAAGAGAAGTTCTATGTCCATCCATCAATTGCTGACAGAAGCCCAAAGCCAAGATCAGATGAGCATTCCCAGCCGCTGGGGACAAGGCCGAGCGACCTATGGTGGCCTCGTCGCAGGGTTATTGTGTAGTCGCTTGATCGGCGCACTGGGTACAGAAGGACAGCATCGGACGCTGCGTTCAGCGACGGTCTCATTCATCGGTGCGGTTGCAGTTGGCGACATCGAATTTAAAACCGAAATCTTTCGCAGTGGTAAATCCGTCACGCAGGCTGAAGCAAGACTGATTCAAAATGGTGAAGTGCTGGCCGTGCTCCTCGCAAGCTTCGGCAGTGCGCGTGAGTCAACCATCCTTGTCGCGCCCAGACACACTGCACCGGACTATAAACGTCCTGACGCGCTGCCTGCACTACCGTATATCGCAGGCTTAATGCCGGAATTCTTTCAACAGACGGACGTGCGGTGGGCGTACGGTTCACAGCCCTTCTCGGGTGCAGCGCAGCCTGACTTTGGCGGCTGGGTGCGCTGGCGCGATCAGTTTGCAGAGATGAATGTCTCACATCTTTTTGCACTCATCGATGCGTGGCCACCATCCGTACTCCCGATGTTTAAAACCTTCGCGCCCGCCAGCAGTTTATGCTGGACCTTGGAGTTTCTGGATATTCCCTCAGACAAAACCTCGGAAAGTTGGTGGCAATACCAAGTCAAAACTGATTCGGCAAAATCGGGCTATGCGCACAGTGAAGCACATATCTGGGATGAAGCAGGGAATTTGGTGGCGATCAGCAGACAAACCGCGACAATCTTTGCTTAACAAGACATTTCAAATGCAGCTTTAAATAGCGCCTTGTTTAGCCACGTTCCACGTGGAACATGGCGCTATAAATTACCAGAATCACAGCAGTCCATCTGCAACCAATAGGCTTTCCAAACACTGCTCGCGAATGCCATAGAAGGCTTTAATCGATTCAATTTGATTTAAAATTTCAGCTTTCTTCGCTGTATTGTTTGCCAAGCTATCGCGCTTGATCGCCAAGATCATTTTGTTCTTGCTGGTATGCTCGAGTGCCACAAACTCAAATACTTTGGTTTCATAACCGCAGGCTTCGAGCAACAAGGCGCGCAGTCCATCAGTCAGCATCTCGGCTTCCTGGCCTAGATGTACACCATGCTGTAGCATCGGACGTAAGACCAATGGACTCCGTATCTGGGGTCGTACCTGCTTATGGCAGCACGGCGCGCACATGATGATCGAGGCACCCAAGCGCACGCCTGTGTGCAATGCATAGTCGGTGGCAACATCACAGGCATGCAATGCGATCATCACATCCAGGTTGTCAGGATGGTAACTACGCACATCGCCTTGATAGAAATCTAAACCCTCAATGCTGAATTGATTGACCACATTACCACACAGTTTGACCAGCTCATCACGGAGCTCAACGCCTGTCACTTGTGCACTGTAGCCCAAAGTTTCACGCAGAAAATCATGGATCGCAAAAGTCAGATAGCCCTTCCCCGCGCCAAAATCAACCACATGCACAGGACGAGTGGTCGGCAGCTTCAGCGACTCAAAGGCATGCTGAAAGACTTCGATGAATTTATTAATCTGCTTCCACTTGCGTGACATCGCTGGAATCAACTTTTGCTGAGCGTCGGTGACCCCCAGCCCTGTCAAAAAGGGGCGCTTGATGTCGATGTAACGATTCTTCTCCCGATCATGGGCTTGAGATGCAATGACGGTATGGGCTGTAGTCGTGGTCTGTAGTGTCGCCTCATTTTTTCGATTGAAGAGCAATTGGGTTTCCGTATCCTGCAACCGTAAATGCGCGCTCTTAAATATCTCAATCTGGCTCTGATCTAAGTAAGCTTGGATTTGGCTTAAGCCGGCATCGATCGAAAAATTCTTGGTCACGTCACGCGTCTGATAGTGATAGGTGAAGGACAAATGTGGCTGCCCTTTGACCTCAAGCAATCGGATAGAGATTTTATTGAGGTTGACTTCACTGCCGCGATACTTTGCCAAGTTCAATTTGACGAAGGGGAAACTGCCATCATGAGGCACAAGGCTATCGGTCAAGTAACTCAAGAACTGCCCTACAGCATGTAGAGTAGTATCGACAGGTTTTTCGGTGAGTGACATAAGTTTTCGGCATCTAAAAGAGGATGAAGTCTGGACTGAATTATAGCAATGTATTGAACTTCACAGTTCAGATAAAGAACAGTACCTGAAGAGACCATTAAACATGCTTACCCATTACAACGAGAGCGATACACTTAAACCGCTGAGAGCACGGTATAAAGGACAAGTATCATCGATAGGCAAAACAACAACGGGTTAGGAATCAGAAACCGATTTTTTCATCTCTCACGTCGTCTTTTGATAAGGATTCATCCCATGAAAATCATGTCTTTTAGTCTTGCAGCACTGTGCTTAAGTCTCGCGACGCTGGCAAGTGCCGATACCACTGTGCCTTTATTTTTTACGGCCGAGCAAGGTGTCGGCGCCGCTGCCGGCAACGTGGTCTTAAGTGAAACGAAATACGGCGTGGTACTCACACCTGATCTTAAAGATTTACCCCCCGGCATCCATGGCTTCCATCTCCACCAAAACCCCTCTTGTGACGGTAAAGGCATGGCGGCGGGTGGCCACTACGACCCGAAAAAAACAGAGAAACATCTCGGGGCCTATAGTGACTCGGGTCATCTCGGTGATCTACCGGCTCTCACCGTCAATGCCGATGGCACAGCAACACTGCCAATCCTCGCACCCAGAATTAAACATATTTCTGAGCTGACAGGACATGCGCTGATGATCCATTTAGGCGGGGATAATTACGCAGACCAACCTGAGAAACTCGGGGGCGGCGGACCGCGTTTGGTTTGCGGTGTGATTAAATAAAAGAAGGCTTTAAAACAAGATGATAAACATCAAGGGACAATGAAATATCCCTTGATGTTTCACGTGGAAGCGTCTTTTGTTTTAGCCAACGATGACACGAGCGATGGCTTTCTTACCCGCTTGAATCACAACATTTGCGCCAGCACTTAAGCTGAAGGACGCATCGACAACCACACCGTCTACTTTGACCGAACCGCGCGCCAGCGCATCTTTAGCTTGCGCAGCGTTCTTGGTCAGTTCCGCACGGCTCAAGACACTGGTGATAAAGAGTGCGTCCTGTCCCTCTAGTGCAAGCGTTACTTCAGGAAGGTCTTCAGGGATCTCGCCATCGACAATGCGATTGCCTGCGCTCTTATGCGCATTTGCCGCAGCATCGGCATCATGAAAACGCTCGACCAATTCCAGCGCAATACGTTTTTTGAGTTCCTGCGGGTTCAGACCATTAGTCATCTCTTCTAACCAAGCATTAATCTCTTCCATGGGACGGAAGCTAAGCAGCTCAAAATAGCGTGGGATCAAGCTATCCGGCATCGACAGGATCTTCTGATACATGCTGCCTGCTGAATCATGCACACCGATATAGTTTTGCAGTGACTTTGACATTTTCTGCACACCGTCCAAGCCTTCCAAAATTGGCAAGGTAATACAGATCTGCGCTTCCTGACCATAGCGGGCTTGCAAGGTACGACCCATCAGCAGATTGAAGGTTTGGTCGGTGCCGCCAAGCTCTACATCCGCTGTGAGTGCCACCGAGTCATAGCCTTGCACCAGTGGATAGAGGAACTCGTGGATGGCAATCGACTGCTGCGCTTTAAAACGTTTGCTAAAGTCATCGCGCTCCATCATACGTGTCACGGTGTACTGAGAGGCCAGTGCAATCATGTCCGCTGCGCTCTTTTGCTCAAACCATGTCGAATTGAAGACGATTTTGGTTTTCGCAGGATCAAGAATCTTAAACACTTGCTCTTGATAGCTCTTGGCATTTTCCAGTACTTGCTCGCGAGTCAGCGGCGGACGTGTGGCACTTTTGCCGGTCGGATCGCCAATCATGGCGGTAAAATCGCCAATCAAGAATAAAACCTCGTGACCGAGTTCTTGGAAGGTGCGCAGTTTGTTGATCAACACTGTATGACCCAGATGCAGATCAGGCGCTGTCGGATCAAAGCCAGCTTTGACACGTAACGGACGATACTCTTTTAATTTTTTAAGTAATTCATCACGTTGGATAATGTCACTGGTGCCGCGCTCAATCAGCGCGAGTTGTTGCTCTGCGGGTAGAAAAGTCGTCATAACCTGATAAATATAGCTGTCGTAATATTGCGTAATATATTAGCCGTTTTTAATATCGAGGAGTTAGCGATAATTACGTGTAATAGGGTAACCTTAGCATTATCAATCATCCGTACGATACGCAAGATCAGGGCAGTATTATGGGGCAGGAAATGTATATTGGTGTCATGTCTGGCACAAGTTTAGATGGCATTGACTTTGTTGCTGTCTCCTTTGAACCGATGCAACTCCATGCGGCACTCTCCATCCCTTTTCCTGAAGAGTTGCGCGAAGACCTGCTTGCCCTCACCTTCCCCGATGACAATGAAATCGAGCGTATGGGCGTTGCCGATGTTGCTCTCGGCAGGCTGGTCGGTGAATCGATCAATCAATTGATTCATGACCATCAGCTCAGTAAAGCAGATATTCGTGCCATCGGCAGCCATGGCCAAACCATTCGCCACCGCCCTGAATCAGGCTTTAGCTTGCAGATCGGTGATCCTAATCTCATTGCGGAGATCACAGGACTGCCGGTCATCGCCGACTTTCGTCGCCGCGATATGGCGGCAGGTGGTCAGGGTGCGCCGCTCGTCCCAGCCTTCCACCAAGCGGTTTTTCAGCACTCCAGCATCCATCGCATCATCTTAAACCTCGGAGGCATTGCCAATATCAGCGTCCTCCCTGCAGGGCAACCTGACGCGGTCTATGGCTTTGATACCGGCCCTGCAAATGTGCTCATGGATGCGTGGTGCTTCCAGCATACCGGACAGGCCTATGATCAAGATGGCGCATGGGCAGCCGCAGGCACCGTGCACAAGCCCCTGCTCAACCAATTGCTCAGTCACGAATACTTTACTCGGCCGTACCCGAAGAGCACGGGGCGTGAAGACTTTAATCTCGAGTGGTTACAACAACAAATTAGCGATGTGATGGATGTGGATTTTCATGACGATAGTTATAGCAGCTTTGACGCACATCATGATCTGAACAACCTCCCGCCACAAGATATTCAAGCCACTTTACTGAAGCTGACCGCCCGCTCCATTGCCGATGCGATTGAGCAAACCCACTTAAGCGAGGGTGAACTGTGGCTATGTGGCGGCGGTGCATATAACCAAATGCTTTGGCAAACGCTGGCTGCGTACTTGCCCCATTGGACACTGAAAAGCACGAAAGAACTCGGCCTTGCACCGACTTGGGTAGAAGCCACCGCCTTTGCATGGCTTGCACGTCAGCGCATGGAAGGACTTCCTGGCAATTTACCCGCAGTCACCGGTGCAACTGGACTGCGGGTGTTAGGCGGGCGCTGGTAAGCCTGCGCAAGGCAATCAAACCGCTTGTAACAACTTCTGCTCACTGTCCACCAAGCGTTGAATACAATGGCGTATACCATGCAAAGCCTGGCCTAACAAAACCTGCTCCGTGGTTAAAACCACGAGGACGAACGGAATCTGCTTACAGGGCACACCAGCAATGATGGCTTTACCGTTTTGCGCATCCAAAATGAGTGATTGGCAATTCACCAATTTAATCTCTGCCGTAAAGG
This sequence comes from uncultured Moraxellaceae bacterium, assembly GCA_964373105.1. Taxonomy (GTDB): domain Bacteria; phylum Pseudomonadota; class Gammaproteobacteria; order Pseudomonadales; family Moraxellaceae; genus Aquirhabdus. The sequence goes on along the minus strand of CAYJTU010000018.1, from coordinate 13,715 downwards.
ATTGAATCATCGACAGGATCGAGCTACTGACGGCAGAAATTTTTCCGCCATCGAGATCTGATTGATTAGTGACCAGCGCCAGTTCAAAGCCATCGCTGGTCGCGAGTAACACACTATTAATGCCGGCAACGGATGACGATAACTCGGCAATACACCGTTCTGCAATTTTAATCAATAACGTTGAGGGCTGCCGGTGCTGCCCCTCTTTGACCATCATCATTTAAGATTCCTTTATTGAATATGATTTAAAAATATCACGGTCATGTTCTGCACCCCAATGACCGGACATCCCACGTATTATGCTTCGATTTGAACTTTAACTTGCATTTCGAGTGACGCAATAATGGTCTCTACGAGTAACAAAACATCATCTTTTTGTCTGACATCTACGCTAAAGATGGGATACCGTTTTTTATGCTCCATGAGCCAACGACGATAGATCTCCAACGAATGATTACCACTGACATCGACATGCGTTACCCCAATCACAATCATCCGATCAGATTTCCCCACAAACGACTCTATATACAGATCCAAATCAGCCAATGGATTCGCTGCACTGTGGTCGATCAGAAGCACGATACCCAGCGCACCCTGGGCAATCGTCGGCCACATAAACTGAAAACGATTTTGTCCTGGTGTACCGTAGAGACCGATTTTTATAGTGTCGTCAATGGTGATCTCCCCATAATCAATTCCCACAGTCGTATGGAGCTTGCTATGGGCATCTTCATCGGTATTCAGGGCTTCTGTTGCAAAGACAGGGGTTTCTGACAAGCTGCTAATTGCCTGCGACTTGCCAGACCCCATCCCCCCGCAAAACACAATTTTATAGCGTTGCATAGATTCATCCTAAAATTTACAACTCAAACCACGGCTGTCTTCGATCTTGTCAGAGACCTAAGCGGGTCCTTAGACCCGATAGCAAACGACGAAAACCCGTTTGCTCTAAGACGGTATGAGGATTTTCCTCCAGAAGTATGGGGGGAAGCGTATCCGCGATCTGAGCAACCCTTTCAGCAAATCCAGACGTGACCAGTGCCGAAACAAAGTGCTGAACACGGGCCAAAGGAATTTGAGTGTCTAAGGCCAGACTATCGGCTGTGGTCACCCCTTGGGCCAAGCGTGCGCACATACGCAGCATATCTTTGCGATCAGTTTTACGGACAGGTTGCGGCCAGCGCATCAATTGGATCGGCTGATCCAGTGCAACCAGCGTGGCACAACACGAAGCCGACCACACCACTTCCCAGAGCCACTGCACAAGATCTACGGAGCGATGCAAGCGGGGAATTTGCGAGACCGTCTCATATTTTAATGAACCGCCCATATCGATGGATGTACTGCGTTCTGCAACCAGCCACATAAGTCCACTGATCGTATCCACCACACCAATCGCCCCACGGCTATCGGACAGGTAATATAAACCTTGTGCCATCGATGAGAGCGCTTTTAACATCTTGACGCTTTCGGCAATCGCAGGACTTTGATCCACACTGTGCGGTAAAGCTTGTGGCATCACTCTTTTTTTATCAATAACGAACTCTTGCACCCAGCTTCTGAGACGCGTATTTTCAAATAACGGTAAGGAAATAATGTTTTGTTCAATTTCTTCGTTTTTTGGAGAATGATTGACCAATAAAACGGGAAGTGCATTTTTTCGAATCAAGCTTTGAATACTTGATGAACTGATAAAGCACGAATTAATAACGAGGAAATCTAAATTTTCTTGATTGGCGGGTACCCAATTAACATCACCGCCGTCAGCCAAAATATCGTGGATATGTTGGCGAATCGAGACTACATCGGAGCAACCCAATCCTACAATTGACGCCCTAAATGACCGTTCCATGTCGATACTCTTTTGAATGGAGTTTTTTATCATCATTAATAAAGAAAAACGTCAAGCAAAGACAACATCCTATTCTCTTTGCTTGACTATAAATGCTAATACCTTACAACAGAGCGCTGAATAGCGCCTTAAGAAAAATCTAGCTCTTGTTCGAAACCCTTCAGCGTATGGCGAGCCATTGCAAGGTTAGACTTCGCACGATCCAAAACGACATACAAGAAAATATCTGCATTGCGTTCTAGTGGACGAATCAAGTGGTATTGCTTACCGAGCGTAATCAAAATATCTTCAATGCGATCATTGAGCTTTAATGCTTCAGCCACTTTGCGTTTTGCACGCACGACTTCGGTATTGCCTGCTGCAGCCAGCTCAAGATCGATGCCACCACCGACGGTCGACAAACTTAAACCACTGGTAGAATCGACAAGTACTGCTGCAACGAATCCATCAACTGCAGTTAATCCATCTAATAAAACTTTTGCCATTGCCCTAGCTCCTTGGGGAAAATCCATTTTTTAAGAAATACGAAAGCGTTCCGCATCATCGGAAGCAGAAAATATAGGCGAGGTTTGGCGAATTTTAATAACAATATTCAAAAAAAATGAATAAAATTTTTAGAATGATACATGCCAAACTAGGCTTTATATTTAGCAAAACTTCCTGTTCTGCTTGAGTTCCTTCGAGACCAAGCTTAAGGCAGTTTATTTAATGCTGTCAACTACTTCTCAAATTATATTCTTCAAATTTGTCTAACAAAAAAACGACTTACTGAAGTCGTTTTTTTGTTGCGCGAAAGGCGACCAAACGGATCAACTTATAAGGAGAATGATGAACCACAACCGCAGGTGGTTGTCGCATTGGGGTTCTTGACGATAAAGCGTGAACCCTCTAAGCCTTCGAGATAATCAACTTCCGAGCCTACGAGATATTGATAACTGAGCGAGTCAATCACCATCGCCACATCACCATTTTCGACGCGCGCATCATCATCATTTGCCGCTTCAGCAAAGGTGAATCCATAAGAAAATCCTGAACAGCCGCCGCCCGTGACATAGACCCGCAGGAGCAGATCATCACTTCCTTCCCCATCGCGTAACTGGCGTACTTTGCTTGCCGCGCGGTCGGTCAAAATCATGGCTGGTGCGTTCATCGATTAAATCTCCTTCATTACAGATAGGCTATCTGCACTGACGACCCAAGGGTCAAAATAAAAGCTTTTTTATAGGCGGCTATCATACCACGCCCGCTGTATAGGATTTATATGCTGATGTAACCTCTTTTTTCAAGGGTCCATGCAGATTTCATGGATTGAGAGATATCGATAGATAGGCATCACAACAAAAAACCCATGAATAAATTGTTTGCACAATCTCGTTCATGGGTTTGAAGTCTTGTGACGATCTGAACGCAGTTGTTATGCTAGGTTCAGTATCACCACCCTCATTTACTCGTCATTCAATGCACACTCAAAGCTGGTCGGTGCTGTTTTACAACGGACCTTCTTCAACAGTTTCATCATGTCTGCATTGTAGACACCGTCTTTGGTCAAATCCATGCGTGATTCGCGCATCAGTTTGGTATAGCCGATTTTGTCTGCATCAGGCACATCCATCCAATATTTCGCATCGATTTCTTTTTCTGCATTATCGATGTACTTATAGGCGGTACCGATTTGCGAGAACACGTATTCACGAATTTTCTGATTGGCTTCCGCGTTGGTGAACTTGCTCTTACGCACGACCATCACTGCAGTCACTTGAATCAGTGGGAAACGAATCACAGCACCCTTCACGGCACCCGAAGAATCGGTCATCCCTTTCCACAATTCGAGCGGCTTGAAAATAACTGATGGCCCCGCAATAATATCCACTTGATGGTTATTAAACTTACCTGAAATCGTGGTCAAATCGACACTGACAGGCTGCGCACCGACACGCTGGACCAATTTTGATTGTGATTTATCATAATCGAGTACGGCAATCTTTTTACCCGCGGCTTTAGCCAAGGTATTAATCTTGCGATCATTGACCATGATGTAAGCAGCGCCGAGTGGAATGATCCCCAGAACCTCATAATCACCTTGTGACATTTTTGGTGCCAACTGCTTGCTTGAAAGCACTTGCAGCGCGATGTTCAAATCCTGCTTGCTGGGTACTGCACCGATGGCATCCAAGCTACCTGTAAATTTATTAAACTCGCGCGCACGCAAGTTACTCATGATCGCGCCATCACATTGGCCGGCTTTAAAATCTTCGGCGATGATCGCTTCGTTGGTGTAGGCTTTGAGATCAACAGGATTGGTCAGACCAAAACGTGGCATTTGCAGGACATAGTCTTTTGCATAACCAAAAGCATCACCACGTGCTCCGAGGGGATCATAGACACACAATGTCAATTTATCACCTGCTGCGTGTACAGCTTGCAAGCTCATTGCAGTAAACAGGGCGGCGATTGCTATTTTTTTCACGTTTTATTTCTCCATAAACGATTATCAAAGAGGGTCTAGTCCATCCCCAGCTCGATTCTTGAGCCGTATACTGCCTAAGTCCCTATTATTACATATCATCAAGCCGTCGATATTGGCGCTATTTTAGTGTTTTTTATGTCGCAGTAGTCAATTTTTTACATATACCCTCATAAAAAAAGCCAGCGATCAGCGCTGGCTTTCTTCAATCATATTTCGATCTTTATTGCATTTAATCACTCATCAGTGAGTGCACACTCAAAGCTGGTTGGATCTTGTTGGCAACGCACTTTCTTCAAGATTGACATCATTTTTTTGTTGTAGATGCCTTGCTTGGTCAAATCAATACGCGCTTCGCGCATCAACTTCACATAGCCCACTTTGTCATTAGCTGCGATGTCCATCCAGAAACGTGGCTCAATGGATTTCTCAACTTTGTTGATGAGTGCCATCTCTTTGTCGATCTGGCTTGCAACCCAAGTACGGCTCTTTTGACCATAGCCTGCTGGGAATTTTTCAGGACGGATGACGATGTCGCCAGTCACTTGTACAACAGGGAAACGAATGACCGCACCTTTAGAGCCAATCCCTTTATGCAGTTCAAGGGGTTTAAATGCCATAGCAGGCAAACCGATAATATCGATCTGTCCATTATTAAATTTACCACCAATGGTCAACAAATCCACAGAAACCGGTTGTGCACCGACTTTTTGAACCACGATTGCTTGTGCTTTATCATAGTCAAGTACGCCGAAACGCTTACCGGCAGCTTTAGACAGGGTATTGATGCTGCGATCATTAACCATGATATATGCAGAACCTAAAGTGGTCACACCCGCGATCTCATAACCTTGGCTGATCATATCAGGTGCAAGTTTAGGGTTTGCCATCAAGCTGATGATGAGTTTTGCTGCTGCGTTGCTTGGCAAACCGCCAATCGCATCAATGGATCCAGTAAAGCTATTGAACTGACGTGCACGAATCCCGGTAAGTGCAACGGCATCACATTGACCGGCTTTAAAATCTTCTGAAGCCACACGCTCATCGGTGTAGGCTTTCAGGGTGATATCCGCACCCCAACCTTTTGCTGCCAGTGCGTAATCCTTCATCATGGAGTAGTTGTCCCCTTGCGCCCCCAGAAGGTCAAAAACACACATGGTTTGCGCTTGCGCCGAAGTTGCAAGTGCTACCGCTGTTGCAGCGAATACCATTTTCATTTTGATGTTCATATAATTTTCCCTTTAGTCTCTACGGAGTGATTCCGCTTGTGTTATGCGTCGCGCTGCCTATTCTGAACAACTATTATTTTTTTTCAAGCGCTATCGCCATCAATTTACAATGACCTTTCATGCATTTTTGTTAATAAATACAGCGAATTTAAATTTTATAATGAAAATTCAATGTGCTAAAGCATATGAACTGTACTGACTGCTTACACCCCTACACGCACGCGCTTACGAATCTCTTACCGTTACTAAACTCAGGCTCAGTCACTGGTTATTCTATCCACAAAAAACTACAATAGCGCATTACTCATCCCTCCTTAATTTTGCCCGTTTATTTTAGGCTTTCCCAATGATTCAGCTTCAAGATTTTGCACTACGCCGTGGTGGTCGCCTATTGTTTGAAAAAGCGACCTTTCAAATTCATCCCGGCTGGAAAGTCGGTTTAACGGGAGTCAATGGCGCAGGGAAGTCGACCTTGTTTGCCGCTTTTATGGGTGAGATGGCTGCAGATGTCGGCAGCCTCACGCGTCCTGCGACATGGACAGTCGCCCACATGGCGCAGGAAGTTGAAAGCCAAGAAACGTCAGCTATTGATTTCGTGCTCTCCGGTGATGAAGAGTGGTGGACCATCAATCAGCAGCTGGAACATGAATCAGAAACCATGCCACTGGAAAAACTCACCTCTCTACACGAGCGCTTTGGTGAAATTGATGGCTACACCGCAACCGCCCGTGCCGCACAAATGATGGCCGGCCTCGGCTTTACCACGGCCAAACAATCAGCGCCTGTATCCAGCTTCTCAGGCGGATGGCGGATGCGACTCAACTTGGCGCGTACGCTGATGAGTCGCTCCGACTTACTACTGCTGGATGAGCCGACCAACCATTTAGACTTAGATGCCATTCTCTGGCTTGAAGACTGGCTAAAAAACTATCCCGGCACCTTGGTATTGATCTCGCATGATCGAGACTTCCTCGATGCGATTACCGACCATATCATCCATATCGAAGCGGGCCTTGTGACACTGTATACAGGGAACTACTCCACCTTTGAACAAACCCGTGCTGAGCGTTTATCGCAGCAGCAACAGTCGTTCGAAAAACAAGAAGCCACCCGCGCCCATCTGCAAAAATACATTGACCGTTTTAGCGCACAAGCGACTCGTGCCAAGCAAGCGCAAAGCCGTGTGAAACAGCTTGAGCGGATGCAAAAGCTTGCCCCTGCACATGTCGATACACCCTTCACTTTTAGCTTCCGTGAACCGAGCAAGATGAGTTCGCCGCTCTTGCAATTGGATGAAGTAGACGCTGGCTACGGCACCACAATCATCGTCAACAACATCCGCCTACAGCTCACTCCAGATAGCCGCATCGGTTTACTCGGTATGAATGGCGCGGGTAAATCGACCTTAATTAAAACCCTTGCAGGTGTGATTGAGCCTCTGTCAGGTGAACGCACTTCAAGCGAACATCTGAATCTCGGCTACTTTGCCCAGCATCAAATGGACGCGCTGGATGCCGATGCCAGCCCGATGCTGCAACTGGGTCGTCTCGCGGGTAAGAAGATATCCGATGCGGAACTGCGTGCTTATTTGGGCAGCTTTGGCTTCAGTGGCGAACGCATGGATACCACCTGCGGCAGCTTCTCGGGCGGCGAGCGTGCTCGCCTTGCACTGGCCTTGATCGTTTGGCAGCGACCCAACGTCTTGGTGCTGGACGAGCCCACCAACCATTTAGACTTAGACATGCGCCATGCACTGACACTGGCCTTGCAAGACTTCAAAGGTGCGGTGGTTTTGGTCTCACACGAACGGCAACTGATCGCCAGTGTCTGTGATGATCTCTTGCTGGTACACGGCGGGATATGCCGGACCTTTGATGGCGACCTTGCAGACTACGCCCAGTGGTTAAAGCAAACCCGTCAACAAGAGATGGCCGCAAAACCAACCAAAGCGGCTCTGGATAAAGCAGCAGCAAAGAAAGCGGTTGAAGTTGCAACCCCTGTCGCTGAAGCAAAGCCGAAAGTCGAAAGCAATGCCCTAAGCACCTCAAGTGCGAAACCCATCGACAAAGAACAAGCCCGTAAAGATGCCGCAGCAAAGCGTGAACAAACCCGCCCCTTGCGCAGTAAAATCGAAAAAACCGAAAAGCAGATCCAAGAGCTACACAGCAAACTTAAACAGCTTGAAGTAACCATGGCTGATACGGGACTCTACGAGGCTGCGCGAAAAGCTGAACTGTTGAAGCTGATGGAACAACAACAGCAGCATACTGCTTCCATCGCCAGTCTGGATGAAAGCCTACTGGAGATGATGATGCAGCTGCATGCCCTCGAACCCTAAGCTATCCAGTTTAACACACAAAAAAACGACACGCTAGCGTGTCGTTTTTTTGTGTGTTCCACGTGGAACGTCTCATCGGTCAGACTTGTTTTTAAAACTTGTAATTGATATTCGCATAATAATAACGTCCGATATAATCATTCAACGAAGGAACAAAGTCATCCTTATAGGTAGAACTTGAATATACTGGCGACTTATCGAAGACATTGTTGATCCCAAAATTCAACGTTGCATGCTCATTCAGCTTGGTATTGAAATTCAGATCCCATACTGTATATGAAGGAATCCGTGCTGCAGTAATCTCAGGATCTTGTTCATAGGTAGGATCCGTAATATTTTTGGTACTGGATTGAGTTCGTGCAGTCAGTGCAAGTTCACTATTTTGATATTGGTAGCCTGTACGAAATGTGTTTCGCCATTTTGGATGATTGGTTCCATCTAAGCGACTTTCAGGACTTTCATCCGGAGCAATGCTTTGTTTAAAGGTTAACGTATAGTTATTCACTTCACGGAAGTTCAGTTGGCCATAGCTTCCAAACGAAATTACATATTTCAAATCAAGATCAAGTCCTTGGATATCGGTCTTGCCAACATTAATGTAGGGTGAGGTAATACTATTAATGCGACCCTTGTCCAAACCTGGGTTACGTGCTTCTAAACCAGGGTTACGCGGATCTCGTCCGATTAACGCAGCAAACACAGGATTTGACTCATGATCGAGAATATATTGCGGGTCTTCCGCCTGAATCGTATTTTTTTGATTGATCAAATACCAATCTAGAGATGCCGATAAATTCTTAATCGGCTGAAAGACAAAGCCAAATGAATAATTATTTGCTTTCTCCGCTTTTAAATCAGGATTACCTTGTAAATAAATTCGAGGACTATATGCACATTGTGGCCCGACATAACCAAGCGGTTTACAACGTGCCCAATCCGCTACGGTCGAAAATGCTGTCGTCGTAGATCCAACTTCAGGCAAAGTCGGAGCCTTAAATGATGTTGTCGCCGATGCTCTTACTAGTACCTCTTGTATGGGTCGCCATGCAAAAGCCAGTTTCGGATTAAATGCATTACCAAAGTCACTGTAATAATCATCACGCAGTGCAAATTGCATTTCCAAGTTCTTAAGAATATTCCCGCTAAGCTCACCATAGAGTGAATATAAAGACCGCCCCCCCTTACTTTCAGTCGCCCCGTAATTTGCGATCGCTCCAATTACATTCAAGGAATCTGGTTGATCATTAATGGTTTCACGACTCGCTTGAGCTCCCCAAGCAAATCCAAAAGGGTTACCATTTAAGGAAAACAGGTTATCTGTCGACATTTTCCAGTCTAGTGACAGCAAACGTGATTGAGCCGTACGATTCGTAGTAGTTAAAAAGGAGGAAAATGAACTTTCAGGGTTTTTATAGACAAATGGATCATACCCACCATTACCAGAAATTCCCTGCTGCAGTGCCTTTGATCCTAAAGTCTTCAAAACCATCCCAGAGGTTTCAAGCGCTTGTTGATTTTGATTAAAACTGGCCCCAAACTCACTGTCCCATTGACCGACTAAACCTCTCCATCCAGAAACAATCCGCACTGTATTGCTGGTAGTTGTGCGAAAAGTTGGATCTGCTTCATAAATACTTCTAAAAATTCGTAACTGATCACCCAATTCAAACCCATAGTTAACATCTGAAGGACCAGGCAAGTTTGCCAGTGCTGGATTTTTCGAGCCGACGGTAGAGCCCAAAAATGCGGTATCAAAGGCTGGAAATGCACCCTGTATACGACTTTCACTATGATTAAATGCAAGTTCAGCAAAAAGCTCATCTGTAGAATTCAAACGTTGTGTGAAAACCCCTGAAAGTCCAAAACGTTCATTCTTTGGAGACAAAGAAGTTTTTGACTGTGTGTAGCATCGCGTGTCACCTGTATCGGCAACTTCAACACTACCTCGGCATCCTGGTATCGCATAACCAGGATCGCCATTGGTGTAATCTGCCACACCTCCTAGACCCTCACTGATACTTCTTTGATCTGTACCCCCAAAGCGGCGCATATCACTATTCTTTGTTGCGGCATGTTTGTCACTCCATAATGGATTACTTTGTAATGCATTAAACGTCAGAAGAAAGTTTTGACCATCCTTATTCAGATCACCCCATCCCCCAGTAATATTCACATTCTTTGTGGCACCATCGCCTTTTTCGTTAACGCCTAAATTAGCAGCGACTTCCAAGCCTTGAAAGTTTTTCCGTGTTTTAAAATTGATCACACCAGCAACAGCATCTGAACCATATATAGCAGACGCACCATCGCGTAAAATTTCTATCGATTCGATTGCAGAAAGTGGAATACTGCTCAAATCTACAAAGGAGTCTTCAGCATTAACCGCAAATCCATAATTTGCAACGCGGCGACCATTTAGAAGTATCAATGTATACTTTGCTGGCAAGCCTCGAAGTCCAACCGATGTAGCGCCCATAGCAAAAGATGATTTGGAATTGCCAGTGAGTTCAACTGTCACGGATGGAATTTTCCCCAACAACTCAACGACTGTGGTTGCCCCCGTTTTTTCGATATCGGATCTTTTGATGATCTCGACTGCCGTGGGTCCCTCACGGTTAATTCTTGAAATATTCGATCCTGTGACAACCACACGATCTATTTTTTCTCCGTCTGCTGGCTCATCTGCTGCATAGACAGCAGCGGGTAGTATTATGAGAGCGGCTATGGAAGAAGCGAGTAGTGTTCTCTTCATGATTCAGTCCTTATATTCACACAGGGTTATGTGTTCATTTTTTATAAAAGACCGGATAGGTCTCATATAGGTTTGTAGTTGCTTGATCAGGACATTACGTTGGACTTCGGGTTGCCAACCAAATCTCTGACCATTTGGTGTTTATTCTAGAGCAAGATATATGCCAAAATATATACAAAAGTTTACATCTCGCTCACAGCAGAACACGATCCACTCACAATTGAATTTTCGTTTTTATGCTTTTTATTATTACGCTAAAAACTATCCCCCATAAAAAAACGGCTCTCTATGAGCCGTTTGTTTCACGTGAAACATGAATGATTAAATGATTGGCAATGTACCCTGACTTAAAACTGGGCCAACTCATAGGGATCATGTGCGCAAAAGAGCTGAATCTCATGGCCATGGTTCTTTTGCAAGATTTGTAATTGCTTTAGATTCTTAACCCGGGCTCGTCGATCGGTTTGTAACAATTCCTCGAAGAGCTTCAGACCCAGTGGTATCTCTGCAGGGTTGGTCAGCGCTTGGTGCGCGAAATACGCATCACCACAGTGTAGTAGCCAGCCATCGTCGGATTTGACCGCAACTCCGCAATGGCCCCGCGTATGTCCGGTCAACGGCACCAGTAAAATCTGATCCTCCAAACCTTCGATCGACTGCACATGATCAAGCCCAAACCATGACTCCCCCACCCCCGAATCATACTTGACCCAACGCGGACTATGCGCCCACTGAGCAGGAAGATAACGGCTTTGGCTTCTAAAGTTGGGATTCATCGCTGCATCAAACTCCGGCTGAAAAACATGAACTTGGGCCAGCGGGAAATCAGGAAGACCCCCTGCATGATCAAGATCCAAGTGAGTCACGATGATATGGCGGACATCTTCAAGCTTAAATCCCAGTTGCTTCACTTGATAAGCTGCTGTTTCATTTAAGCTAAGCTTTGGTCTTGAAACAGCAAGAAAAGGTCGACCTAAACGCGTTGGGTCCTGCACATCTAGCTGCCCAAATCCGGTATCGACCAGCACAAGCCCATCATGTGCAGTCTCGATCAACAGGACGTGACAAACGAGGTTCGCTGGAGCAAGCCAACCGCCCTGACCATTGATCAGTCTTGCACAAACTGGGCACATGGTTCCGCAATTCAAATGATGGATCTTTAAGCTCATCCTGATGCCTTATTTCACTGATCGAAGAGACTGATCATACCTTTAAATTCAAAATCATGACATGACTCCACAGATCAAAAAAACGACACCCTGGGGTGTCGTTTTTTTTGATCCTTCTAAAATCGAATAATCGATCTTAAGCGTCCAGATTGGTCACAGAGAGCGCGTTGTCTTCAATGAAGATACGGCGCGGCTCGACATCATCACCCATGAGACAGGAGAACATATGATCGGCCTCAATGGCATCTGCGATCGTCACACGGAGCATGCGGCGATTTTCTGGGTCCATGGTTGTTTCCCAGAGTTGATCAGGATTCATCTCACCCAATCCTTTATAGCGTTGAATCGAGACACCGCGACGAGAATCATTCATCAGATGATCCCAGAGCTCGCTGAATGCACTGATCTGGAACTGCTTATCGCCACGCTTCAAGATCGCGCCTTCTTCTAAAACATTGCGCCATAGATGACTGAGGCTCATCAAGCGGGCATACTCACCCGATTGGAAAAAGGTTAAATCGAGTAAATAGTGCTGTGGCAGTTGATGCACATAGATGGTGATCCTTGGCCAAAAGCGCTGACTGTCTCCCTCTCCAAAGCTTTCAATGCTCAGTTCAGGTTTTAGCGACGGTTGCTTCAATGCAATTGCATCTACCAAACCTTGCGACCAGCTTTCTACAAATTGACGATCTTTAGCATGTTCCACGTGGAACGTATCTAAATTGATCAAACATTGCAGCAGAGACACTGGGTAACGCTGTGAAAGACGCAGCAGGATTTTCTGCGTCGATTGATAGTCACGAATTAAACTTTCAAGCTGCGCACCCGCTACTGCTGGCGCATCGGCAGTGACATGCAGAGCGACATCATCAAGCGCACTAGACAGTAAAAATTCTTCCAATGCATCATTGTCTTTAAGATACTGCTCTTGTTTACCACGCTTGATTTTATATAGTGGTGGCTGTGCGATATAGATATAACCGCGCTCAAACAACTCAGGCATTTGTCTAAAGAAGAACGTGAGCAGCAGCGTGCGGATGTGTGAACCATCCACGTCCGCATCGGTCATGATGATGATTTTATGATAGCGCAGCTTCTCTGGGTTATATTCCTCTTGCCCGATGCCACAGCCCAGTGCAGTAATGAGTGTCCCCACTTCCTGACTTGAAATCATGCGGTCAAAACGCGCACGTTCGACGTTTAGAATCTTACCCTTAAGCGGCAAAATTGCCTGCATCTTGCGGTTACGGCCTTGCTTCGCACTGCCGCCCGCGGAGTCTCCTTCCACGATATACAGCTCAGACAATGCAGGGTCTTTCTCTTGGCAGTCTGCCAGTTTACCGGGTAGCCCAGCGATATCCAGCGCCGTTTTACGACGGGTCAGATCGCGCGCTTTACGTGCAGCTTCACGTGCACGAATGGCATCTACGATCTTGCCCACGATGGCTTTTGCCGCTTGAGGCTTTTCCAGCAAGTATTGCGAAAACTCACGGTTCATCGCAGATTCAACGGCTGGGCGTACTTCACTCGACACCAGTTTCTCTTTGGTCTGGCTAGAAAATTTTGGATCAGGTACTTTCACTGAAACAATTGCCGTCAGGCCTTCACGTGCATCATCACCGGTGAAATCGATCTTCTCTTTCTTAAGAATGTTCTCGCCTTCCAGATAACTATTCATAGCGCGCGTCAGTGCAGCTCGAAACCCAGCCAAGTGAGTTCCGCCATCCTTTTGCGGGATGTTATTGGTAAAGCAATACACCGTATCTTGCTTATAGCTGTCCGTCCACTGCAGTGCTACTTCCACACCTATACCATGATCACTCTCGACCGTGAAGTGAAAGATGTCGATGAGGGGGTGCTTGCCGATATTAATAAATTGTACAAACTCAGCAAGGCCGCCTTCAGAGTTAA
>CAYJTU010000017.1:0-31859 GCA_964373105.1 uncultured Moraxellaceae bacterium | reverse complement strand
TGAATTCATCGACTTTGTCTGGGTTGGAGCTAAACGCAGTGACTTCACAGCCCCATGCTTTAAACAGTTTGATCGCCATATGGCCCAAACCGCCGATGCCGACGACGCCGACTTTATGAATCGGCAAGGTGTTGTGCTGCAAGAGGGGTGCAAATACAGTGATGCCGCCGCAGAGCATAGGACCCATTTTCGCGGGATCGACGTTATCAGGAAGCGGAATCGCCCATTGCCAACTGGCACGGACTTTTTCAGCAAAGCCGCCATGATGACCAATGATGGTTGCAGTAGAGGTTGCACACAGATTTTGCTTGCCGTGTATACAGGGATCGCAATGCTGGCAACTGTCCGCCGTCCAACCAATACCCACAGTTTGTCCAACTTTCAGGCCGCGTGCCTCAGAACCCAGGGCGGTGATCTTGCCGATGATCTCATGACCACCGACCACGGGGTAAATGCTATTGCCCCATTCGTTATCCAGTACAGAGATATCAGAGTGGCAAATGCCGCAATATTCAACGTTCACTTCAACTTCATGGGCTTTGAGTTCACCCACTTCATATTGATAAGCCTCTAAGGCTTGATTAGCCGCATGAGCAGCATAGGCGCGGATTGTCGTCATCACGGTTTTACTCGTACAAATATGAAGACCTTGTTTTAGACCCTTCCCCGCAAAAAATAAAGAAGAATCTTGTGATTTAGGCCTATAACATTCATATCAAAAATGTCAGCATCTCACAGCGTTTAGACTACATCACCGCAAGTTCTGGTTGCGACTCTGTTGTGTTCACTTGCCGTTTTACTGGGGCCTTTGTGGACAGTTGACGCCAAAAACCAAGCAGCGAACGCGCTGTCAAATGCGGCACTTCGACCATGGGCAGATGCCCCACCTCACGGAAGATTTTCACTTCGGCATGCGGAATCAGTTGTTTAAAGACGGCGGCACTAGACACATGCAAGATTCGATCTTGCTCTCCCCATACCACCAAGGTCGGTGAGTTAATATGGGCAATGCCTTCAAACATGGTCGGTGGCGCATGCTCAAGCAACTGATGAAACATATGCTGATTGATATGACGGCGTGACACGAGCTCCTGATACATCAGGGGCACCAGCAATGCAGTCAGTGCCCAGCGATTATAAGACATGACGGTGCTCATCATCCGCACCACATCCGTCAAACGATGCGCGATCAAACGATTATTGCCTTTCTTGAGTTCCTCTTCAAAAAGCGTCGACTCTGCGCCAAACACGCCCAGAGAATTCATCAGCGTCAGGCTCAGAATCTTTTTAGGATGGCGTGCGGTAAACAGTGCGGCAATCCCACCGCCCATCGAGCTGCCTACGATATGAAAAGCATCAGGCAGATAACGATCGGTCCACTTAGCAACCCGATCCAATTGTTTTTCTAAACTGTATTGCTCAACATAATTAAAATCACTCTCCCCCCATCCGGGTAGATCCACGACAAACACGTGATAGCGTTTGGTTAGAAATGGCAATATCAGCACCCAGTTTTCTTTACTCGACGCAAAACCATGCAGCAGCAGCACAGGCTCGCCATGCGGATTTCCACCCTCAAGCCAGACGATTTTTTGGGAATTCACGAAAGTACTGCGGCGCTGCATGCCTGTGGCATAACCTTGAACCTTGCGCAGGAGTGCGGTGGTAAAACCTGAAGGCCGCCAGTGCTTTATGGCATTGATATTGATCGGCTTGGGGTTATTTTTTAACGCCAGTTGTAACTCGTCAATAAATGACTCTACGCTATGCTCAACCAAATCAGACATACACTATGCTCCCAATCAGTTCGATATCAAATCGACTTAAATCACCTACAAAGACACGCCCAATGCATGCCCACTTCATCACAATTTGTAATATCATCAGACTGTATCTGAAAGAGTGAAATAAGCGATAGGCATTTTCTACCAGATGGATCAAGGGTGAGGTATGTAATGTCAAGTCAGGCATATGACTTATACAAAACCTGATACCTATCTTGGTATGATTCTTTCATAATAAATAACGACTGATCAGCGCAGCACTTGTAAAAGCCCGCAAAAGGAAACCTCATGGAACTCACGCCGCACGAAAAAGACAAAATGCTGATATTCACTGCTGGATTGGTAGCAGAGCGACGTAAAGCACGCGGTCTCAAACTCAACTACCCTGAAGCGATCGCTTATATTTCTGCAGCCCTGTTAGAAGGTGCGCGCGATGGCAAGAGTGTCAGTGAACTGATGTACTACGGCACGACCCTGCTCACCCGTGATGATGTGATGGATGGCATCGCAGACATGATCCATGAGATTCAAGTCGAAGCGACTTTTCCTGATGGCTCCAAACTGGTCACGGTGCATCAACCGATTATCTGAGTGCAACACATCCATTGCCTCTGCAGACCGCTATTTCAAGAATAAGGAAAATAGAATGATTGCTGGTGAATACTTCCTCGAAGACGGTGAAATTGAACTCAACATCGGCCGTGAAACACTTACGCTTGATATCACCAATGTCGGCGACAGGCCGATTCAAGTCGGCTCACATTTTCATTTCTTTGAAGTCAACGATGGCTTGCAATTTGATCGTGCGGCAGCGCGTGGATTTCGACTCAATATCCCTGCTGGCACGGCGGTACGCTTTGAGCCCGGTCAAACCCGCCGTGTGGAGTTGGTCGAACTCTCAGGACTCAAAACCGTCTACGGCTTCCAAGGTCGGGTCATG
This sequence comes from uncultured Moraxellaceae bacterium, assembly GCA_964373105.1. Lineage (GTDB taxonomy): Bacteria > Pseudomonadota > Gammaproteobacteria > Pseudomonadales > Moraxellaceae > Aquirhabdus. The sequence continues at coordinate 29,135 of CAYJTU010000017.1, read as the reverse complement.
GGACCACTGTCCAATACCGATCCTGCAACGACTGCGGAGAAGCAATCATGAAAATGACTCGCCGCGCGTATTCTGAAATGTTTGGCCCCACCACTGGCGATCGGGTTCGCCTTGCCGATACCGACCTGATTGCCGAAGTTGAACATGACTATACTGTATATGGGGAAGAAGTGAAGTTTGGCGGTGGCAAAGTCATCCGCGATGGCATGGGACAATCCCAACTGCTAGCAGCCGATGTTGCAGATACCGTCATCACCAACGCGCTGATCATCGACTACTGGGGCATCGTCAAAGCTGATGTCGGCATCAAAAACGGTCGCATATGGAAGATCGGTAAAGCGGGCAATCCCGATATCCAGCCCAATGTTGATATCCCACTTGGCGCGGCAACCGAAGTCATTGCGGGTGAAGGGCAAATCCTCACTGCTGGCGGTGTTGATACCCACATCCATTGGATCGCCCCGCAGCAAGTGGAAACCGCACTCATGTCGGGCATCACCACCATGATCGGTGGCGGGACCGGCCCCGCAGCAGGCACCAGTGCGACCACCGTCACTCCTGGTCCATGGCATATGGCGCGTATGCTGCAAGCGATTGATAGCTTACCGATGAATATCGGCTTACTGGGTAAGGGCAATGTGAGCCTACCGCAGCCGATCGAAGAACAAATCCGTGCAGGGGCAATTGGCCTGAAACTGCACGAAGATTGGGGGACCACACCAGCGGCGATTGATAACTGTCTGTCGGTGGCTGATCGCTTTGATGTGCAAGTCGCAATTCACTCCGACACCTTGAATGAAGCAGGCTTTCTCGAAACGACGCTTGCCGCCTTTAAAGATCGGACGATCCACACCTACCATACCGAAGGGGCTGGTGGGGGTCATGCGCCCGATATCCTAAAGGCCATTGGCGCGGCCAACGTGCTGCCCTCCTCGACCAATCCGACACGGCCTTATACGGTGAATACCATCGATGAGCATCTCGATATGCTTATGGTTTGTCACCACCTTGATCCTGCGATTGCCGAAGATGTCGCCTTTGCCGAAAGTCGTATCCGCCGTGAAACGATTGCTGCCGAAGATATCCTACAGGATCTCGGTGCGATCTCGATGATGAGTTCAGACTCGCAAGCGATGGGACGTGTGGGTGAGGTGATCATCCGTACATGGCAGACTGCACACAAAATGAAAGTGCAGCGCGGTGGCCTGATCCTGCTCGACGGCTCAAGCGACAGCTCGCGCAACGACAATAATCGCATCAAACGCTACATCGCCAAATACACGATCAATCCCGCGATCACCCATGGTCTCTCCCACGAAGTCGGGTCGATAGAAGTTGGTAAACTTGCTGATCTCGTCCTGTGGCGTCCGCCGTTCTTTGGCGTCAAACCCTCGATGATTATCAAAGGCGGTATGATCGCTGCGGCACCGATGGGTGATATCAATGCCTCCATCCCTACCCCACAACCTGTACACTTCCGTCCGATGTTTGGTGCTTTGCCTGAAGGCGTGCATGCTTCTAGTCTGACTTTCTTGTCGCATCTAGCGATTGATGAAGGTGTGCATCATCAACTGAAACTGAAGAAACAAATCAGTGCCGTGTCCAAGACCCGCGAATTGCGTAAAAGTGATATGAAGCTCAATGATTACTTACCCGTCATGGAGGTCGATCCTGAGACCTATCATGTGCGTGCGGATGGGGTGCTGCTGACCTGTGAGCCTGCGGATGTGTTGCCGCTGGCGCAGAGGTACTTTTTGTTTTGATGGAACTTTGAACCACCCTCACCCCGACCCTCTCCCTGAGGGAGAGGGAGCAAATCACATAGATGGAATACATATTTGATGGATGTCCTATCTCAAAAACAACTACACCAGAAATGTCCCCTCTCCCTCAGGGAGAGGGCTAGGGTGAGGGTGGGATTCAAAAAGGCGGTATTCAAATGAAAACCGACCGCCCCTCAGCACTTCTTCACTTCGCTAAAGAGATGCGCCACAATCCGACAGATGCAGAAGCCCTCATGTGGTCAAAACTGAGAAATCGTCAATTAGGCGGCTTTAAATTTCGCAGGCAACATCCCTTTGAATATTATATTCTGGATTTTTACTGCGAGAAATTAAAACTGGCCATTGAACTGGATGGCGGGCAGCATAATACGGTGGAAGGCAAATTGAAGGATCAAGAACGAATGCTATATCTCTCCAATCAAGGCATTCACGTTATACGTTTTTGGAATCATGATGTTTTTACGCAAACAGCGGCTGTATTCGAAAAGATTTGGGATGGAATAGAGACTTTACAATCAAACCACCCTCACCCCGGCCCTCTCCCTGAGGGAGAGGGAGCAAATCACACAGATGGAACACATACATGAACCTCTACACCATCCGCCTCCCCAAGGACTTTCAGCCGAAAGCAGAGGTTGAAACGCTCGCCTTGCCTTTTGATACCCGTCAGAAATCACGCTTCCGTGCGACACTGACCAGTGGCGTCGATATTGGAGTCGATCTACCACGCACAGGCGTGCTGCGCAGTGGCGCGTATATCGCGACGCAAACGGATGAAACCCTGCATATCATCGCGGCACCCGAAACTGTCATGCAAGCTGTCGCAGCAGATTCGTTTACGCTCCTCAAAGCCGCTTATCATCTGGGCAATCGTCATGTGCCTCTAATGCTAACGCCTGATGCAGTTTACTTCGAGCCCGATCATGTGCTTGCAGAGATGGTAGAAGGTTTAGGACTGACGGTGACCACGATGCAGCATCCGTTCGAGCCAGAAAGTGGTGCCTATGCACAGCATGCGCATGAAACACGGTTGCGTCCACTCCCCGTTCATCATTAAGGTAGACCAAAACAATTCATGTCTAATCTGACCCAAAGCGCCATCGCGATCACCACGCCGCAATCCTTACTGCGACTGCTGATGCTCAGTTCGACGGCACTGCCCGTCGGCGCCTACTGCTACTCACAAGGGGTCGAGTCGGCGATTGATCGGGAGTGGATACGCAATGAGTCGACAGCGCTCGCTTACTTTGAAGATGTGTTGGAATTGATGCTGGTACGCTTTGAACTGCCTATGCTGGCTTGCATGATGCAAGCCAGTCGTGACAAAAATGATGCAGCATTTCAGCAGTTAGCAGAGCAATATTGTGCGAGTCGCGAGAGCCGTGAACTGCTTGCAGAAACGCGCCAATTGGGCTTCTCACTAACCGCATGGGTGCGTGAAGTAGCGAAGATTCCAGTGACGGTTGATGAGCGTTTAGGCTTTCTGCCCGTCTATGCTGCACTGTGTGTGAGTTTAGGGTTACAGGCCGAAGAGTGCTTGACCGCATATGCCTTTAGTCAGCTGGAAAACCTCGTGCTGGCCGCGGTCAAAACCGTGCCTTTAGGCCAGATCAGTGGACAGCGGATTTTATGGGCTGTCTATGCGCAAGTACCTGCAGGTGTGGCGCGGGCTTTGCAAAGCGATGCCATCATCAGCAATAGCTTACCGGGTTTGGCCATGCTCTCCATTGGGCATGAAAGTCAGTATTCACGATTATTTAGATCTTAAAAGCAAACCTATATATTGAAAGGAAAATCTCATGTCAGAACGCTCTCCCCTTCGTGTCGGTATCGGCGGCCCTGTGGGCTCAGGTAAAACAGCCCTGACCCTGAACCTGTGCCGCGTCCTGCGCACCCGCTATAACCTTGCCGTGGTGACCAATGACATCTATACCAAAGAAGACTCTAACTTCCTCACGCGTAATGAAGCTCTAAGCCCTGACCGTATTGTTGGCGTAGAAACTGGCGGCTGTCCACATACGGCAATTCGCGAAGATGCCTCGATTAATCTGGCGGCGATTGCGGATTTGAATCGTAAATTCCCCGATCTTGAATTGATCCTGATTGAGAGCGGGGGTGACAACTTGGCGGCAACCTTTAGCCCTGAATTATCTGACCTTACGCTCTATGTGATTGATGTGGCGGGTGGTGAGAAGATTCCACGTAAAGGCGGACCTGGGATTACCAAGTCGGACCTTTTGATCATCAATAAAACCGACCTTGCCCCAATGGTCGGTGCTTCGCTTGAAATCATGGCGCAAGATGCCAAACGCATGCGCGGTGATCGTCCGTTTCAATTCTCTAATATGAAAGATGGTGATGGACTCAATGAGATCATCGCGTTTATTGAAAAACAAGGTTTACTCACGGCTTCTTAAGCACATCCCCCCATTTATTTAGATCTCCATGGAGTATAAACATGCATTTTTCTCGACGGGTTGTAAGACTCGGCATCTTGCTCAGTACCCTATTCGCCACAAGCGTTGCGTTTGCTCATCCCGGTCATACCGGACATCAGATGGCCTTTGTTGAAGGCCTACTGCACCCCTTAACGGGGCTTGACCATCTGGCGATGGGCTTGGGCTTTGGTTTGCTTATGGCAAGGACCTTTAAGCAAGCACGCGTCGCAGGACTTGCACTGCTGATGGGCGCACTGGTTGCTGGTTTTACCCTTGGCTTTGCGGGCTTTATCGGTGCTGAGTGGGCTGAATACGGCATCGGCGCCTCACTGATTGTGCTGGCCGTGGCTTTGTGGATGCGTTCGCATTCGGCATTTCTCGGCATGGTCGCAACACTGGGTCTATTTCACGGCGTCGCACATGGTGCCGAAGTGCCTGTGGGCATGAACCCTTACGTGTTCCTTGCGGGCATGCTCGTGACCTTAGGCGGATTGTATGGCGTAGGTCTCTTACTCGGTCGCACTCTCCAGCGCTATGCAAGTCGCTATCTCAAAGGCAGTGAAAGACTGGCTGCTGTGCTCGCAGGTTCCGCCATTTTCTTTGGATAATGGCTTTTTGAATATGGATTGTAAATCATAAGCCCTATCATCCATTGATAGCGTATGATTTGCTACTTTCGACCTTGATCAGAAGCGAAATCGTATGACATCGATCAGCGATATGCCCAGTGTGGCCCCCGACAAACCGCAAAACTATAAGCCGCTGCTGTGGCTGGTTGCGATGGGGTTCTTCATGCAGGCGCTGGATTCCACGATCGTCAATACCGCTTTACCTGCCATGGCGCGCAGTCTCGGGGAAAGTCCGCTGCGCATGCAGTCGGTCATTATTGCCTATATGCTCACGATGGCGATTGTGATTCCAGTCAGCGGTTGGCTGGCTGATCGCGTCGGAACGCGCAAGATTTTCTTCAGTGCGATCTTCCTGTTTACAGTGGGCTCGATCTTGTGTGCCAGCTCGCAGACCTTGTCGCAATTGGTGGGCGCTCGTGTTGTCCAGGGCATCGGCGGTGCCATGCTACTGCCTGTGGGGCGCTTGACCATGCTGCGCGCTTTGCCGCGACATTTGTTCTTGCCTGCGATGAGTTTCATCACCATTCCGGGTCTGATCGGCCCCTTGATTGGACCAACACTCGGCGGCTGGCTGGTTGAGGAGATCTCTTGGCATTGGATCTTTCTGATCAATGTGCCGATTGGGATTATAGGTGGGCTGGCCACACTGCGCTTTATGCCAGATATCCGCAGTGATTCACTCATGCCTTTTGATAGTACGGGTTACTTCCTGCTGACCAGTGGCATGGTCGCCTTGTCCATCGCACTCGATGGGCTCTCGGAACTGCGCCTGCCGCATGCCGCAGTCATGCTACTCCTCGTCTTTGGTTTTGTATCCCTGACGACGTATTGGCTGCATGCCGGCCGCAAAGGCGACGCGGCTTTATTCAGTCTGAAACTGTTTGTTTTACCCAGCTACCGGATTGGAGTATTAGGCAATCTGTTTGCTCGGATCGGCAGCGGCAGCATGCCGTTCTTACTGCCACTCCTGCTGCAAGTCTGCTTGGGTCATACGCCTGCTGAAGCGGGGATGATGATGATCCCTGTGGCACTCGCCGCGATGCTGTCCAAGAACTTTGTGACGCCTCTGGTGCGAAAGTTTGGCTATCGTCAAGTACTGGTGGCAAATACGGTATTGGTGGGTTTAAGCATTGCCAGTTTCGCGCTGATGACGGGTGATGAACCAACATGGTTACGCGTGATTCACATGGGCTTGTTTGGCTTTTTTAACTCCATTCAGTTCACCTGTATGAATACACTGACCTTAAAAGATCTGGATGGCAAACTGGCCAGTAGCGGCAATGGCTTGCTCTCGATGGTGATGATGCTGTCGATGAGTTTAGGCGTCGCCAGCGCGGCGGCGATTCTGGCAGGGTTTACCCAAATCATGGGCAATGTGGCCAACACGCTTGAGGCCTTTCACTCCACCTTTATTTGTGTCGGACTCATGACCTCAGCGGCTGCGTGGATTTTTTGGCAGTTGCCGCATGATGAACCTGTCGCCACTGAAAAATCGGATACGGCATTGGTCGAGTAATCACCTGCCGGACACTTAATGACTCAATGATATCGAGTGCTTTATGTCTACCCTTCGTATCGCCGCTGCACAATCGATTTCTATTGCAGGAGACATCGCTGCAAATCTAGCGATTCATCTGAAATTTATTCGCGCAGCACATGAGGCCGGAGTGAACTTTTTGCTCTTCCCCGAGTTGTCCCTAACGGGTTATGAGTTGCCGCTGCTTAAGAATTTAGCACTTAGCCCTGACGATATACGGCTAGACCCGATCCGCGATTTGGTTATAGAAACGCAGATGACTGTGGTCATTGGTGTCCCCCTAGCTGCGCCCCACGGGATCACCATTAGTGCTATCACATTTTTCCCCGATGGCAGTACACAAACGTACAGCAAGCAATATGTGCATAGCAGTGAAGCGCCCTATGCTGTCGATGGCGAAAAGATCAGTTTGAAATACCCTATAAAAGAAGACTCTTTTGCTTTAGCAATCTGCGCTGATACCAATCACCCCAACCATGCCGCAAGTGCTGCAGCCACGGGTGCATCACTCTATGCCGCAGGAGTCTTGGTCTCAGAAGCGGCTTATGCTAAAGATGCCCATCAATTGCAAAGCTACGCACAGCAACATCACATGGGTGTGCTCATGGCAAATCATGGCGGGCCATCTGGCGAATATATCTCTGCGGGAAAAAGTGCATTTTGGGCACCATATGGTCAATTAATTGTTGCAACTCAGGGCACAGGATATGCTTTAATCATAGCGACAAAGAACGATGGCGTATGGTCTGGTGAAGTGATCAACGTAACCATCTAAAAATAATTCAAAACACATTTGGTTTTAAAAGGATTACCGATGTCCAAGACCACGCCAATCACTTTCTCTGCAGCTCAAACTGATGACTTCGAGCAACTCGTTGCGATTCGTATCGCTGCGATGCGTGAAAGCTTGGAGCGGATTGGGCGTTTTGATCCAGAGCGTGCACGAGAGCGATTTCGCCTCGGCTTTTCACCTGAGCACACCCGTTTTATCGAGATCAATGGGGTTAAAGTCGGCTTTGTCGTGGTCAAGCCGGTGCTGAACCAACTGTTACTCGACCACCTGTATATCCTGCCCAAAGCCCAGAAGAAAAAAGTCGGTAGTCAGGTTTTAGCGCATATCTTTATTGAAGCCGAGACACAAGGTCTGCCGATTCGTGTCGGCACGTTGAAAGACAGTGACTCCAATCGCTTTTATCAGCGGCATGGCTTTAGACGGATTGAACAAGATGAACTGGACTACTACTATATTCGACACTCGCATAAGGATAGTCACTCATGAAATTCATTTCACTGCGGGTGAAGACTGCATTGCTCGTTCATGGCTATACCGACGACCATAAAGAGATTACCGAAATCGTCCATGATGAAACCTTTATCGAAAAGCTGATTGCGGTGGATCGTATCCAGTCGGTGACTGAGAAATACTTGCTGGTCAGCTCAACCCACGGCAGAGTGATGTATTGGGAGTATGAAGGCAGCCTCGCTTCAATCACCGAACGTTTAAACCGTGCAGGACTGGTGATTCAATAAAAAACAGGATGGAAAAAGAGCCCCATCCTGATGATTCTATCGAACCAAAGGGAAACGCAAGAATTGCAAATAGCGCTTAAACCTTGGCAAGGGCCTGCTCTAAATCAGCAATAATATCGTCGATGTGCTCCAGCCCGACCGAGATACGAACCAAGTCGATACTCACCCCTGCTTTGGCAAGCTCCTCAGGATTTAGCTGACGATGGGTCGTCGTAGCAGGATGGGTTGCTAAACTTTTGGCATCGCCAATATTGACTAAACGCGTGATCAGTTGCAGTGCATCAATAAACTTGGTACCGCCCTCTAAACCATCTTTCACGCCAAATGACAAAATCCCTGACGCTTGTCCGCCAAGATATTTCTGCGCCAAATGATGCTCGGGATGATCGGGCAATCCCGCGTAGTTCACCCAATTGACCTTGTCGTGCTTCTGCAGATAGTGCGCAACTTTCAGTGCGTTTTCACTGTGACGGGCAATACGCAGCGGTAAGGTTTCTAGTCCCTGAAGGATTTGGAATGCATTAAACGGGCTGATCGCGGCACCTGTATTACGCAGTGGCACCACGCGTGCGCGTGCGATGTATGCGGCCTCGCCTAAGGCTTCGACATAATTCACCCCGTGGTAGCTCACATCAGGAGTATTCAGGCGTTTGAATCGCTCCGCATGCTGGCCCCATGGAAACTTACCGCTATCCACAATCGCACCCCCAATGCTGGTGCCATGACCACTGATATACTTGGTCAATGAATGCACGACGATGTCTACGCCATGATCAAAAGGACGACCGAGGATCGGTGTCGATACCGTACTGTCGGCAATCACAGGTATACCGTGCTCATGCGCGATGGCACTGATGGCTTCCAAATCAACGATGTTACCCAAGGGGTTGCCTATCGTCTCGACAAAGACCGCCTTGGTGCGCGCGTCAATCAGTTTGGCGATTTCTTCTGGCTTCTTATAATCAAAAAACCGTACTTCGATGCCTTGCTGAGGGAAGGTATGGGCAAATAAATTATAGGTCCCACCATACAGAGCGGATACCGACACAATATTATCCCCCGCCTCAGCGATGGTCTGAATCGCATAGGTAATGGCCGCCATCCCCGATGCGACCACCAGTGCGCCAATCCCACCCTCTAGGGCGGCTAGGCGCTGTTCCAGCACGGACGTGGTTGGATTCATAATCCGGGTATAGATATTGCCCTGTACTTTCAGATCAAATAAGTCAGCACCATGTTGGGTGCTGTCAAAGGCATAGGAGGTCGTCTGATAAATTGGTACTGCAACAGACTTGGTCGTGGGGTCTGGGCTGTAGCCGGCATGGATGGCAAGCGTTTCGGGCTTCATGATGGTCCTAACTGATTTCGATAAAAACTCATCATGCCTAAATTCAGGTGAATATCGAACGTTTGTCATTCTAAAAATTTAAGATATGCTTTTTCCAAAACGCAACATTTTGGCTCATGACTTATAATTTATCCTGCAAAGCATACACTAGAGCAGTATTAAAGATTTTTTATTATATAAAAACAGAACCTTAATAAATTATCGTTGATACAAACTGTTATTGATCATTGCCTATCTTTCAGTGCACCATAGACCTATATCAATTTTTGACTTCACCCACTACCTTAAAAGACAGAATTATGACTATAGCAGCCCAAGCTTCTGAATCCACGACAAAAAATTCTGGCATTGCCGTTTACAACTCGAATGCTGAATCGATCGGCAATACGCCGCTTATTCGTCTCAATAAACTGGCACCGGCAGGTGTCACGATCCTCGCCAAAATTGAAAGCCGCAACCCAGCCGGTTCAGTGAAATGCCGAATCGGTGCCAATCTGATCGCCGATGCTGAGGCTCGTGGCGTGTTAAAAAAAGGCATTACCATTATTGAACCCACCAGTGGCAACACCGGTATTGCACTGGCCTTTGTTGCCGCAGCAAAAGGCTATGAGATCATCCTCACCATGCCAGCCAGCATGAGCCTAGAGCGTCGTAAAGTCCTTAAGGCACTGGGCGCAAAACTGGTCTTAACCGATGCGGCTCTTGGCATCAAAGGCTCTGTCGATGAAGCGCAGCGCATCAAAGACAGTGACCCTGAAAAGTACTTCCTGCCGCAGCAATTTGAAAATCCTGCCAATCCAGAGATTCATGTCAAAACTACCGGTCCAGAAATTTGGGAAGCGACCCATGGCAAAGTCGATGCATTGGTTGCAGGCGTGGGCACTGGCGGTACGATCAGTGGCATTTCGCGGTATTTTGAACAAATCAAAGGTCAGGCACTGCACAGTGTCGCGGTCGAGCCGACTGAATCACCGCTGATTACCCAAACCCGCAATGGTGAGCCACTCAAGCCCGCACCGCATAAGATTCAAGGCATCGGGCCAAACTTCCTGCCGAAGAACCTTGACCTGTCGATTGTCGATGAAGTGCAAACCGTCAGCAGCGACGAAGCGATTGCATGGTCACGCCGTCTGGCCAGTGAAGAAGGGATTTTAAGTGGGATCTCAGCGGGTGCTGCGGTTGCCGCAGCGGTTAAAGTCGCGGAGCGCCCAGAATGGCAAGGCAAGACCATCGTGGTGATTTTGCCTGACTCTGGTGAGCGCTACTTGTCATCGGTGCTGTTTGCAGGCTTGTTTGACGAAGAGTAATCTCCAGAACAACCCTCACCCATAAAAAATCCCCTCAATGATGAGGGGATTTTTTATGGGTGGAAATTGCCTTATTTGATATGCGCCGCCGCCCAGATATCCAGCGGACGCAGCACCTCACTGAGTGACATGCCAAGTTCACTCAACCGATAGTCGACATGCGGGGGGACGGTATGATAGTCAGTGCGAATCACCCAGCCCTGCTGAATCATGTCTTTGAGCGTTTGCGTCAGCATCTTCTGGCTAATGATTTCGATCTTACGCAGCAGTTCATTGTTGCGTAGCGTGCCAGTATCCAATGCCCAAATGATATACAGAATCCACTTATTGGAAATCACTTCAATCAACTGCCGCGATGGACAAGCTTGAATAAACTGCTGCGCAGCGCTAAGTGGCGACATCAAGCCCGCATTACTTTCAAGCTGGGCTGATTGTTTTGTAAATGAGTTCATGGTTACCGAAAGGTGCGTACTGGTCTACCAGTCACCATAGCGCTAAGCTATCTGAAAATCAATACAAGGCGATCAAATCATGGCTTGGCTCTTTATCGCGGCGGCGGGCATCGTAGAAATTGCGTTTGTCCTGCTGCTGAAATACTCTGATGGGCTCACCAAACTGCTGCCGAGTGTGCTGTGCTTCATCGCAACCTTTGCGAGTATCTTTTTACTCGCGCAGGGTACCAAGCATATCCCCATCGGGACGGCTTATGCGGTTTGGGCAGGATTAGGTTCGGTGGGAGTCACGGCTGTAGGGATCATCTTCTTGCAAGAAAGCCCGTCATTAATACGTCTGTTGTGTATCACGTTGATCCTATCTGGAATCGTAGGCCTGAAGCTCAGTGATGCTAATTAGCCCAATTCGCCATAGAAGTCTGTTTGGGAGTTGTGATCATGGCCAAATTTTCTTAATATAGGCACGATTGAATGACCGTTATGCGATGTACCAATGCCTATGAACCGTATGGATAGCAATATGAGCAGGAAACTCTGGCTGTGCGCCCTTCTTTGCATCGGACCTGCGAGTGCCTTTGCAGAAATAAGTATGCAACCGCAGAATATCTTGAATAATGTCACGAGCATCAGTACTGCTCCGTCCACAAATCTCAATATGACGCTGCAGGATAAACGTTTTTTAAGAAAAGAAATCTTGCGTGATCAAGACTCCGATCAAACCTTCATGGTCAACCAAACACGCTTTAACTTTCCCATGGGTAACTCCTTGCGTGTCCCCCTATTATTGAAATTCGGGGCAACGTTCATTGCGCGTAGTATCGCTCTTAATAGCGGTGTGACGGCTCCGCAAGAATCCTTTGGCATCGTTCCCAAAACCTTGAATAAAGCGCCAACCAATGCCCAAGAAGCATTATTCAATATTCGCGACTGAATACTGAAAATCTGCTGCGTCTCATGGCATACTTCAACCACATGAATCACCGAAACTAAATCACATGCATTCGCTCTCTTTTGCCATCTATGCCATGATCGCCGCCAGTGTACTGCCCTTTCTAACGGCGGGACTCGCAAAACTACTCGGCAAATTTAAACTCCAAGACAACCATAACCCCCGCGATTTCCAAAAAAATCTCACGGGTGTTGCCGCTCGCGCGCAAGCCGCACAGCAAAACGGTTATGAAACCCTTCCCGTATTTTTGGCCGCAGTCTTGATGGCAGAATATATGGTCATCAATCAGCATGTGATCAACCAACTCGCATGGACGTATGTCTTACTACGCATCTTCTATGTCGTCACCTATCTTGCTGATTTAGCGACACTGCGCTCGATCATCTGGATATTAGGCTTTACTTGTCCGGTGTTATTGCTCTATCTCGCCGCAAGCGTGAACTGATCAGAAACCGTTATCGCACATTTTTTACGGCATGTTGCAAGCAAATCAGACGTTAAACTCGATTTTCAAAAAATTTAACGCATTGCTAACATGCAAACTCAAACATGGCGATGATTTCTCGTTATAATACGTAGCGCAAAATTTCCTATTTCTAGACTTAATGAGTGTATGCGATGAGCTATAACAACATTCCAGCTGGCAAAGATGTTCCACATGACATCTATGTTGTAATCGAAATCCCAGCAAACAACGACCCAATCAAATACGAAATCGATAAAGATTCTGATGCTCTTTTCGTTGACCGCTTCATGGGTACACCAATGTTCTACCCAGCGAACTACGGTTATATTCCGAACACCCTGTCTGAAGATGGCGATCCACTAGACGTATTGGTTGTCACTCCATATCCAGTGGTTGCAGGTTCAGTGATCCGTGCCCGTGTTGTCGGTAAACTCGACATGGAAGATGATGGCGGTATCGATGCGAAACTGATCGCAGTACCACACGACAAACTGACCCCAATCTACAAAGATGTTAAAGAATACACCGATTTGCCACCACTCTTGATCAAGCAAATCGAACACTTCTTCACACATTACAAAGATCTTGAGCCAGGCAAATGGGTTAAAATCAGCGGATGGCAAGGTGCTGAAGTTGCACGTGAAGAAATCCTGAAATCAATCGCAGCTGCTAAAAAATAAGTACCGCTGAGAGCTGATTCTATTGATTTGACTCTGTTAAAAAGTGCCCCTCATTTGGGGCATTTTTTATTCCCCAATAAATCGATTCCGAGGAACAATCCATGAGTATTATCCGTAAACATGTCGGGCGCCGTATGAGTGAAATCGTGATTCATGGTGATACCGTTTATCTAGCAGGACAAGTTGGAGAAACGGGCAAGACCATTGAAGAACAAACTGCCGAGGCATTGGCCCTAGTCGATAAATTCCTCATTGAAGCGGGATCATCACGTCAGCATATCTTACAGGTGATAATCTGGCTTAAAGACATCGCTGACTTTGACGGCATGAATAGCGTCTATGATGCGTGGGTTCCGGAAGGTCATACCCCAGCTCGCGCAACCAGCGAGGCCAAGCTTGCCGATCCTTCATTACTGGTCGAAGTAATCGTTACTGCGGCATTGGTGAAATAAATCAAGGTCGTTTAAATAGCTCAATAAAGGGCTAAGGCATCAACCGCTCAATGACCCAAGTTTGGGTCATTGAGGCTTCGGAAGCTATTTCAGAGTCATCAACGAGACGATATTGCAGTCGGTCGTGCAAACGACTCTGCCGGCCCTGCCAAAACTCAAAGTGATCTGGCTGGATCCGATAGCCGCCCCAAAATTTGGGCTTAGGCACCAAAGCGCCTTCGGGGTACTGCGCAAGGAGGGCTTTAAAACGCGCATCAAGGATTTCCCGCGTCTCAATCACCCCACTTTGCGGTAGGCTGGCACACGCAGCCACTTGGCTACGATGCGGACGACTATGGAAATAAGCAGTGGACTCGGTCTCAGATAACCGCTGAACACGGCCAGAAATCCTGACTTGTTGTTCGAGCTCTTGCCAAAAGAATAAGACCTCGGCATAGGGATTATCGCTTAAATCCTCGCCTTTATGACTATCATAATTGCTGTAAAACACGGCACCCTGTTCATCAAACTGACGTAACAGCACGGTTCTTGCACTGGGACGACCTGACTTGCTGGCTGTCGCAAGCGTCATGGCATAGGGTTCTTTTTGTGGGCTTGCGAGCGCACGCTCAAACCACAGTTTAAATTGATTAAAAGGGCTGGCATCCACATCCGCACGATGCAAAGCACCCTTTTCATACGACTGGCGCAAGGATGACAAATCACTTTGATGGGTTAGCTCGGTCAAATCGGTCATGTCTTGCGTACTCTATAAAAGATCAGCCTATTGCGCTTTTGAAATCGATTAGCTCAGACGCTCGCGGACCAAATCAGCCAGATCATTGGCCAGTTTAGTGACTTGGTCTTCGTTCTCCCCTTCGACCATGACCCGAATCATCGGCTCTGTACCCGACTTGCGAATCAATAGTCGACCACGACCCGCGAGTGTAGCTTCGGCTTTGGCAAAAGCATCACGCAGTACTTCGTCCGCAAAGGGATCACGCATCTCAGCTAAACGAACGTTGACCAGCACTTGTGGGAATACCTTAAGGACGGATGTCAGTTCAGCCAGTGACTTACCTTGCTCAATCACCGCAGACAGAACCTGTAGGCCGGCAATCAATGCATCACCCGTCGTGCTCTTATCGAGGCAGAGGATGTGACCTGACGCTTCCCCCCCCAACTGCCAACCCGCCTCATCCAGCGCGGCCATGACATAGCGATCACCGACATTGGCACGCTTAAACGCGATATTTTGATCACGTAGTGCTAGCTCTAGCCCCATATTACTCATCAGCGTACCAACCACTCCTGGGGCAGGCTGACTTGGGCGAGTCGCCAGTACGTACAAGATACTATCACCATCGACAAGCTCACCGCGGTGATCGACCATCACGATCCGATCTCCGTCACCATCTAAAGCAATCCCAAGGTCAGCACCCTGCTCTACCACTGCTTTTTGTAGAGCTTGCGGATGCGTTGAACCACAGCCATCATTGATATTCAGGCCATTGGGTGCGTTGAAGATGGGAATCACCGTGGCACCCAGTTCGCGCAGTACTGCAGGGGCAACCACGTAACCCGCACCATTGGCACAATCAATCACGATCTTCACGCCGCGCAGACTTAAGTTATAAGGGAACGTTGATTTACAGAATTCGATATAGCGACCTGCCGCATCGGTGATGCGATTGGTCTTGCCCAACTGATCAGGTGCTTCAATCGTGATGGGTAATGCCAGCTGCGCACTAATTTCATTTTGTACCGCATCATCCAGTTTTTTGCCTTCGCCGGAAAAGAACTTAATGCCGTTATCATAATAAGGATTATGCGATGCTGAAATCACGATCCCTGCATCCGCATGAAAAGCACGGGTGAGATGCGCAATTGCTGGTGTAGGCAAAGGACCCAGTAAACGGACATTAACACCCGCAGCATTCAGCCCAGCTTGAAGAGCCGCTTCAAGCACATAGCCAGAAAGCCTGGTATCTTTACCTACCATCACTTGGGCACGCCCTTGAGCAGCCAGTACTTTCCCCGCTGCATAACCCAACTTTAATGCAAACTCAGGGGTAATCGGATCATCACCAAACTTGCCACGAATGCCATCAGTACCAAAGTGACTCATGCCTATATGTCCTGTTCTTTTATTAATGTGGTGATTGTGACAAATTATGTATCCTCGACGCAAACGAAAGCGTTCTTGCTGGCGGTTTAATCAGCAAAACTCACATCTTTCTAACAATTCACCGTTGATTTGATGCCAACCATAACCGATCTATCGTACGATAGAAATTAAAAAGATGCAGAACCCTTTCACAAAATTGCGACACTGATTGCAACACTGCTTGTGACCCGCTTGATGGATTTGATTTTGGAGTAGTCTTTGAATAATGTGACACGGCTTAAAACGATCCCGACCTGTACAGAATTAGGCGTGCTGACCCTATCACAGGAACATACTGCCCAAGCCGTAGCGCTTAAAGAGCAGATTCTATCCAATGGCGGATATGTCGAGCGCCAAGCGATCTGCACGGTACAACTACATGCCGATATGACGCAGATCTCATATGTGATCAGTGACTATACCTCGATCAAAACACTGCGCCAGCATGGCAGGATTATCGCTGCGATTGGTAGTGGTACGATTCTGTGTTGCCCAGAACGCCAGCAGGTGATCTTGCAGCGCCGCTCTAGCCTTGTTGATACCTATCCGCATAAACTTGCCGCCTTTGGCGGACACTACACGCCGGATCGAATCAGTCTCGGCTATGGTGAGCTTTTGGATACGCTGATTGCTGAACTTGAAGAGGAAGCGGGCATTGATTTACTGAAACTCGGTATTCGTCTCCCCGATGACTTACCGCCTACGTTTATGGTGCTCGAACCTGATACGGGCGCCATTCAATTTACACCGCTGGCTTTTGCGTTAACGCCTGAGCAAGCCGATGGCGTGATCGGTAGCGAAGAAGGCGGCATTGAAGTTTTTCATGTGATCGATGATTTAGATCTGCTCATGGATGATCAGCAATGGTCACAGATGGGCTTTACCTGCTTCCAAACGTGGCAGGAACTCGGTTTTCCTGTGCAGAAGAATTGGGGTGGCAGGCAAATATCAGGCGCATAAAAAAGACCAGCATCAAGCTGGTCTTTTCACTGACATCAATCAACCCACGCGATAGTTCGGCGCTTCTTTGGTGATTGTCACATCATGCACATGCGACTCTTGCATCCCCGCGGAGGTGATCTTGACGAACTTAGGTTCGCTGCGCATGGTTGGGATATCCTTAGAGCCGGTATAGCCCATTGATGAGCGTAGACCACCCACCAACTGATGCACGATGCCACTCATCGGACCTTTGTAGGGTACGCGACCTTCGATGCCTTCCGGAACCAGCTTCTCTACACCATCTTTCGCATCTTGGAAGTAGCGGTCACTTGAACCCGACAGGCCAGACATCGCACCAAGAGAACCCATGCCACGATACGCTTTAAAGTAGCGACCTTGAAAGAGCTCCACTTCACCGGGCGCTTCTTCAGTACCCGCCAGCAGTGAACCGACCATGATACAGCTTGCACCCGCAGCGATGGCTTTCGCGACATCACCTGAATAACGAATGCCACCATCCGCAATCAGCGGAATCTGTTCTTTCAGCGCACGGGCGACGTTATCCACGGCAGAAATCTGTGGTACGCCGATCCCTGCCACAATACGCGTGGTACAGATCGAACCCGGACCAATACCGACTTTAACCGCATCGGCACCTGCATCCAGCAGCGCAAGCGCAGCATCGCCAGTTGCAATATTGCCACCGATGACTTGGATATGCGGGAACTCACGTTTGATCCAGCGTACACGCTCAATCACACCGTTTGAGTGACCATGCGCGGTATCAACCACCAACACATCTGCACCCGCTTCAATCAGTGCAATCACACGATCCGGTGTTTCCTTACCTGTACCCACAGCAGCACCGACGCGCAGGCGACCCAAATGATCTTTACAGGCGCTTGGGTACAATTCCGCTTTACGGAAATCGTTGACCGTGATTAAGCCTTTGAGCTCGTAGTCATCGCCGATCACCAGTACTTTTTCAATACGATGCTGATGCAAGAGACCTTTGATGTGTTCGCTTGATTCGCCTTCACGCACCGTGACCAATTGCTTTTGCGGGGTCATGATGTTGCTGACGGGCTGCTCAAGATTGGTTTCAAAGCGCATATCGCGACTGGTCACGATACCGACCACTTTGTTGCCGACCACAACCGGTACACCGCTGATGCGATGCGCTGTAGTCAAAGCAATCAATTCACCGACACTGAGATCTGGACTGACGGTAATGGGATCTTTCACCATACCTGCTTCGAATTTTTTGACACGGCGGACTTCCGCAGCTTGCGCCGCGATGTCCATATTTTTATGAAGGATCCCGATCCCCCCTTCTTGCGCAATCGCAATCGCCATACGGGATTCAGTCACCGTATCCATCGCTGCAGAAACAAGGGGAATATTCAGCTCAATACCACGGGTCAAACGCGTCTTGAGCGACACATCTTTGGGGAGTACATTGGAGAAAGCAGGAAGTAACAACACGTCGTCGAAGGTGAGGGCTTCTTGTACGATAGTCAGCATGGTGTCCTCATGGTGCTTATAACACTGTAATTTCAATGCAGCATTATACACAAGGAGCTGTCATTAGTCTGTATGCTGTTGCATGTCCAGCATGAATAACCATCAATTTGCCACTGAATAGTGCTGTGATGATCGATTCAATGCCACAATGCCAAAGCAGCCGAAACTGTCTAACAATTCAATCTAAGCCTGGTCACGGTTGAATAAAATATCACTATTTTAAATAACCTTTTGATACCAAATACTTCAAAAAGAAACCCTTTCCTCTCTGACATTCTGTAGGACAAGTGCTATAAAGATTGCATGTTACTCTGCGAAAATTGATTGTTTGATATGCTGATCTCCTCCAAAAAAACATTAATCCTCTTGGCTTGCCTGATTTTACTTGCGGCGATCTTGGGGGGCATGTTTGCCAGTTGGTTTATATTCAAACATGTCGATGCAAAGCTCCTCATCCAAGATCAAAAAGCAACAGTCGAGCTGCCCCCTGTTTTTCCTGCCAGGGCCAAGATTCTCAACAATCTCGATATCATGTTAGAAGGCAAGATAACCACTGTCGCCCCTGTCGATCAAATGATCACTGTGCCCATCGATGATACGCTCAATATCATCGCGACATTTGACAGTAAGATGCCGATCAAAATGAATATCCCCATCAAGGATACGATCCCACTGGATCAAGTGATCCATGTGGACTCAAAGGTACAGGTCAAAGTGCTCGGCCGTTATATTACTTTGCCGCTGCGCGGTGACATTCCCATTAAGACCAGCATTCCGATTGAACTGAATGTACCTGTCGATCAAGATATCGACTTGAAATTTACCACGCCGTTAAAAGCCAAATTAAAGCAGAGTCTGCACGTCCCGCTTAAAGCCGACATCCATACCACGATACCCGTTCGTGGCATGATGTCCGTTCCTGTCAAATCGGACTTGGTCACCACGATCCATATCGACAAACCGCTTGATATGATGATCAAACGTGCTGAGCTTAATATTCCACTGCGCACGATTCAACTTCATCAGAAAGACTCAAAGCCATCAACACAGGAAACTCAGGCCGCGCTTGAAGATCATTTGCTGGCATCACCCCATGAAGGTACAGCCGCCCCTTCCTCCCAGGCCAAACCTTAAATGCGTAAGTTGCATATACTCATGCTTGGACTGGGACTAGTCGCGCTCATCGCACTGGGCGGAAGTCTGGGGTTTTGGTTATATCGCAGTCTATTTGTCGTACTCCAATTGAAAGACCAACCCGCACAAGTCCTGCTCCCGCAGCAGCTAGACGCACAGGGCAATATTACCAATATCGTCAAAATTCGCTTGGATGGAAATCTGGCGGTCGAAGTGCCGGTCAATCAAAATTTTGCGATCCCGCTGCACTATGATGCAAACAGCAATATTGAAATGCAAGCCGATGTACCGGTTCGCTTTAATCTCAAAGTCAATCAAACGGTTGCCATAAAAAGCTATACTGATATCGATGCGACGACCGACTTAATTTATCAAAGTCGTTTTTTACCGACCCTTCCCATTAAACTGCGCTTACCGCTTGAGTTTGACCTGCCTATTGCGCTCAATGTGCCTGTAGATAGCCATGTGAAGTTTGATTACAACGGCCCGATGAGATTGCAGTTTAACCACACCACCCATGCCACCCTCAAAGAAACACTGCACTCGGTCATCCCTGTACATCGCGACATTGCCGCACCGATGTACTCAGAGCTCAAGCTGCAAATTTTCCCACCTCAGACCCCGTTGCCGATCATCATTCGTGACAGTACGCTGCATTTCCCCGCGCGAGCGCTGACTTTAGAATAAGCGCCTCGCATCGCTCACTGATTGATGACTCGGTCTATTTGCGCTTGCTTAAATGCAGCGGCTTTTTGCTGCATGGGGGATAACTGCTGATTGAAAGCAGGGTCGCCGAGTGCATCTTCTTGTTTAGGCTTTTCACTATGAAAAGTAGTGCCTTTGGCTGAATCAACCACGCGCGGGCGTGATCCTTGCCCATGCTGTTGATCAGAAAAAGCCGCCTCCCCACGCTTGCCTTGCGACTGATAAACCGTAATTTTACGCGTTGCGTCGGATTGATCGGGTTTGATCAGACGGATCACCAAAGTCTTGAGTTTGGTTTTTTGCGCTTCAGGCAATAAGAAATCAGCCCCTATCACAGCAACGGCAACCACACCGATCGCCATAAAACTATTTTTAATGAGAGACATAACGATCCACTTGTATTTATAAAAAATAAGGACTGATCAATTTGACCAATCCTTAGTGTACAACTGCTGATTCTAGCGTCTTTTTACGATATTAAGGTTACAAAAGCACCCGTCTTAAATCACCAAGTAATACCGCCAAAGCGCGCGCAAAACGTGCGGCATCTACGCCATTGATCACGCGATGATCATAGGATAGTGAGAGCGGCAGCATCAGACGTGGCTGAAAGGCTTGACCATCCCAAATCGGCTGCATAGCAGCTGGAGACAGGCCCAAGATAGCCACTTGTGGCCAGTTGACCAGCGGGGTGAATCCAGTACCGCCCATGGCGCCCAAACTTGAAATGGTGAACGTCGCACCTGACAAATCGTTCGGTCCGAGTTTCTTATCCCGCGCCTTCTGACCGAGCTCTCCCAATTGCTTGGCGATCTCACGAATGCTCAAGCGGTCTGGGTTACGCAGTACTGGCACAATCAAGCCATCATCAGTTGCAACCGCAATCCCTAAATGGATCTCTTCACGTACCTTGATCGACTTGTTATCGTCATTCAGATGGCTGTTAAAGCGCGGCTCTTGCAGCAGTAAATGCGCGGTCGCTTTGGCAATGAATGCCAGAATCGTCAAGCCAATGCCGTCTTTCTTATAGCCATCCTTTAACTCAAGACGTAACGCCTCAAGCTCGGTAATATCCGCGTGATCAAACTGAGTGACTTGCGGCATAAACAGATTGAGCGATAGCTGCGGGATCGCCGCCTGCTGTAAACGCGTCAGAGGTTCATCGTGTGTTGCACCCCATTTGCTCAAGTCTGGCAGAGGTGGTAAACCCGATACAACAGTAAACCCTCCACCACTTGCAGCGGCTGGGGCCGTCGTTAAACGCTGTTTGACATAGGCATAGACGTCTTCTTTCAATATACGACCATTCAAGCCGCTAGCTTTCACCTTGGTCAAGTTCACACCCAATTGCCGCGCAGTTTGCCTAACCGCAGGGCCGGCATAGACGTCAGCATTTTGGCTAAGGTCTTCTGTCGCTGTAACAGTTTGCGTTTGCGCTGGGCTGCTTACGGCCTGAGCCTTGGTGTCAGTCACAGATGTTTTTTCGGGTTCAGCTTTCGCTGCTGGCTCTTTGTCGGATGCGGACAGTTGGGTAATCTTTGTAGCGCCGCCGCCTGTCGAACCACTTAAAACCAGTAAGGCAACACCCTGCTTCACGGTCTGCCCTGCCGTCACCGCAATACTTTCCACCGTACCCGCTGCTGGGCTTGGGATCTCGACACTGGCCTTGGCAGACTCGACCACTACCAGACTTTGACCCGCTGTGACGACATCACCTACCTTGACCAGAATCTCAGAGATATCGGCTTGGTCGACGCCCAGATCGGGTACTTCAACCGATTGCGTCGTTGGTGCTGTGGTATCTGATTTGGCTTCAACAGCAGGAGCGGCTTGCTTCACTGCTTCAGCAGCGGACTTGCTTACTTCGGCTGGCACTGGCGCAACTGCAGC
Source organism: uncultured Moraxellaceae bacterium (assembly GCA_964373105.1). GTDB lineage: Bacteria > Pseudomonadota > Gammaproteobacteria > Pseudomonadales > Moraxellaceae > Aquirhabdus. The sequence continues at coordinate 7,222 of CAYJTU010000017.1, read as the reverse complement.
AGCCGAGCCAGACAGGGTAAACAGCGCAACACCCTCTTGTACCATATCGCCAAGCTTAATCAGAATCGCCTCAACCACACCATCGGCCGGACTCGGCACTTCCACACTGGCTTTAGCCGACTCAACCACGAGCAAGCTTTGGTTCTTCTCAACTTTATCGCCAACTTTGACCAGAATCTCTGAAACTTCTGCTTTTTCTACCCCAAGGTCTGGGGTCTTAACTTGAAAGTTGTCGCTCATGATGATGCCTCCTGCGAAGTTGCAGGGGTATCCGCGACTGGCTCACCATCGGCTATATCGGCCTCAATACCTTCAAGGGGTGCGGCTTGATCTGGCACGCGCGGTGCCGGTGCATCCTGGTTATTTTCCAGATGCGGCTGCGGTAGCCATGGCGGCGGTAGCGTCGTCTCCAGTTCAAAACTTGAAATGGCATCTTTCACCAGACGCACATCGATCTCATCTTCATCGGCCAGCAGTTTGAGCACCGCAACCACGATATTAGCGGCATCGACGCCAAAGAAGGAACGTAGATTTTCACGGGTATCCGAGCGACCAAAACCATCGGTTCCTAACGTCACATAGGGGCGATGATCGGGCAAATAACTGCGAATTTGTTCGCTATAAGCACGGATATGGTCAGTTGCAGCCAGTACCACCCCCTTGTGCGGTGCCAGTTGCTCTGCCACCCAAGAGACTTGGACAGGATCATGCGGATGCAAGCGGTTGTGGTAGTCCACAGCCATGCCATCACGCGCCAACTCGTTGAAACTGGTCGCACTCCAGACATTGGCATGGATGCCGTACTCTTCTTTGAGCAGTTTGGCTGCTTTAATCACTTCGCGCAGGATCACACCAGAGCCAATCAACTGTACGGTCGCATCGGCTTCTTGCTGGAACAGATACAGACCTTTACGAATCCCCTCTCCCACGCCCTCTGGGATGGCAGGGTGCGTATAGTTTTCATTCATCAGCGTGAGGTAATACAGCACACGCTCGCCTTCAGAATACATACGGCGTAAGCCATCCTGCACGATCACAGCAAGCTCATAACCAAAGCAAGGATCGTAGCTCACCACGTTCGGCACAGTTGCCGCCAGGACATGAGAGTGTCCGTCTTGATGTTGCAAGCCTTCGCCATTGAGCGTGGTACGCCCTGCGGTTGCACCGAGCAGGAAGCCTTGCGCTTGGCAGTCACCTGCCGCCCAAATCAAATCACCGACCCGCTGGAAACCAAACATCGAATAAAACATATACATTGGAATCATCGGCAAGGCATTGGTCGAGTAGCTGGTGCCGAGTGCGATCCACGCCGAGGTTGCACCCGCTTCGTTGATGCCCTCTTCCAGCATATGACCTGTTTTATCTTCACGATAATTCATCAACTGTTCATTGTCTTCTGGGGTATAGAGCTGACCCACCGCGGAATAGATCCCAAGCTGACGGAACATGCCTTCCAGACCAAAGGTACGCGCCTCATCCGGTACGATCGGCACGACACGTGAACCAATGTCTTTATTCTTAAGCAAGATCGAAATGATCCGCACCATGACCATGGTGGTGGACTGTTCTTTGTTGGCCGAGCCTTCTAGCACGGCTTTAAAGTCTTCGAGCTCTGGCGTCGTGAGTGGAATATGACCACTACGACGTGCTGGCAATGCACCGCCCAAAGCTTCACGGCGTGCATTCAAATAGCGAATTTCAGGCGAGTTCTCTGCGGGACGATACAGCGGCAGATGCTCCAGCTCTTCATCGGTAAACGGCAAGTCAAAGCGATCACGGAAGTATTGCAGAGACGGCATACCCATTTTCTTGATCTGATGGCTTTTATTGGCACTTTGCACCGCATCCGACAGGCCATAGCCTTTGACCGTCTTGGCCAGAATCACCACCGGCTGACCGATGGTTTTCATCGCCGCATCATAGGCCGCATAGACTTTCACGGGGTCATGACCACCGCGATTGAGGTCATCGATTTCCTCATCAGACATCTGGGCGACCATTTCAGCCAGCTCTGGATATTTACCAAAGAAATGCTCACGGGCATAGGCACCGCCATGCGCTTCAAAGGCTTGGTATTCACCATCCACCGCGTCTTCCATGCGCTGTTTCAAAGCACCCGTGACATCACGGGCCAGCAGCGCATCCCAACGACGGCCCCAGACCACTTTGATCACGCGCCAGCCCGCTCCGCGGAAGCTGGATTCCAACTCTTGAATAATCTTGCCATTACCGCGTACAGGGCCATCAAGGCGCTGGAGATTACAGTTAATCACCCAAATCAGATTATCGAGTTTTTCACGTCCAGCAAGACCAATTGCGCCCAAGCTTTCTGGTTCATCCATCTCGCCGTCACCCAAGAACGCCCAGACCTTACGATTCTGCGTCTCAAGTAAGCCACGATTCATCAGATATTTTTGCACGTGTGCTTGGTAGATCGACATGATCGGGCCTAAGCCCATCGATACTGTTGGGAACTGCCAATAATCAGGCATGAGGTACGGATGCGGATAGCTAGGCAGACCTTTGCCACCGACTTCACGACGGAAATTTTGCACCTGCTCTTCAGTCAGACGCCCTTCCAGAAAAGATCGCGCATAAATGCCCGGTGCCGAGTGACCTTGGTAATAAATCATGTCACCGCCAAAGTGGTCATTGGCAGCGCGGAATACGTGGTTAAAGCCCACATCATAGAGTGTGGCAGAGGATGCAAAAGTCGCTAAATGTCCACCCAATTCATCATTGTTTTTATTGGCACGCAGTACCATCGCCAAGGCATTCCAACGGATCAGTGCGCGGATACGGCGTTCCATATGCGCATCGCCCGGAATACTGGGTTCTTCATCAGTCGGGATAGTATTGATATAAGCGGTGTTGAAGCGTTGAATCGGGACATGTGCACTTATGGCTTGCTGGTAAAGCGTTTTAAGCAAAAAAGCGGCGCGGTCTACGCCTACATTCTTAATCACTGCATCAAAGGCTTCTTGCCATTCTTGAGTTTCGAGCGAATCTGGGTCTTGATAAAATGGCATATCTGGGGTCTCTTAAAATCCTTCTTGGTACATGCTATGAAACGCTTTTTATATGACAGAGGCAAGATAGTTTTAGCGACTGGAATAGATATTTTGTTGTATTTATGGTGCTTAAAAAATTAAAACTTTTTAGCCATCCATACAGGGCGCTCAGAAATGAACGCCTTGCTGGTCAGCATCTCAAAAAAACTACCACCCGTTTAGCATCGAAGGATGTGGTCTCTTATTCCCACGCCTGCCAGTGCGTGGTCAATTCCGTCACCCACGCATTGCCCACCCGATACAGATTTTCACGGGAAATATCAAAGCCACCCGAGTTGGCTTTTAAGGATTGTACGGCGCTCTGATTGGGATAAGGGCGATCATAATTAGATGCAGAGCGCAGCACGGCAACACGGCTTAAATCAGCCAGTCCAGCGTCTGCCGCACGACTGATCGCGGTCAAGGTCGCGTTATCTTCTTGCTGGGTGGTGCAATATTCACCCTTGCCATCGGTCAGCAGTTTTCCCCACTGGGTGGCACGCTCGCCGAGCAGCTTGCCATGCCACCACGTATTGCCCGACATCGTGGTACAGGTGAGGACGAAAGGCGCTTTCTTGGCCGTCGCCTGCGTGTAATGCGCACGATAGTTTTGTGCCACTTTATCGTCTACCAGTGGTGTGGCTTTGGTGAGTTCATACAGGCGTTTGGTCAGTTTCTCATCCAACTTAAAGACCTCGTTTTGATACTCAAGCACTGGTTTTTTTAAGGGATCAAAAGCCCCAATACCGACATAGCCCGTTGGCCAGCTTTTAGGTTTTTCACGGGCATCAAACTCTTGGGCAATGCCATAATCCACCACATAATCCGACCATGCCACACTGCCGGTACTCGCCACATGTGGATTCATACCCGCAATGCCCGCCACCATAAAGTAGCTCTTGCGCCAGTCAAAAGCAGGGTTCTGCAACAGTGTGGTCACCGTGGTTGCGACGTTGGCATAGCCCATGCCTGTGGTCACTTGGCAGATGCCTTCATCAGTACAGTTGAGCGTTGGATACTGCGGATTTAAACCCGCTACTTTCAGCTTTTGCGTAAACTTTAAGTGATCTTGCCACGGCTGAGCTTCGGGCTGAAACATACTGATGATCAACAGCTTGGGGGCCAGTTTTGGCGCTGGGATAACGGGCGCTACTGGATTAGGAATGGTCTCAGCAGCATAAAGCGTACTTGCGGCGATCGTGCTGATCACGCCTAAACTAATGACACGCAGTGAAGCAGCCATCGTTGATGATTTACTCTTAAATATTCTATTCATAGTTCCGCCTAGTATCTTTTTAATCATTTTTTAAAAATTTGTGATCAGTCGCAATCGTTTATTTCAGATTCGGCGCCCATGCTTCGACAAATGCCATCGTCAGCTTTGCTGAGTTGCGCTGCGCAACGCCTGAAGCAAAGAAGGCCCCCACATCAGAGTTAGCATCTGCACCCGCCAGATCCGATAGACTGCGGAAGGCGATGAACGGCACTTGATTGGCATATGCCACATGCGCAACCCCTGCGGTCTCCATATCGACACAGTCGGCCTGCACATTCTTTTCCAGATAATCACGATATTTGGCATTGGCCAAGAATGCACCAGAAGAAATCCCACGGCGACCGATCACCAGATTCGGGGTACGACAGCTAGTCGGGGTGCTACAAATCGGCTCCAAGGCAGTCGTGGCTTTTAGCCCATTGGCCACTGCAAGCATCTGTGGATCAACCGGATAATCCGAGCGCATCTCCCCATGCACGATCGCTTTACCCGAGTAAGTATCGATCAGCGCTTCTTGCTGGCTGTTTTTGGCATTTAAGACATTGCTCTGACGCAAAAAGATGCCATCGGCGTAAGGCGGCACATCAGGCATCAACTTGAGACCCAAGCAAGTCAGATCATTCGGCTTACCACAGGGTGCAGGGATCTCAGTGCTATTCGCGTAATACACTTCGTTAGGCGCGAGCCAGCTTTGCGCAACCACCACATCACCGACATGAAACTGCGAATTAGTGCCACCGGCAATGCCGCTAAACACCAATTGACGCACATTATAGTGATCAAAGAGTAGCTGGCTGGTCATCACGGCATTCGACATGCTGATACCACTAAGGACCAATACCACGGGTACCCCGCGCAAGGTCCCCGTGGTGAAGGATTTGCCATTGATCAGTACCGCTGATTGATCCTGCATCTGTGCCAGCAGTAACTCCGCTTCTTGCCCAAAGGCCGCCATGACGCCTAAACGTGGCCGACAATCAGTGAGACAGTGTTTATCAGCTGAGGCGAGTGAAGTGGTGGGTACTAACGCAACCAGTGAATGGGGCGTGGTACTGCATCCTGCCATGATCGCAGCGAATCCTAACGTCAAACACAGCGTGGTCTTTTTGAAGGCTTGAATAGACTGCGGAAATACGGCTAAACGGAGCATGATGGGTGACCTATGCAGGAATCGATGATTTATTATGAGGTGATATCGGCGCTTTATAAAAAAGCTGCTGAGGCAGGAGATTACCTCAGCATGCTATGGCTGACTGCCCCGATCCCTCAGAGCGATATCCAGTGCTTATTTGGGTAAAACACCTTCTACGCCTTGCACGTAGAAATTCATTTTACCGAGATCAGCGTCAGAGTAGACCTTACCGGCAGGTAAGAACACGACGCCCGCTTGATTGGTCAAAGGACCCGTAAAAGGATGTAACTTGCCGGAGTGAATCGCATCACGGACACCCAGCGCATACTTCTGTACGGCTGGAGACACATCAGGACCAAACTTTTCTAGATTGACCGCACCTTTGTCTACACCCCACCATATGCGACTGGATTTCCATTTGCCTGCCAGCACATCGGCAAGCACGCTGTCATAGATCACGTCCCAATGCAGGACCGATGCCGCGAGTTGTGCTTTCGCGCCGAACTTGCTCATATCCGAATCCCAACCAAAGGCATGCACGCCTTTTTCCTGAGCGGCTTGTACGACTGCGGGCGAGTCGGTGTTTTGCATCAAGGTGTCACAGCCCTGTGAAATCAGCGCCAGAGCCGCATCACGTTCTTTGCCCGGATCAAACCAGGAGTTCACCCAGATAGCGCGGGTGGTGATTTTAGGATTGACGCTGCGTGCACCCAAGGTGAAGGCATTGATATTACGCACCACCTCAGGAATCGGGAACGAGGCGACAACGCCCAGTTTGTTGGTTTTACTGGTCTTGCCAGCGACAACGCCCAGCATGTAAGCACCTTCATAGGTACGCACATCGTAGGTACCCATGTTTTTGTCGGTCTTATAGCCCGTCGCATGCATAAATACGGTATTTGGGAAGATTTTAGCGACCTTGGCCATTTGATTCATATAGCCAAATGAGGTGGCGAAAATTACCTTGTTGCCTTGCTGTGCAAGGTTACGAAAGACACGCTCAGCATCAGCAGTCTCTGGGACGTTCTCGACATAGGAGGTTTTGACCTTGCCTTTCAATTCAGCTTCACTGGCCAAACGGCCTCGATCATGGGAGTAGGTCCAGCCATGATCGCCAGTCGGTCCGATATAGACAAATGCCGACTTCACCGGATCTGCTGCATAAGCGGTCGACAGCAGACCCAAGGTGAGCGCACTGCTAGCGGCAATGGCTGCGATAATTTTCTTCAGTGGTGATGCTGTTGATACAGTGATACTTGTGCGATCTGTCATAGTATTGCTCATGTTGAAAGTTCCTGTGACGCTGTTTGAGTGGCCTCGATGAAACATGTCTATGCTCCCCAGATATCTCTTTGATTGAATCATTTACCGATGCGCTTATGCATCGGCTGACAACGTCAACTGTTGTCTTCAAACAGCATCAAGTAGAGTCCCCGATTTCATGAAAACACGCGTTAATCGATTTCTCAGGCTGACTTGAAGCACGGATTAATCTGTTTTGTGCAACTTGTTTCTACAGTTTGATACTAGCAAGTTATATACCAGCGCTCTATGCGCTGGCCGTTATGTACAATATTGCAAAATACGATAACTAAATACGATAAACAGTTGAACAACTGATGACAGCAAAGCCGCCTTCGTTAGACTATGGCGTCGCTTTGGAGGCACTCCCCTTAACCTCTGGCTGATTCAACAGCCGTATCATCAACTTTTCAAGCGCTTTGACATTGACATCTCGCACCACGGTATTCACGCGCTCGCCCA
>CAYJTU010000016.1:0-32449 GCA_964373105.1 uncultured Moraxellaceae bacterium | reverse complement strand
CGTTGCGTAAACGCGTCAAAGTATCCGCATCACCAATAAGCAATGCGATCTCGGCGACGCTTGTTTGAGTCTCATAGAACTTATCGACGACTAAATCAATTTCCGTTGCTATTTTTGATTTTGCTTTGACAAGTACAAATACATCTTGCTCGGTCAGAGAAAATAATGACTTTCTGTATGCGAGCTCGAAATCAGTAATACGTAATTGTTCTAAAAGTGTTTGGTCAGTTTGCTTCATGAGTTAAACTCCTTTTTTTCTTAAAAAGAATGCACATCCTGTGCACCACTCTTAAAGCATATCTGATAGGCGGCGGCTGTTGTACTTTTCTAATAACTATTTATGAATCGGTCTCCCAAAGGCATCAACTTCAAAAACATTTCCAAACTTAGTTGCTTGATTAATAATAATTTTTGAATGCGAATCTTTTGAAACTAACTTGCCCACCCGAATATCGGCTTCCCGAAATACACTGGCTAATATCTGCTTCTGGCCAGTGATATAGCGCCCATAATCATAGGTGACAAAAATACGCCCATCTGCTAATTGAGTGAAATTGGGATAAGTCACATTTTGACGCTCATCAAGGAGTAACTTATATTTCCAGCTCCGCCCCTCGTCATCAGAAAGCCAAGCAGTGAGGCGCTCACGTTGATGGCTTTTTAAAGAGTCGTTATAAACCAGTAGATATGAACCAGAAGCAAGTCGCGTCATTGAGGCTCGAGTAGCAGGCCCAGCAAAACCTGATAATGGCTCAGCATCCGTCCAAGTCACCCCCTCATCATGGGATGTACTATTGTACAGACCTTTCTTGGTACGAATGACCATCCACAAACTGTTGTCCCACAGCCCAAAATCCTTGCGCGGCGCAATCGTGGCTTCACTAAAATCACGAATCCTTTCAGGAACAGATGTCCCCCCTTGCCAGTTCCATGATTTTCCTTCATCCTTTGAAATCAATGTCCCTGTTTCTTTCCCTGCAATCTTCGGCAACCATGACGGATTTCCAATCACAAAAAATGGTGCTAGCCAATCACCGCGCCCTTGAATAATCGGTTTTCCAAAGAGTATGCCTCCTTCAGCAACGAGGACGGGTGCAGACCATGTCGGGTTAGGGCTATCAGGGTTATCCGTACGTATCGCATAGCAACCGTACTGGGTCGTCTCTCCAACGGATGTTGTTGCTTGTTGAAAAAACACCCATAACCGCCCTTTAGGATCTAACCAAGGCAATGGATCAAATACTCGCACGCCAGGCGCACTCTGGATAACCACTTTAGGACCTGACCACGTTTGTCCTTGATCGCCACTGGTTGACAATAATGCGTAGTTTCCAACCCCTTCCCCTCGCCCACCGCTATACCATGTTACCCACAACCTTCCTTTGGGTGAATGCTCAATACCGGGAATGCCTTGCCAGTAGCGTGTTGGCGCTATGTATTGTGCACTGGGAGTAACGATGATCTTCGGAAACGAAATTTCATTTGCGTAAACATGACGGCATAGCATCGTCAGTAGAATAAAAAAGGGCAAAAACAAACGCATCAAAACAACTCCAGTGACTTGAACTCAAAAATACAAAAATCGCTCATTTCACGGAGGAACTCACTCAATCAAAGTTGAGATAAAACACCACGGCAATGGGGACAAGGTTTATTTAATTATCTTATCAATCATTTATCTCTGTTTGGTGAACATCTCATGTCATTCTGTTTAATGCAGAGTAACAATGTGCGGACCTCGTCAATTAAATATCGTGATCTGTCCTACATAAAAAAAACCGACATAGAGATGTCGGTTTTTTTATGTCACTGCCAGAGCTTCGCATTAACTCTCTTTCATGAAAAAAGAGGGATAACGCATATTTTCACCGGTTCAGAAATACAAAACTTAGCTTATTTCGCTTTAGCAGCATCATGCGCCCGTTCAAAAATATTCCCATACTCGGTCGCCTGATTAACAACTATCTTGCTACGCGCATCATTCGATATCAGCTTCCCCGCACGAATATCCTCCTCGCGAAATACACTGGCTAATATCTGCTTCTGCCCTGTGACATAGCGCCCATAATCATAAGCAACCACGATACGGCCATCTGGCAATTGAGTAAAATTGGGATAAGTCACATTTTGCCGCTCGTCGAGGAGTAACTTAGCGCTCCAAGTTTTCCCCTCATCATCTGAAAGCCATGCGGTCAGGCGTTCACGTTGATGCGCTTTCAACGAGTCATTATAAATGAGCAGATAAGCCCCAGACGCAAGCCGCCCCATTGAGGCCCGAGTCGCAGGTCCATCAAAACCAGCGAGAGGCGCGGCATCACTCCACGTCAGCCCGTCATCATTTGAGGTACTGTTGTATAAGCCTTTTTTTGTACGTATAACCATCCATAAGCTATTATCTTTCCTTTGAGCGATGGTTGCCTCACTGAAATCCCGAATGTCGGCTGGGATAGTAGTGCCTCCTCTCCAAGCCCATGACTGCCCACTATTGGATGATATAAGTGTGCCGGTTTCTTTCCCTTTTATACTTTCTAGCCAAGAGGGAGCTCCGATCACAAAAAATGGTGCGACCCAGCCTTTACTTTTACTTTTTAGAACAAGTGGCTTACCAAATAGTATCCCACCCTCAGCTACGAGGAAAGGTGCCGACCACTTTGGATTTTGACTATTGGGGTTTTTGGTTCGTATCGCATAACAGCCGTATTTGGGCGTCTCACCAGGTACTGTTGTTGCTTGCTGAAAAAACACCCACAATCTGCCTTTAGGATCTAGCCATGGTAGAGGATCAAAGACACGGACACCCACCGCACTTTGAATAGCAACTTTTGGTTTGGACCACGATTGACCTTGATCCGCACTCGTTGACAGTAACGCATAATTTCCAACACCCTCACCAGTTCCACCACTATACCAAGTTTCCCATAATCTGCCTTTTGGGGAGCGCTCAATACCAGGAATACCTTGCCAAGACCGCGAGGCATCACCATATTGCTCCCCAGGATTTACAATGACACTCGGCAGTGGAATTTCATCCGCATAAACGGGATATCCAAAAAAAGTCAGTAGAATTAAATAATAGCGAATAAATTTCATGGTCTTCTGCCTCGCAGCATTGAATTCAAAATGAATAACTCGTTTGGTCTTCAACTACTACTGACCAAACTCGAATATACAGCAATATCTTATCTGGACTTTATCGCGGTTCTGTGGATATAAAATATACATATGTAACGTTATGAACATCATAAAATCAGATGTTGTCATCTCGGGCAAATTTTTGACATCCAAAAAAAACCGACATATCAATGTCGGTTTTTTAAAAACAATAAACTAATTAAGCGCTTACTGTCTCTAACGGAAAGTGTGGATATTGCACACCGGCCATCTGCTCAACGATACGCAATACTTGGCAACTGTAACCGACTTCATTGTCATACCAGACATAAAGGGTTGCATGATTGCCGCTGACGATCGTTGCTTGCGCGTCAAACACCCCCGCAGAACGAGAACCAATGAAGTCAGATGAAACCACTTCAGTCGAATTGGTATAGTCAATCTGACCTTGTAGATTCGAGTAGATGGAAATCTGACGAATGTATTCGTTGATTTCTTCACGCGTTGTTTCAGTTTCTAAATTCAGATTCAGAATCGCCAATGACACGTTTGGTGTGGGTACACGTACAGAATTACCTGTCAGTTTACCTTTCAGCGCTGGTAATGCTTTTGCAACCGCTTTAGCCGCGCCAGTTTCGGTGATCACCATGTTCAGCGTTGCAGCACGACCACGGCGATCAGCTTTATGGTAGTTATCCGTCAAGTTCTGGTCATTGGTGAATGAGTGAACTGTTTCAACGTGACCGTTTAACACGGTAAATTTGTCATGGATCACTTTGAGGATCGGTGTGATCGCGTTGGTGGTACAGCTTGCCGCACTGATGATTTGATCTGAATCAATGATGTCAGTGTGGTTCACGCCGTATACAACGTTCTTCATCTCGCCTTTACTTGGGGCGGTGAGAATGACGCGTTTCACACCTGGGCATGTCAAATGCACAGAAAGACCTTCAGCATCACGCCATTTACCGGTGTTGTCGATCAACAAGGCATCTTTGATCCCATATGCAGTGTAATCCACTTCAGATGGGCTACCCGCATAGATCACTTTGATATAATTACCGTTTGCGATGATCGCTTCGTTTTCTTCGTCTACAGAAATTGTCCCTTGAAATGAACCATGGACCGAGTCACGACGTAGCAGTGATGCACGCTTTTGCAAATCACCTTCTGAAGACTTACGGACCACGATCGCACGCAGACGTAAGCCGCGACCTAGACCCGCTTGTTCGATGACCAAACGTGCCAAAATACGACCAATACGACCAAAACCATACAGCACGACATCTTTAGGTTCCGCACGTTCGCTTTGTTCTGGAAGAACGGCTAAAGCTGCGCTGAGGAGTTCTTTGGCTGCGGTGCCTGTTTCACCTGCTGCGCGAGCAAGTTTACCCAAGTCGACTTCACAAGAAGTCAGTTTGCCACACTCAGCCAACGCTTCAAGAATCGGCATGGTATCTACAACAGACAAATCACCCGCGATCATGCGTACACGGCGATGCGCCTTAAGGATCTGAATCACAGACATATTGACGAGCGAGCGACCATAAACTGAAACAACCACATCATTTTCGCGATACAAACGACCAATAATCGCAATCATCCGCTCAGCTATTTCTTCACGATTTTTCCAACGCGCCCAATGTTCTTGCGTAAGTGCTACGGTATTATTTGATTGTGTCGATTCAGTCACGGATAATTCCTTCATTGAGGCCCTTTCTTATTTGGGCAAACTGGGGGAAGTGTTTAGAGGCGCATATTCTAACAAATTACGGCGTGTTTTGCCTGTGAATGTCATCATTTTGCGATGAAATGTGTATAGCAATAGATAATACGTCTGATTATTTTTGGTATTTACTTTTCCATTCTTCATACGGCATACCGTAGACATGCTGCCTTGCTTCCGGGTCAGTCAATGCTATCCCTTGCTTTTCAGCTTCTTCGCGCATCCATTTCGACAAACAGTTACGGCAAAAACCGCCGATATTCATTAAGTCGATATTCTGCACCTCAGTATGGGTTTGCAGATGGTTCATTAAACGGCGAAATGCGGCTGCTTCAAGTTCGGTTTGCTGCGCTTGCGTTAAAGTTGACATGGAAACATTCCTAAAAATAATGACACATTAAAAAACAATCTTCTTTTCACAAAGCTACTTTTAATAACGCTTTCTAAACGAATACCGCATCAACGACAGTAGCACCTTCATACACTAAGCGCTCGCTACGTTGCAGTAAATGATCAAAGTAGTCGCGGGTAATATTCGCCTGCTCTAGGGTCGATTCGACCGCATACACGGCTTGCCTAAACTCATTACTGGCATGTAAACCTTTGGTATACCAAGCAATATGCTTACGGGCAATCCGACAACCCGAATACTCACCATAGAATTGATACAGATCATCAAGATGTCCAAGCAGTACTTCTTTGATTTCGATGACCTCAGGCAAAGGTAATAGCTCACCTGTCTCCATGTAGTGTGCAATCTCACGAAAAATCCATGGCCGACCTTGTGCCGCACGGCCAATCATAATCGCATCTGCGCCAGTCTCGGCGAGAACATAGGCGGCTTTTTGCGGACTATCAATATCGCCATTGGCAATAATCGGAATACCCACATTCGCCTTTACCTCACGAATCAATGCGTAACGCGCTTGACCTAAATACATGTCTTCACGGGTGCGACCATGAATCGCCAAGGCAGCAATCCCCGCCCGCTCGGCCCGCTCAGCAATTCGATGAATATTCTCAGCGCCATTGACGAAACCCAGACGGGTTTTTAGGGTTACGGGGACATCGACAGCATTTACTACGGCATCTAAGATCTCACCGACCAAGACTTCATCTTGCAGTAGTGCCGAACCTGCCAGCTTATTGCAGACTTTTTTGACTGGACATCCCATATTGATGTCTACGATTTGCGCGCCATTGGCGACTTGATAGCGGGCAGCTTCAGCCACTTGCTTAGGATCTGAACCAGCGATTTGTACTGAAATCGGTGCGAGCTCACCGGTAAAATCAGCACGACGCAGTGATTTCTTACTGGCATGTAAGGACTTATCCGCAGTAATCATCTCACTCACCGCATGGCCAGCCCCGAAATGCTTACAAAGCTGACGAAACGGACGGTCAGTGACCCCCGCCATGGGGGCGACGATGAGATTGTTACGAAGTTGATAAGGACCAATGTGCATGCGAAAAAACTAGAAACCAATAATAAGATGTGAATTGTAGGCTTGACAGGAGAAATGGGCAATCATGAATAAAATCCCTTACAATACTCGCCAATTTAAACGATGACCCTTTACGGCACCATTTCCATGAACGATACAACCGACTTACCTTCAAATCAAACCGAACCCACACACAATATCGAAGAAAATGGGACTGTAAAAAGCGAATCAGAAGATAAGAGCCTACGCCCTATCCTGACCTTTATGCGCCGCTCATCACCACTCAATACCTCACAAGAACGCGGTCTTGATGAATATGCGCATCTGATTGTGAAAGCACCAATCAGCGATGCACGGACTTTATTTAGCAACCCTGAACATCCACTAACCATTGAAATTGGCTTTGGAATGGGTTCTTCACTCGTGCAAATGGCGATCGCTGCACCTGAGCGCAACTTCTTAGGCATTGAAGTCCACATTCCCGGCATTGCACAGTGTGCATTTGAAGCAGGTCAAGCCGGCATCACCAATTTACGCATTATGGATGCCGATGCACTGGAAGTGCTGGCAGGCATTCCGGATGGCAGCATTGATCGCGTGCAATTATTCTTCCCTGATCCATGGCAGAAGAAACGTCACCACAAGCGTCGTTTTGTTGCACCTGAGCGTATGGCGCTCATCGTCCAAAAACTTGCCCTAGGGGGTTGGTTCCACTCAGCAACCGACTGGCAACCTTATTCAGAATGGATGATTGATGTGCTTGAGCAGGTTCCGGGTCTTGAGAACACGTATGGCAAAGCACAGTTTGCGCCACGTCCAGACTGGCGTCCAGAAACCAAATTTGAGCGTCGCGGTGAAGCCGCTGGGCATGGGGTGTGGGATGTGATCTATAAAAGGGTTTAGATTTTTTTATAAATCAAACCACCCATCACGCAATAATCTCAATGGCTACGCCATCTTTGACCAATTGCCAGATCTCATCCATAGCGGCATTACTGACTGCAACGCAACCAAACGTCCAATCTTCATGGGGCATATAGCGATAGAGCGGCTGCCCCTGATCACCCATTTGAGGGGCTGAACCGTGAATCATGACGTCACCGCCTGCACTGACACCGCGTTGACGCGCTTGCTGTTGATCTTGGGCATTAGGATAAGAGATATGCAGCGACTTATAAAATGCGCTGTTAGGATTCCTGTAATCAATGCGATAATTCCCCTCAGGGGTTTTACCATCGCCTTCAGTCGTCTTATGCCCTATCGGCGCGAATCCTAAACGGATGGGATAGCGTTTAACCACTTGATCGCCATGCAACAACTCTAAATAACGCTTCGCCTTATAGACCTTAATCAAGGTGATTGACGGTATGTTCTTTAAAGGTTGCGCTTGCAGCTCATGCGCCTTTGCGCTAGACATGGGATTCAGAGCCAATGTACCCGGCGTCGGCCAGAATTTATAGAACTTCACCCCACACAAAACCACGAGCACCACGAGCAGTAATGCAATAATGCTTTTCTTCTGAGTCATGGGTCAATTTCCCGATTTTTTTGAAGGGTTTATTGGCAGCGATCTACATAAAAAAACGACTACCCATTCATCATGCGTAATCGTCCAAATCTAAAAGCAGTCTTGATCAGATTCGATCAAGACTACACAAAGACCTCAATAACGCGCCCTGTCAGCGCAGATCCCAAGAATGGCGTGTTCTTGCCTGCCGATTGAATTTCTTTAGTCTCAAGCGTCCACTGTAACTCGGGATCAACCAACAACCAGCCACCAACGCTTTGCCACGTCTGATGAATGCCTGCGATCGCTGCGGGAATGAGGGTCACTTGGGTCACGAATTCAAGTGGTGATAACAGCCCATCGCGAACCAAGCCTAGACCCAATGCCATGAAGCTATCAAAAGCTGAAATCCCCGCTTGCGTCTCGGCAAAAGGCATCATTTTCGCCGTTGCGGATAGAGGTTCATGATGGCTACAGATCGCGTCGATGATACCCGCAGCCACACCCGCACGTAAGCCCAAACGATCTTCTTCACTGCGCAGTGGTGGACGCACATGGGCTGCCGAGTTAAAGCCATCAATGCTGGCATCGGTCAGGTAGAGTTGGTGCATCGCGACATCAGCCGTTACAGGTAACTTTTTGTCTTTCGCAGCAGCGATCAAATCGACAGATGCAGCACAGGAGAGCTGACTAAAATGCGCGCGTACACCTGTGGCTTCTACCATTTGCAGTTGAGTACTCAGAGCAACCGTTTCAGCGATAGCTGGAATACCAGCCAAACCTTGGCGTGCTGCCATAAAACCATCATGCACACAACCATCCTGTGCCAGTACGGCGTCTTCAGGATAGAAGAACACCGTTAGACCGAGTGTTGCGGCATATTCTAAGGTATGGAACAACACATCGTTATCGGCAAAAGAATGGCGTGCATTACTGACTGCAATGCATTTGCCTTGTTTTAAACCTGCTAAATTCGCGGGTTGCTGACCTTCTAGGCCTTTGGTCAAGGCACCAATGACGTGCAGGTAAATACCACCATCGTCGTAGGCCTTCTGGCGTAGGCCCGGAAGCAATGCGCCGCTCTCAAGCACGGGCTTGGTATCTGGTGGAATGACGACATGCAGGAAGCCATTGGCACGCGCGGCCTGCCCTTCTGATTTCAAAGTCCCATGCTGCTGCTCGCCGGGTTCACGTAGACGCGCACAGAGATCGACCAACGCAGGGATCAACCATTTGCCCTGTCCATCGATCGTCTTGGTGACACTTTTGAAATCTAAAGGTTGATCAATTAAACGGCCATTTTGAATCCATACTGAACGGACGTCATCGGTATTGGTCTCGGGATCCAGTAAGCGAATTTGATTGATTTGGATGATGTGGTTATCAGCAGCTTTGATATTTTTTAAGTCGCTCATGCGTTCATCTCCCGCGCTTCTAACTGTCCTTGCATTGCCAATGACAGTACCGCCATTCGGACTGCAATCCCATAATTCACTTGTTTGAGTATTAATGATTGTGCGCCATCAGCTACGCTGGATGCGATTTCTACACCGCGATTCATCGGGCCGGGGTGCATGACCAGTGCATTGGGATTTGCAAGCTTTAAGCGTGCTTCACTGAGTCCGTAGAGCTTGTAAAACTCATCAGAGCTGGCCAGTAAGGGTGACGCAATCCGTTCATTTTGAATGCGTAAAGAAATGACCACATCACAGCCTGCCACGCCTTTATCCATATTTTCAAAGACTTTCACACCAAAGGTCTCAAAACCGGTTGGGAGCAACGTCTTCGGTGCAATGATACGCACTTCTTTCGCCCCTAACGTCTGTAGTGCTTGGATATCGGAGCGTGCGACGCGTGAATGCTTGATATCGCCGATGATCGCGATGGTCAGTTCACTAAAAGGACGACCGGCATGACGCCTGATCGTCAGCATATCAAGCATGGCTTGTGTCGGGTGTGCATGGCGGCCATCACCGGCATTGATGATCGCAACTTTGGGACAGACAGATTGCGCCATGAAGTGAGCCGCACCCGATGCAGAGTGGCGCACCACAAACACATCAGCCGTCATCGCTTCCAAATTCCACAAAGTATCGCGTAGTGTCTCGCCTTTGGAGGTACTTGAGCGCTGTATATCGATATTCAGCACATTGGCCGATAAACGCTGAGCCGCAACCTCAAAGGTCGTCCGCGTCCGTGTAGAGGGTTCAAAAAAAAGGTTCATGACCGTACGGCCATCCAGCAGCGGATTATTTAATATCCGGCCATTTTCGCCAAGGAAGGTTTCAGCAGTGTCGAGGATTTTGGTGAGATGAGCACAAGACAAGCCCTCAATCCCTAAGAAATGTTGCAGATTACCGGCTCGATTTAATTGCAGTTGACTCGGTAGGTGTAATGCAGAAATATGCTGTGCTGACTTTTGCATCAACGATGTCTCTAATGGCTATTTTTAATGTGGGCAAGTTTAACGGATTACTCAAAAAAATTCCTGTCCAATCGATACCTATCCACAGTCCAAAGACAAAAAAACAGCCTCTCATGAGGCTGCTTTGATCAATATTCAATTATAGTTTTTTATTGGCACGAATGACTTGTTCTGCAAAACGTTTACCAAAAGCTTTCGCTGTTTCCAGATCGCCAGCATGTGGACCTTCTTCGGGTGTAGAGTCCGAAGGCGATGCGGCAAGGAGTCCTGAGAAACCGCCTAACCAATTCAAATCACTGCGCTGAGCGGCTTTGCTGCTTGCAGGCATTAACCCAGTACCGACCCAAAGCATTGCATGTTGCATTGCAAACGTTATGAGATAAGAAACGGTGACGCCCTTATCGCCATTTTGTGAAGCGGAATTGGTGAATCCTGCGGCGAGCTTATCTTTCCACGCACCGATAAACCAGGGCTTGCTGGATGCATCGGCAAACTTTTTAAATTGCCATGCGACGTTACCCATATAAGTCGGTGAACCGAAAATAATACCATCAGAAGCAACGAGCATCTCCCAAGCTGCATCCGATAAATTCCCTTCAGAATCAATGCGGATTAACTCAACAATCGTACCAGGAACGGATACCAGACCTTCTTTAACCGCTTCGGCTTGCTTGTGGGTATGACCATAACCACTGAAATAAACAACGGCAACCTTTGACATTTTAAATCTCCGTGTAGTGAGTCGAACGTTGTTATCTTAGTCTCTTTTTACAACACCGGTACACCTGAGTTTTTGACAATAACTGTAAAGTAAATGTTAATAATTCGTTGCGAAAAATCATTGAGTTAGGATTTGTAATTGGTCAATTTGCATGGCTCGATATTTGCTATTTTATGCGTATACTTTCTCTTCCATGAGATTCAATCTAGGCCACCGACTATGTATACCGATGAAGATCTCAACGCCGCTGTCAAAGAAGGCATTTTCACCGAAGAGGCACTCACCTCTTTTCGCAGTTATATCGCCAAAAGTAAAAGTGTCACGCTCGTTGATGAGGAGAACTTTCGTCTCATCGGTGGCTTTAACGACATTTTTGTGGTCATCGCCTGCTTACTGCTCCTGACTTCAGTGGCATGGTTAGGCTCGGCTATTCATCCTATCGCTGCTGCAGTGATCTTCACCGCAACCGCATGGGGCTTGGCTGAGTTCTTTGTGCGCAAACGTCGTATGGCTTTGCCTGCCATAGTCTTGCTGATTGCGTTTATCGGCGGGGCGATGGCGACATCGGTATCGTTCTATGTCAATTTAGGCATTGAACACTTTGAGCAAATGAAAACCTTTGGCTTTATTACCACCGCCGCCGTCGGCACGGCCGCAACATGGCTGCACTGGCGTCGCTTTAAAGTACCCATCACCGTTGCTGTAGGTGCTGCAGCGCTAGTCGGGTGCTTACTGGGATCAGTCGCAAGTAACGCGCCTGAAGCGGGCCAATGGCTCACCCCGATCCTATTCATCGCTGGCCTGTTGATCTTCGCACTGGCGATGTACTGGGATGCTTCCGACACACTGCGTCAAACCAAGAAATCCGATGTCGCATTCTGGCTTCATCTGCTCTCAGCCCCACTGATCGTCCATCCGATCTTTACCAGCTTAGGCATCTTGACTGGACACAGTACGATTCTGCAAGTGGTACTGGTGATTGCACTGTATATCGTCATTGCTTTCATTTCGATCGCGATTGATCGTCGTGCCTTGATGGTCTCTTCGCTGATCTATGTGTTGTATGCCTTCTCTGCGTTACTGAAGAACTATGGCTTGGTGAGTTTGAACTTTGCGCTGACTGGCGTGATTATCGGGGCCATTTTGCTGTTCTTATCTGCCTACTGGCATACCGCACGTACCTTCTTGATTCAGTACTTCCCACAATCACTGCGTGGTTGGTTGCCAGCGTTACGCTAGGTTAAATATTGGTTTACGATCAAGGGGCTTTGGATAAGTAGACATCACATCTTCCAAAGCCCCTTTTAATTTTATAGGTTTTAAGCAATGCCCGCCGTACTTCGCGCAATTCACGCCAATATCACAACATTATCTGTTGATGCGATTATCAATGCTGCCAACACATCATTACTCGGTGGAAGCGGTGTCGATGGGGCGATCCATCGTGCGGCTGGCCCCGACTTATTGCACGAATGCCGAATTTTGGGGCGCTGCAAAGTGGGTGATGCGAAGTTCACCAAAGGCTATCGCTTACCTGCACAATTTATCATCCATACTGTTGGACCCGTTTGGCAAAATGGCGTTCAAGGGGAGCCTGAACTGCTTGCGTCCTGCTATCGACGATCCATTGAAATAGCGGGTGCCAAAGAATTGAAGACTTTGGCGTTTCCCAGTATCAGCACGGGGATATATGGGTATCCGATCGCACTAGCAGCTCAAATTGCGATTGATACTGTTCGTACCACTGCGATTAAGTACCCTCATATCGAAGAGGTTATTTTCTGCTGTTTTTCAGCGCAAGACCTCGAAATCTATCAAGGCATCCTGAACAATGGATTTTGAAATTCACGTCTTTCTCGCTAAAGGAACCGCTCTTTTAGGAAATAGCTTTACTCAAAGCGAGCGTCATGCACTACATATCTATGTATGACAAATGAAGAATAATGCTGAATATAATGAAGAGCTCGCTAGGCAAATTACAGAACGAAACTATTGGTCATCAATCGAATTTTTCCGTGTAGGGACATTATCAATCGACATGGTTATGGAAAAATCTGAGCCGTGGTGCTTATCCGCACTTGAGCATGTCGATGCTATAGTGGCTTATGACAAAGTCGACGTTTAAATCTGCTTAAACGGCAAATTCCCCTGCGCCTCTTCAAAATAAGCCGCCACCCCTGCACGCTCACGCACCACAAAATCACTGACCGCATCCATAAATGCAGGCTCAGCCAGCCAATGTAGTGAATGGGTATACACCGGTGCAAAACCACGAATCAGTTTATGCTCACCCTGCGTACCGGGATCAAACCAACGCAAATGATGTGAGATAGCGTATTCAATCCCTTGGTAATAACACACCTCAAAGTGCAGAGAATCTACGTCAAGGATCGCCCCCCAGTAGCGCCCATACAACGTTTGATCATCCTTGAAGAATAGCGCAGCTGCAATAGGGTTTAGCTCAGCATCAAAGGCAAGATTGAGGACCAGCGAATCTGGCATGGTGGCACCCAACTGTTTGAAGAAAGCCAACTTCAGATAGGGCTTCTGACCACGGATATGATAGGTATTCTGATAGCAGCGATAAAAGAAATCCCAATCGGCATCACGGATCTCTGCGCCCTCTACCCAGCGGCAAGAAATCCCTTGCGCTGCGACCTTGTCACGCTCAACACGAATGCTTTTGCGGCGCTTGGCGGTCAGCACACTCAAGAAGTCGACAAAGTCAGCATAGGGTTTGTTTTCCCAGAGGAACTGGACATTGCTACGCTGGGCAAGCTTTGGCGCAGTAAAATCGGACGAGCGCTCTAAATCTGCAACGCCATCTAAAAAGCTCTGATCTAAAAATAAGCCATGCCATGAGGATGCACCCATCTGCTGAGCCAACGCTTTTACGCCAAGGAGCAGTTGAGGCAGTGCATCAGCCAATTGGATATTTTCAGCAAGCAACACCCGAGACCCCATCACTGGGGTAAAAGGCACACTCGTCACCAATCGCGGATAATAATCCAAACCATGCCGTGTATAAGCCTGTGCCCACGCATGATCAAAGACATACTCCCCGCGATTATGCGTTTTGGCAAATAAAGGCAGCGCAGCGATGGGCTGACCACCCCGAGATAGCATTAAATGCTGCCCATACCAGCCCGCATGCTGACCGACCGCATCACTCTCCTCCAACGCCAGCCAAAATGCCCGCTGCATAAAAGGCGTACTTTGCCCGTGCCAAAGACCCACAGGAAAATGAGTCACTGAATCGACTACTTGAATCAGATCATCAGACATTGATTCAGAGCTTGATTCAAGCGTTGGTGGGGATGGCGGCTGTGCGGATAACGCAGGATCTGGCATAGCTCAATTTCAACTTCGAAGACAATTAGAGGGGTTAAGTCGATCAACGATCTAGGGCGCTATCGCCCAAGATCGACAGGTATTAAATTGCTGGACATCTCGCCACACGCTCAAATCTGGCGATTGAATTTGTTTGAGCGCCTCTGCGGCTTCTATACGGTTTCCTGCATTGCATAAAAACAAGAAATTCTTATTGGCATTCAAATTGGCAATCTGCTCACCAGAGTTGACCGATGCGTTCGCATTACTGCCGTCCTGATAAAGCGGCGAGTTTGGATTAGGCTGCTCAGGACTGGCTGGGTAGGCTTGCGCATACTCAGGGGTGTATGGCGGTTGCTCGGCTTCATCAGGGGGGTAATCCATCTGATCCACTGGATAGCCGGAGGCCTGCATCTGTTGCCGCACATCTGCGTCATAAATGAGCTGCTGACGTAAATTGTCATCGTTAATTGCCTGAGCAAGCTCAAGATCAGACCACGCTTGGCTGTAAGCCATACTGGTGGCAATCGCATACCAATACGGATCAACAATCTGATAATTCACCCGCCAACCATGATCACGCCAGCCGTAGTCACGCGGCCAACTGCGATAATAATGTACCCGATAGCGCCCAGAATCCCCTTGCCAATAGGGCATCCGATAGTGATTCGTCCAACCGCGACTAAAGCCATTGTTGCCCGACCACACTCTACCACGTTCGTTGAAAGCATTGCCTTGCAACGTCCCTCTATAGCCCCAGCCTGGACGATCATTATTGCGACGATCTACGCCTTGGAAGGACTCATTGGGCCTATTGGTATTGCTAAAACCTGAAGATGTACCTTGCGTAGCCCGTTGGTTCTGACCTTGTTGCCAGTTGCCCCGATTGCCCGAACCTTGCCAGCCCTGATGTCCCTGACCCGATTGAACAGGTGCTGCCACGGGACGATTAAAAACCGCTTGAGAATGCGCATTCCATAGAGAATTGTTAGGGATGCCACTTGAACCCACGCCAGCCGACATACGGCCAAAGCCATGAGCACCGCTATTCTGTGTTGCGTTTCCACGATGACCAGCGTCATTGCCGCGCTGACCGGCAAAACCCGAATGCTCGCGCCCAGCAAAGGATTCCTCGGCATACGATACCGAAGACAACAGGCTGCTACCCAGTATCATCGAAACGGAAGCTACCGCAATGAAAAGCTGATTATATCTGCGCATGATCATTCTTCTACGTGAGGGTTAACGCAATTGATACTTGGCTTATTTTAACAGCAGGTCAATTACTTGCGCGTAATACATCGTAAGCAATACCTCGCTCCACGCTGTATTTATGTAGCCAGGCAAGTGCGCGATATCACCCTCATAATAGCAACAACTGCGACTTCAATTTCTTCACTTCATCGCGCAGTCTGGCCGCTTGTTCAAATTGAAGCTGTTTGGCTTTTTCATTCATGGCTTTTTCAAGCTGCTGAATATGTTTGGCGAGCAGCTTCGGATCACGCAAGAGATGCTCATCAATATCACTCG
This sequence comes from uncultured Moraxellaceae bacterium, assembly GCA_964373105.1. Taxonomy (GTDB): domain Bacteria; phylum Pseudomonadota; class Gammaproteobacteria; order Pseudomonadales; family Moraxellaceae; genus Aquirhabdus. The sequence goes on along the minus strand of CAYJTU010000016.1, from coordinate 16,654 downwards.
GGGTCGGCTGCAACACGCTCATATCATCGGGATCATAGATCGCTTCGCTGACATTGATATCCCGTAGCGTCTGACGTATGGCACTGCGCGGCGTAATGCCATGCTCTAGGTTAAACGCAACTTGCTTTGTGCGGCGGCGATCGGTCTCATCGATCGCACGCTGCATGGAGGGGGTAATCCGATCAGCATACAAAATCGCTTTACCATTCAAGTGACGTGCAGCACGTCCAATCGTCTGAATCAGCGCACGCTCGGAACGCAAGAAGCCCTCTTTATCCGCATCTAAAATCGCGACCAAGGACACTTCGGGCATATCCAAACCTTCACGCAGCAAGTTAATACCGACCAACACATCATGCACGCCCATGCGCAGATCATGAATGATCTTGGTACGTTCAACCGTATCGATATCCGAATGCAAATACGCGACTTTCACCCCGTATTCTTTCAAATAGGTGGTTAAATCTTCAGACATGCGTTTGGTCAATGTGGTAATCAGCACCCGCTCGTTTTTCTCGCGGCGCAAGGTAATCTCAGACAGCACGTCATCGACTTGCGTGAGCACTGGACGAATCTCAATCTCAGGATCGATCAGCCCCGTCGGACGCACCAACTGCTCGACGACCTGTTCACTTTTTTCCAGCTCGTAGAGAGCGGGTGTCGCGGTGACAAAGATCGTGGCGGGCGTGATGCGCTCCCACTCTTCAAACTTCAACGGACGGTTGTCGAGTGCGCTGGGCAGACGGAAGCCATAATTCACCAGCGTTTCTTTACGCGAGCGGTCGCCTTTGTACATTGCGCCAATCTGTGGCACCGATACATGCGACTCATCGATAAAGAACAGGGCGTCTTCAGGAATATAATCAAACAGCGTCGGCGGCGCCTCACCAGCAGGGCGCCCAGAGAGATGTCGCGAATAGTTTTCGATGCCATTGGTATAACCCAACTGTTGAATCATCTCTAAGTCATAGCGGGTGCGCTGCTCGATCCGCTGCGCTTCCAGCAATTTATCATTGGCGCGAAAGAACTCAAGTCGCTCATCCAATTCTGTCTTGATGGTCACGCGTGCGTTTTCGAGCTTTTCACGCGGCGTCACATAATGGCTCTTTGGATAGATGGTGATGCGATCGACTTTACGATTGGTTTTACCCGTCAGTGGATCAAACCAGACGATCTTGTCGACTTCATCGTCAAACAGCTCAACGCGCACGGCGTATTGATCCGACTCCGCGGGATAGATATCCAGTATCTCACCGCGCACCCGATAGGTACCACGTTCAAAATCAATTTCATTGCGCGTGTATTGCATCTCGACCAAACGGCGAATAATCGCAGCCCGATCCACACGATCGCCGCGCACGATGTGCAACAGCATGTTTAAGTAGGCTTCAGGATCACCCAAACCGTATATCGCTGAAACCGAAGCCACGATGATGGCATCACGTCGTTCCAGCAGGGAGCGCGTCGCACTTAGCCGCATCTGATCGATTTGATCATTGATCGCGGAGTCTTTTTCGATAAAGGTATCGGATGACGGCACATACGCTTCAGGCTGATAATAATCATAGTAGCTGACGAAGTACTCCACCGCATTGTTCGGAAAGAACGCTTTGAATTCGCCGTAGAGCTGAGCTGCCAGTGTTTTGTTGTGTGCCATGATGATCGTTGGACGCTGAGTCTGGGCGATGACATTGGCCATGGTATAGGTTTTGCCTGAGCCCGTAACACCGAGCAGCAGTTGCTTGCGCATGCCTTGGTTGACACCGCGCACCAGCTTTTCAATCGCCTGCGGCTGATCCCCTGCCGGGGTGAAATCGGTCACGAGCTCGAAAGGCTGCCCAATCGCCTGAGTGCCGGAGAGATTGGTACCGGTTTTTTTGGCTTCGGCTTGAATATTTTGCGCGACGCTTTTTAAGTCATCGGTGGAGCGGGATTTAGTCGGTTCGCGCATAAAATTTTCCTATTCATCAAGTGACGATTTAACCATGATACAAAATCGTTAGCCATGCTCTTCAACATGAAATTAACGATAAAATGATGCTGGATGAGATGATCTGAATGTGAGATTGCTAGGCGTCAACGACTTTACCGACAAGAGTGGCATCATTGGAATGCATGGTCAGTCGATCCAATCCGTTTATGTTGTGCCGACTAAGCCTAAACACAAGAGCCTTTTATCTGCGCACTCATCAATAAAAGTTCACAAACATTGATAAATTCGCACCATAAAATAGCAACTTTTAGGTAAAAATCAGCTAAAATTATCAGGTTTAGCGCTTACCATTTTTACCCTGTTTGTTTTTATCTTATTGTTATCTCGTCCGTATAAGGAATCAAAGCCGTGTCCAGCAATGCCGTGCCCACTTCAGAAGGCCTAGAAGTCCGTCTATCAGACCGTGTCAACGCCATCAAACCCTCACCAACGCTCGCAGTCACCAATAAAGCAGCAGAATTAAAAGCTGCTGGTCGCGATATTATTGGTCTGGGTGCAGGTGAGCCTGACTTTGATACGCCACAACATATTAAAGATGCGGCGATTACGGCGATTAACAATGGCTTCACCAAATACACCGCTGTAGATGGTACACCGGGTCTGAAGAAGGCGATTATTGCCAAATTCAAACGTGACAATAACCTTGATTACGCGCCGAACCAAATTTTGGTGTCATCGGGTGGCAAGCAGAGTTTCTTTAACCTCGCCCTCGCCTTCTTGAATGCCGGTGATGAAGTCATCATTCCTGCACCATTTTGGGTATCGTATCCAGACATGACCATCATCGCTGAAGGCGTACCGGTCATCGTCAAGTGCGGCGAAGAACAACGCTTCAAAATCACAGCGGCACAACTGGAAGCAGCGATCACGCCGAAGACTCGTCTACTGGTGCTGAACAGCCCATCAAACCCAACAGGCATGGTCTACACCAAACAAGAGCTGACTGAGCTTGCTGAAGTACTACGTCGCCATCCACACGTCTATGTCGCCTCTGACGACATGTACGAGCCGATCATCTGGACCACTGAGCCGTTCCACAACATTTTGAACGTTGCGCCAGACCTGTACGACCGTACTTTTGTATTGAACGGCGTGTCTAAAGCCTATGCAATGACTGGGTGGCGTATCGGCTACGCAGCGGGTCCTGCAAAAATCATCAATGCGATGAAAAACGTACAATCACAATCCACCAGTAACCCAGCCTCAATCAGCCAAGCTGCTGCTGAAGCTGCACTGAACGGCCCACAAGACGTGCTCAAGCCAATGATTGAAGCGTTCAAACGTCGTCATGACTTGGTTGTTGCTGGCTTAAACCAAATCCACGGCATCACGTGCTTACCTGCCGATGGCGCGTTCTACGCCTACGCAAGCGTACGTCCACTGATCCGTGCTTTAGGCCTCAAATCTTGCACCGAGTTCTCTGAGTGGTTGCTGGAGAAGACCGGTGTTGCGGTTGTACCGGGTGATGCATTTGGTCTGGGAGGCTACATGCGCATTTCCTACGCCACTGCCGACGCGACCTTGGTTGAAGCGCTACGCCGAATCAAAGATGCTGCGGATGGCATCGGTGCAGACAAAATCGATGCTGCAATCGCATCGATCGCTGCCGAAAAGAAATAAGCTAAACCTAAGCTGCAAACAGCATTTAAGCAAATCATCGCTTAAGTGTTAAAAAAAAGGGGCATGGATTGATTTCCATGCCCTTTTTCATTTCAGCACTCTCTAGGAACTGTAGATGTTTTAAATCATTTTAATCCACATCGTGCAGCACGCTAAAGACAACAAAGCTTCGAAGTGACTTTTCAGCCTATCGTATCGGGTTGCTATTGCTCTACAAAGCTTCAATCTTACAAACGTACTTTCTACGAAATGCTTATATTTTATATAATGAATAATATGAGTTTTCTTCTAATCTTAAATACTCAAAACCGCATCAGACGACCTTAAATTCATAATTAAAATAACAATGTCCTAATTTACCCTATATTTGACTTAATTAAACCTTTCAGGCTCTTCTTAATATATCCTACTGCTCAAATAGTTTTTATAAAATATCACCAACCACCAAATAAATACTTTAAAAAAATCACCAGATGACCTTATATTCACAATAAAAATAACAATGTCCCAATTTACCTCATATTTGACTTAAATAAACCCTTCAGGCTCTTCTTAATCTATTGTACTGTTCAAATAGTTTTTATGAAACGCCAACAACCCCTGAATAAATACTTAAAAAATTCATTAAACGACTTTATATTCACAATAAAAATAACAATGTCCTAATTTAACTTATATTTGACTTAAATGAATCTTACAGACTTTACTTAATATATTGTACTCTTCAAATGGTTCTATGAAACGTCAACAAACCCTAATACTTTTTAAAAGTTACCATTAAAAAAGTAAAAGGTGAAAAGTAATTTCTGAATTAAGACTACGACAGCTATACCCCTTTCTTTGAAGTGATGCTTAACTTAACGAGGATCTACACTATGGCTACAACCGCCCAAACTTTTGCCAACGCCGCCGTCGCTGCTGCCTCTACTGCGGGTACTCAATCGAATATCGCTGTAAATGCCGCCGCCACTGCCACGACCAGTTCCGCTGCTTATGCCGCTCACATTTTATTAGGCGATACCGCTGCTGCTGCAATAGATGCTGCTAATACTATTGCCGCCAGTGACGCTGCTGCTGCTGCTGCTAATGCTGCAGGTGCTGCATCGGCTCTCGCTGCATCTAACCTTGCTTCTACCATTGCTGCTGCCGCAACTGATTTTAATCCTTTTAATGCCATTGCCAATGCTGCGGCAGTCGCCACAGCTACGGCTGCAGCCGCTGCTGCTGCCACTGCCGCTACCGCAGCGACTGCCGCTGCAGTTACAGCTGGTGCTGCTGCTCTTGTAGTCTGCTATGTCTCCGGTACATTAATTCGCACTGTCAAAGGTGAAGTTAAAGTTGAAGATTTGCGTGTCGGTGATTTAGTCATCACAGCGTCTGGAGAAAAACGCCCTATTCAGTGGATAGGTCACACAACTACCCGTTTGTTAAAAGATGATGTCAACCGTCCGGTTTGCATCAAATCCGGTGCATTTGGTGCAGGGCTTCCATATGCTGATCTTTACATGTCACCTCGTCACTCAGTATCTGTCAAGGTTTCACATACTGACGTATTGATTCCAGTTATGAATCTCGTCAATGACATCACCGTCAAACAAGTCAGTATGGATCAAGTGACCTATTGGCACGTTGAACTGGAAAGCCATGATGTTCTGATTGCAAACGGACTACCATCTGAAAGCTATCTGGATTGTGGTAATCGTTCATTCTTTGCCAAACATCATGGCATCCTGAATCTGGATTGGGAAAACGCAGTCCCCGGTCATCATTGCCTTCCTGTAGTCGAGTCGGGTGCAATGCTGGAGCAAGTCAAAGTTCAGCTTCAAGATCAGATTAGCTCGCAAGACTGGATCCAGCATCTCAATCTGATGATCGACAATGAAGCAGAAGTACGTCTAGCCAGTTAATCCATTGAATACGCTTTGATATGGCAGGATATCCCGCCATATCAATCGCGATGAAATGGGCAATAAAAAATCACCTTTTTAAGGTGATTTTTTATACATGGGAATACACATCTCACGTCTTAAAACGTTGTGCTATTGAACGGTATCCTGAGTTTGCAATTGCTCAACGTCGACCGCTCTCGTTTTTTTCGGTTTTATCTCAACCAGCTCGACAAGTGCTAACAACATATAGGTCTGGCGACCGATATATAATCTGACTTCTAGCCTATCGCAGTCTTCCTCTAAAAGAAACTGAAAACGCGCTACTCGGTTCTTCTGCACAACGATTTGATTCAGTTTTTCTTTAAAGGCAAGCTTCCTACCCTGATCATAGGCAATATCTACCCAAGCCTGATCAGACAGATTCGTCCACATACCATAAATAGAAACTTCATATCTGCCCTGTTTGATGGGGACATAAGGTCCGTAAGCGAGAAATCCTTCTTTATGAGTACTTCTCACATAACGTAGATCACCGCCACCCTGCTCTTTTACACCGACTAAAGAGCCAAAATCTCCACCAAAGAAAAACTTCGCCTTCTGAGGAATCCAGCGGTTTATGCCGCCATAGGTATCCTTGCGAGTGTCCCATGTGATGTGAGCGCTGTAATCGGTGTTATTGAAGGGTATCTGGAAGGCTTTATCCGATTCGGCCGATCCAAGTCCCCATTTCTTATAATAATAGGCTTGGTTTATTCTCTCTGCGTTCCTGATCTTCTCTTGGCGTTTAAGATTGATAGGTTCTACTGGAGGTTCTTGTCGTGCAGCAATACCGTCATCCATAATACAAGTAGAAATCAATGTTGATTTTTGAATACGAGTCGAATAGTCAATTCCAGCATAATGCGGTGAGCTAAAGTTCTCGTCAAAATAACCCAATGTTTCAATTATGGCAGGACTAATTGCAAAGCAGGAAAAATCCAGACTGTTGACGATCCGCTTTCCATTTTCCAGTTTATTGCCCACCAGAAATGCAATCTGAAGAGGGTCACTTTTACTGATAAAGTCAATAAATCGTAGCAAACCATTTTGTGTGAATCGTACGTCTTCATGGATGACGAGCGTTATATCATTCTCATCTAGAAAGGAAGCATGAATACCTTCATTCCAGCCGCTAATGCAGTTTCTATGACCCAATTCACCCTGTACGGTCGTTTGGTTCGGCGGGATATCGGTCATATCGGTACGAGATTGATCTTTCCCCGGATGATACAGATACCACGTGATCAGGTGGTTTTCATGCTGTACAGAATGAAAGAGATCCACTGGATTAGTTTGATTGACAACGACAACAATACCGATTTTTTTCATGACACCCTCAGACAAGTTAGCATATTCGATAAAACGATCCATTCTTTGGTCTTTAGCCGTGCAGGAAAGACCATCACTCATTTTCTTACTCGCGGCACTGTGCGGGCTCCAATGCTTATACCAATGATCTTCAAATATAATTTTCTTAAGATGATCAGTACTCCTCTCCCAACTGAGCCACGGAATATGTTCGGACTGCGGAGGACTCTTTAATTGGAGCCAATCATGAATACAACTGGCCAAAGCTTCAGGAGTGTGGCCAGAGAAGTAATAGGCATGCTCACCCGCAACCTCTTTAAAAACAGGCAGACTTTTAGCAATAATCGGCATTTTATGTTTGGCGGCCTCGATCAGGGGCAAGCCAAACCCCTCTCCGACAGAGGCCGCGATGAGGCACGTGCCATGGTCATAAACCAAATCTAAGCACTCGTCGCTTATATTTTCCAACCACACGAAGTGTCTTGTTTTTTCTGCGGCTCTAAGGACATTCGCCAAAGACTCAACATTCCATCCCTGCTTGCCAACCAGCACGAAGTTCACATCCCGACCTTGTTTCCACAACTGTTCAAAGGCTTGAAATATCTGCATCACGCCTTTTCTAGGTTCGATCGTACCCACCGTCAAGAACGAGGGCCTTGCTTTCATCTTTTGCAGCAATTCAGCAATATTGTCAGGCAGCCCTTGTGTAGGCATAGAGCTCTCTAAATCAGCGCCATTATGAGACCAGCCAATATTCAATGGATCTGAGGAGCGTTTGGGCTGATGTGAACGCAGCCATCTAAAATATTCATCTGCAACTGTTTGACTCACACAAATCACGCCATCCATTTGCGAAATGAAATTCAGCCAATTGCTAAAGGTTGCCTGCATCTCGGAAACAAACATTTGGGGCATTTGAATGGGGAGCAGATCGTGCAGCAAGAAATAGGTACGGACACCGCGCTGGTGTAGTCTTGAAAAAAAAGCTTGTTGATTGATGACATCAAAATATAAATCCAAACCTAAAAAGACATCTCCTTTGTTCACTTTTATAAAACTATTTTTGGTAGATGCTCCTGGGTTGCTTGAGAAGCTTTGCATATATTCAGAGGCGATCTTATATCCTTTCCACTGATTAGAGGTATAGATCAAAACGATCTGGTAACCATCGGGAGGATTGGTGAATAACGCGCTTACAATGCTCCTGACCACACGCTGTATACCGGTACGCGCATCACTTTTTATAATCTCAGAAACATCGACTAATAGCTTTTTCCTTTTGGATATAGATGTTATTTCTTTTACCATGAACAAGAACCTAATTTGTAGGAAAAATATTTACAAAAATGAGTTTAATAGACGATGTTAGGATCTATTGACGTTTCATAAAACTTTTTAATAGAGTACAAGAGATTAAGAAGAGCCCGTAAGATTCATTTAAGTCAAATATAGGGCAAATTAGGACATTATTATTTATGGTGAATCTAAAGTCATCTGTTGATTTTTAAGTATTTAGGGTCTGTTGACGTTTCATAAAACCACTTGAACATTATAATAGGTTAAGAAAAATCTGTAAGGTTAATTTAAGTCAAATATGGGGTGAATTGGGACAATACTATTTCAATTGTGAACCCAAGGTCGTCTGATTCATTATATAAATATAGACATTAAGTAGAAAATGCGTTTTCAAAATTAAAGAATTTTAGAACCATAGCAACCCGCTGGGATATGTTGAAATTCACTTCGAAGCTTTGTTGTCTTTAGCTTGCTGCATGATGTGGATTAAAATGATTTAAAACCTCAACAGCTCCTAATCTGACTCAGCATCAAGATTTATTTATTGCTCAGCCAAATCCGCGCTTTCTCAAAGATCACGGGTGCGGTGCCTGCGGTCGACAAATAGTCGTAAAAGGGAAGACTTTTACCCAATTTCAACAATAATGGTGGCCGCTCTCCCAGCTTACCGCCTGCTGTAATGCTCACCAATGTGGTTTTACTGCTGGTCGGTTTGAGTATGATCCGACCTTGCACAAACTCGATATCCCCACCCGTACTATACAGCCGAGTCGCCAGCTCAGACTCCGCCTTGTAGATCAGATTTAAGTGCATCGGAATGGATAAGATCCCAAGCCCCAGTGCAATCTTCACATCGTTTTGCGAGCCGCCATCAGCGAGTGGTGTACTGGTCACTTTACGCACTTGACGATAGATGCTGGGAAAATTACTCGGCGTCGCAAAAGCGTCTTTCATGCGATCTAGGGAGGCAGGCATATGATAGAACGAGCTGACAAAGTAAAGCTTTTCAGGACGCGCCGCCGTCGCAAGCCACACGGGACGATGACTAAACTGCACCGTGCCACCTTGCTGAAGCAATCTATAGAGGATCGCTTCTTGGCTACTGGTCAGTGTCACGCTAGGCACGAGGTTGCTTAGCGATAATGGACTTTGCTGCGTATCCGGATTAAAGCGCTGGCGTAAGGACTCCAGCACAAAGCCCTCTATGCCACTGGGTATCCCTTGTTTGATCTCAGGCATCGCGGAGAGCACGGTACTAACCAAGAAACCCACCGGATGATCAAGGTCGCCCCATTGTGTTAAGGTCACCAAAGTCTTGCCATTTTTCAGTGGAAACCACTCGAACTTACCCGTGCCATATTGAATCGGAGACTTCAAAATCAGCGTTGAAATACTGTTGCCCTTACGCTCATGCTGAATCAGCACATCCTCGTCAAACGTTAAAAACGGAAATGGGATCTTGATCAGCAGGTGATATTTGACGATGCTGCGGACGCTGCCACTCGGATCATTCAGATCGCCCTCTTGCGCCTGAAGGCTTGATTCGGTCATCTTGGGGAAAAGCTTTTGGTAACCACTGAAGTCTGAAAGCGTCTTTGCCACTTGATCAGGACTTGCCGAGACAACGATCGCCCCTGTGTAATACTGGACGTTCGCGTAGCTTTTCGGCCCTCGCGTATACGGCAACGTGACAGTCTTTCGTGCTTGCGGATAGAAAAACAATGTCTGCCCTGCCATATCCGCTACGGTTTCAGGATTGCCATCGAAAGGTTGTAGCGCCGAGGGTGTGGGATCAGTCCAAGTGACGAACTTGGGCGTATCGGCATGTGCTGGAGTCAGCAAGGCGGAAACGAGCGCTAAGCTGAGTAGTGCTTGAGAGACTGGCCTCACAAACAACGTGTCCCGCAAAAGGTTCATCGCCCTACGGCCTTGTTTTAAAATGTTTTTATTGTGGCTAAAAACACTTGGTTTCAAAGGATTGAATTCCAAAGTGCTGAGTTCCAGACGATATGATTCTGCGCCCTTGCGATGAGCACACACTTGTAGCGTGCCATCTGGCAAGGCGAATTGAGAATTAGGAATCTGATCAGGAATCAGGTAAGGGGGATCAGGAATCAAGTTAAGGGGATCAGGAATCAGGTTAAGGGGATCAGGAATCAGGTTAAGGGAATCAGCCGGGTCAGTCTGGGGCAAAACCGAGGCATGATCGAGATTAGCCCGAGGCAAGATTGGGGTTTGCCCGAGGCCATCGTGTGTCCTGTCCATACTGTTACTCAGATCCATAGCATTGTTCACGTCCATGCTCTTCGGCATAATCTCACCTGCTCCTTCTGCACTGACGCTAACAGCCACATCCACAGAGACGGGCTTGGGGATCACCGACAAGGCCTCTTTGTGATGTGGGTTTTGGTGTTTGCAAAACTTCACGACATGGATATAGCCAATACCCGCCACTGTATAGCGCTGTATAAAACCCGCTGTCGCTAAATCGCCAAGCAAGGCATCGACATCCAACTGATCGGCAGGAAACAGCGCCACCTTAATCCGCTTAGGGCGATCCTCAAGATAACCCTCGCAATCTGCCAAGGTCCATAGCCCAATAAACAGTAACCGCGCCGCAAAGCACAGCTCAATCAACTCTTCATTCATAAAGAACGATGGTTTTATATTTCTAGATCTCGCCATGCTTGCCCCCTAACAGTCCACTTCCCAATAACCCGCAGCCTTATCTTTCGACTACCGAGTTTCCATAAACACTTTTAAAGGGATTATTATAGCACAAAAGTTTCTGCAACCCCACCATTTGTTTACTTCGGGAAACTTTGTGCATATTCTTACGTTTGAAAAAGATTCTCATGCAGAAGGTTTTATAATCGTATAAGCGCGAGATTGGAAGCTTATCGCAGCGCCAAGCGACCGATGGTATCAGGACAAGCATAGCGTGTAGGGTGCATGATGGTGCACCGCGACCCTACCCCTGCTTCTGTTGGCCTTGGGTCAGTGGGATCGCTGCAGACTGCGGGTAGACAATCGTGTTGGCCTTTTCCGCGCTCATTTTCAGTCCCTGATATTGCTCGGCAGGCATTGGTGTCTCATAGCGTTTGAAGGCTTCACTCGGCGTCAGCACCACTGGATTCTGTACGGGGGTATTCAGTAGCACATGCCGAACAATCGGTGCCGTCGCTGGAGAGATCCAGCCGAGCAGCATAAGCTGAAACTTCTTGCTGGTCAGCAGCGCGATACTGCGGAAGACCAACCGACCTATACCACGCACAACCCGCGAGCCCAAGGAGGAAAGTCGCAGATTGGCGAGGTTACGCTGCCAGCTTGGCATGGTTGCCAAAGTCGCCAGTTGGATCATCTTGGCGACAAACCAAGCGCCGAGAAACAGGAAGCGCGGCAGCGGCGGAAACATAATCTCCGCGTTCATGAGGTGACCCATGACGTGTTGTGTCGCTTCTGAAGCCGCCAGACGCGGACGCATTTGTTCAAAATACTGACGCACGCCCTCGCGTGTCCGAGGCACCGTAGCGGGGTCACAGGTTTGTAATTCAGCACCGATGGCGCACTCCGCCCAATAGCGTTGTTCGTCCTCTTCAGACAGCTTGCCCGGGCCATACACCTCATAGGCATACAGGATCGAATGCCATGCGGTCAGGTGGATCCACAGTTGGGAGGCAGGATTATTGGCATCGTAATGTAGCCCAGAAACTGGCTCAACCCCCACTGCCCGCGCATGGATACGCACCAGCACATCCGCCGCCTTCACCGCAGTGCGGCTATCCCCAAAAGCAACAATGGCGAAGTAGCGCAAGGTATTGTCATAGCGGTTCCGCGAGCGGGTTAAGATCTTTTGAGTTGTATGTACTGCAGCTAATAAGAAAGGATCGAGCTCTTCAATCACCACCGCGCGCTGGAAGCCGATGGTCAGCGAGGTTGGATAACTCCACACCCGCCAAGTGATCGAGTCTGGGCCAAAGAAGCCATAGTCCTCGGGCTGGGTCGATGCAGGAGTCTTAACCTCTGGCTGAGGGGTCTGGATGGGTACGCTGGCTGTCATGGCTTAATTCCTTGCTCTGGGTCGATTACGACCCATTGGTTATTGTTTTGCGCGAATAGCCAAATGGCTCACACTCCGCATAAGCCCGAAGTATAGGCGCGAGATTGGAGGCATACATTTACCATGGTTAAAAAATGATTTGGCAGATGGGTCAATGTGGGTGATGGGGTGAGTTCGATTGATGACGATTATTAAATCAAAATACCAGATTAATTCATTGATATTATTATTTTCAATAACCGTCCGGACAATTAAATATTTTCCAGCAAGGCGTAGCGAAACTCATAAAAAAGGAAAAAACAGGACACTTGAGCAAGTGTCCTGTTTCAAGAGGATGGTTTTTCCGACCTTAGTTGATCACGGTGATGTATTTATAAACATTACCTTGTGCCAACGTTGCCGTACCCACACTGAGTGCAAGTATGCTAGAACCGTGAATCCCTCCCCCACTTACGACTGCTACGGCAGGATTGGAATTAGAGTCTGTGTTAAAAGCATAAGTTGAATAGTAGCCACCACCTATAGGTCCACTAAATAAAGAGTAACCTCCACCAGTGCCATTCACTAAAACTTGAGGACCAGACACATAACTATACTGCAAAGTGGCTGCATCCACGGTGAGGCTCTGCTTCACACCTTGATATAGGCCTGTAAGAATGACCGTGCCTGAAGATTGCAACACCTGAAAGACACCAGAGGGGCTCACAGAAACAATCGCTGGATCTGATGAGGTTATGCTATCAAGCGTAACTTGTGTGTTCGATCCATCTGACTTGATTGCATTGACAACCAATAGTCCATTCGAAATAGGGTTGGTTGCTATTTGACCCGCTGAATCATACATGAGCATGCTCAGCTCCTGAACAAATGCAGGTGCAACAGTCACTGTTTTTGTAGCGCTCAACCCACTAAAGGTTGCATTAATGGTCACTGTTCCCGCAGCCAGAAATTTCAGATTTCCAGAATTAGGAGCCGTAAAAGTCGCTACAGTCGTATTTGATGAGCTCCATACAAAGGCTGGATGATTCTCCCGTAAAGTGGTCGTACCATCAGAGAATGTGATATTGAGCTTATAATCCTTCGACAAACCCACATATGGACTATCTGAACCTTCAATTTGCATCGATACCGGAATAGCCGCACTGATCGTGACCGAAATACTACCGGTCACACCATTAAGAGTGGCATTGATGGTGGTTGTTCCTGCACCTCTCCCCGTGACAAGTCCAACTGAGTTTACAATTGCTATTCCCGTATTAGTCGATGTCCACTGAGAATTATTCAGAGGCTGACTGGTGCCATCAGAATATGTGCCCGTAGCAGAAAGCTGTAACGTTTGACCACTGGGTATAGCGTTAGGGGTGGAAGATACAATCGTAATCGATTTTAGAATAGCGGGAGTCACCGTCAGCGCTGCCGAACCACTAACACCATTAACGGTTGCGGTAATTTGGCTAGTTCCAGCTGTTTTCGCAGTCAAAAGACCTGTGTTATCGATCGTTGCAACCGCTGTATTTGAAGAACTCCAAACGACACCAGTGGTTAAGCTTAATGTAGAACCGTCACTATAAGTTCCAGTAACTGCAAACTTTTGGGTTAAACCTGCGGGAGTCGAGGCTGTATTCGGTGTAACTTTGATGGACTGTAGTTCAGCTTTAGATACAGTAACGGATACTGAGCCCGTGACACCGTTTAAACTAGCACCAATACTGGTAATCCCTTCAGCAATCGCAGTGAAGTGGCCTGAAGCATCTACCACGGCTACATTTGTATTTGAGGAAGTCCAAGTAACGTTATTTAAATTTTGAGTACTGCCATCTGTAAAAATACCAGCAGCCGTGAGTTGCTGTTTTAACCCTTTAGGAATAACTGCGATAGGCACGTTAATATTAATTGATTTCAGCAATGCTGATGTAATCGTAAGTGGCGTGGAACCTTTGATTGATCCTTGAGATGCCGTAACTGTTACAACCCCAACCGATTTCGTCGTTATAACGCCATTTGTACCAATCGTCGCCAGATTATTATCTGACGTAGACCAGTCGACATCGGTGATCACTTTAGAAGTACCATCTGAATAAATACCCGTCGCTGAGAATTGCTGTGTTAAGCCTGCGGCGATGCTATAGGACACGGGGGTGACGATAATATTTTGCAAAGAACTCACTGGCGTAACATTAGGCGGACTATCATCATTACCACCACCACAGGCAGCAACAATAAACGTTAAAAATAATAAACCGATATAATTCACCATACGCACAAAAGTACCTGTCGTACTGATTCTATTAGTATTTATCATATTTTTACGTCCATGATGTTATTAATAATGCGGCTTTGCTGAGAGGATAATATTAAATCTTATAAAGCCCACTAATAATATGACAGCAACAATTAGACACATAAAATAGTGATCTTAAATAGCGTTTTTTTTGAAAAAATTAAACCTGATCATTTTCCTTGGCATCACTATAGAATTTGACACCACGTTTAATTCAATCACGGCCATTGCTCATACGCCAACGGTTAGTATCTTTGAGAGCGTCCGTTTTTTTGGCGTTTGAGCGTGTTCGACATGGCGTTAGCGGTTAAACCTAAAGCCTATATTTTAGTGATTTGGATGAGTCCAGAAGTTTAATGCACTGATATTTTCTCAGGTGAAGCTGAAACATATTCACTCTTAATTGCTCAACGCAACAGAACGCTGGATCGTGAATTTTATTCACTATTTTCTGAAATAAAATCATTTTTATTCATGCGGTGATTCAAGTATAAATCCCACCATGCTTTTAAAAGCCAGAAATAAATTCAGGTTTTATCTTCAGAAATTAGGACACCAGATCACCATGAGTAAAGAGTTCGCTTTTACGATTAAGCGCATTAGCTTCGATGAAAACTATCATCCCTCAGATAGCTCGCGCATCACAACCAACTTTGCGAATTTGGCTAGAGGAGAGCGTCGCCAAGACAACTTGCGCAACACTTTAAAGATGATTAACAATCGTTTCAATGATTTGGCGCATTGGGATAACCCTAAAGCTGATCGTTATGCTGTCGAACTTGAAATCATTTCCGTTGATATTGATATTGAAGGCAATGGGAAGACCTTCCCGACGATTGAAATATTGAAAACGAATATTGTTGATCTAAAAACCAACGAACGTATTGAAGGTATTGTCGGGAATAACTTTTCCTCTTATGTGCGCGATTATGATTTTAGCGTATTACTGTCAGAGCATAATAAGAATCAAGCTCAATTTAGCACGCCTGAAAACTACGGCACCCTGCATGGCAAAATCTTTAAATCTTTTGTCAATTCGAATACCTATAAAGATAACTTTAATAAACTACCCGTTATTTGTCTGAGCGTTTCAAGTAGCAAGGTTTATCATCGGACTGCTAATCAGCATCCCGTATTAGGCATTGAATATCAACAAGACGAATATTCTTTAACGGATGAATATTTCGAAAAAATGGGCTTACAGGTTCGCTATTTTATGCCGCCAAATAGTGCTGCCCCTTTGGCATTTTATTTCCGCGGTGACTTGCTCGCTGATTACACCAATCTTGAGCTTGTCAGCACCATCAGCACCATGGAAACCTTTCAAAAGATTTACCGACCTGAGATTTACAATGCGAACTCTGCAGCAGCGGAGTGTTATCAACCCAGTTTGAATAACCAAGATTATTCATTAACGCGCATTGTTTATGATCGCGAAGAACGTAGCCAATTGGCGGTTAAGCAAGGAAAATTTACTGAAGAGCACTTCATAAAGCCCTATCAAACTATTCTAGCGCAATGGGCTACAAATTACGTTGTTTAATGAACCCAACCCTACAAGACAAAACTAGACAAGATCATTGATTATGAAAATATTATTACCGACTTCAACTGCTGGCAGTTTACCGAAACCCTCTTGGCTGGCGGAGCCTGAGAAACTTTGGTCACCTTGGAAATTACAAGATGAGCAACTCATGGAAGGCAAACAAGATGCGTTACGTTTGTCGCTTCAAGAACAACAGCACGCTGGCATTGATATCGTCAGCGATGGTGAGCAAACCCGTCAACATTTTGTCACCACGTTTATTGAGCATCTGAACGGCGTTGATTTTGAGAAACGTGAAACGGTTCGAATTCGTAATCGCTATGATGCAAGCGTACCGACCGTCGTAGGTGCTGTATCGCGTCAAAAACCTGTATTTGTTGAAGACGCTAAGTTTTTACGTCAGCAAACCAATCAACCGATTAAATGGGCCCTACCCGGTCCGATGACGATGATTGATACGCTCTATGATGCCCACTATAAAAGCCGTGAAAAACTCGCGTGGGAATTTGCCAAAATTCTCAATGAAGAAGCCAAGGAACTAGAAGCTGCGGGTGTCGATATCATCCAATTTGATGAGCCTGCCTTTAATGTCTTCTTTGATGAGGTGAATGATTGGGGCGTA
>CAYJTU010000015.1:9697-33601 GCA_964373105.1 uncultured Moraxellaceae bacterium | reverse complement strand
CTTCTTGGTTTGCAGTCCTTTGGCGAGGTCATAGCATTCATTGATATGATCGGTTGCGATCTTTTTCATGACGTAGTAGCCCATCGTCGCGGCTATGATTTGTCCGCCCAGCGGCACGAACTTGATCACTTGTTTGGACAGGATGCGCGTTGCCATGCCTTGAATCGACATGCGTACCACACCGCGTGTCGCAACTAACCCTGCAAACTCTACACCACGGTCTTTCATTTCGCGCCAGTGCACTTCGCGGGTTTCCAGATCAAAAGCGGGCATCCGCTCTTCAGCAAGGCCAAACATCACATTAATTTCGGGAATCAATTGGCTGAGTAAGCCTGCATCGACCATCACGTCTAAGAATGGCACGGGGACTGCCGCGATGCCTGCTGAAATATAGGCGCGCTTCTTGACCATAGCGATGGCTTCACGGCGGACATCATCGAGATCAAGGCTAGGGTCAATTTGACCGGGTAATTTATCAAGTTTCATGCGTATCCCTTTTCTTAGTTATGCGTGGCTGACCACGGCATGGATCAGTTCTGTTTGAGCAGCATGTGTAGATAGATCAAGTCGCACAAATTGTCTGAGTTGATCATTCCAGCATCATACTCAAAACATAATAGTGAATCGAGAGTGAAAACATGTTTAGATGTCACATATCTGTGTGGCAATTGTCAGTGACAGATTGAATCAACTGCAAAAAAAGCAATGTTTTGTAAAGGAATTTGAGCGTTATCTATGCTAAGAATTGTGCAAAGCCAGCGGATCGAGCGTCTTTTTGAAGAGATGCTGGATTTCTTTGCGCATCATCCGCTTGGGGTGTTTGAATCGCGTCAGATTTTGATTCCCTCACACGGCGTGGGGGTTTGGCTCAAGCTTTATTTAGCCAATCAGCATGGCATCGCTGCCCAGGTCTCCACCGACTTTATCGGGGCTTTTCAGTGGGAGCTTTACGGGCGTCTGGCCGAGCGCGACCCCAACGATCTCTCTCAAAAAATCCAGCAACAAGCACCACTGTCAGGCGCTATCATGCGCTGGAAAATCTTTGCCTATATCTGGCAGGTTTATCAAAGCACGTTTATCAGCACGGCTGATGCTGCACAAGCGGTCGATCCACAGGCGATTGCTGCGCTAAATTTCCTGCTGAAAAAAATCATGACCCACCAAGTGCATCGCAACAGCAGCAAGCAGCACGCGCGCAATGATGCGGAAGTCAAAAGCCAGATCTGGGTGCTGTCCTCACAGATCGCCCAAGTGTTTGCAGGCTATGTGACCTATCGACCTGAGTGGCTGCGGATCTGGGGCCGTGGTGGCTTGCTGCGCCTATCTGGTGAGGACAAGCCGGACTGGTTGGTGGAGCGCTATGCCGAGATGCAGACGTGGCAGGCATGGCTGTGGAAGACGCTATTCAGTCAAACCTTTGCACGCCGGGAGGCGGAAGTTCAGCAATTCTGGACCACCTTAAAGAACGATCCTCAGCAGGCCAAAAAACTCCCGAAAAGTTTAACCATTTTTACCGTGATTCAATTGCCGCCAGCGGAGCTGATGTTCATCCGTGAGCTTGCGCAGTATGTCGATATCACACTGCTGCACTACAACCCCTCGCAGCAGTATTGGGCTGATCTGGTCGATAGTCGCTGGCTACAACGTCGGCAAAGCGAGCGTGCATCGGATGCCGAAGGTCGTGAAACGCATCCTCTGTTGACTCGGATGGGCAAGCAAGCGCGTGAAGTATTTAAGCTGTTGGTCAATCTGTCCGGTGGTGAGTTCACTGAGCAGGTGCAAGAGGTGTGGAGCGATGCGTTTGTCGAGCCCTCAGAAGACTTTTATTCAACTTATTCTCCAAATCATCAACCGAGCGTCTTGTCCCAAATCCAGCAGCATGCCTTGGATCTGTCCAATGTCAAAGATTGGAACTTTGATCCCAAGGATCAGTCACTTGCGATCCATGCCTGTCACTCGACTCTGCGTCAACTTGAAGTGCTACGTGAGGAAATTATTCAGTGGTTGGGGGCAGATGTTGCACGTGCCGAGGCACGGTTGCCTTCTGACATCTTAGTGTTAGTACCTGATCTCAATGACGTTGCCCCTCTGATTCGGGCGGTATTTAGTTCATCAAGCGCGCGCAGCTTTGATCCCGATGCTGAGATCAGTGTGCCGATTGAGATTACGGGACTTGCCTCCCCAGAGGTTGAAGCCTTGTGGCAGGCCTTTGCCGGACGCTTTATGTTGCTGGCGGGGCGTTTGTCATGTGAGACCTTGCTGGATTGGCTCGCGCTGACGCCTGTGCAGCAGAGCTATGGTTTAAGCGTGCCGCAAGTGACGCGGATCGGTGAGCTGTTGGTTGAGGCGGGCTTTCGTCGTGGCTTTGATGGCGCGCATTTGGCACAGACCTTGAGTGCGGCGGATGTGGATGTGCGTTTCACCTTGCGCTTTGCGCTGGACCGTTTGATTCTGGGCATGGCCATGCCAGTTGCGATCCAATACGCTGATACCTTGCCGATGACGACCTTGATGCGTGATGACTTTGAGTTGATCGCGATCATGGAGCAGCTCTATCAGGACTTACATCAGCACCGTGCTGAACTGAGTAGCCAGCGCAGTATTGCTGACTGGTTATTGCTGCTGCGTAGTGATCTGATGCAGGCTTTTGATGCCCAGCGTGAGACACGTGGCTGGGCGAGCCTCATGCAGGCTTTCGATGAGATGGAGAAGAATACACGGGCTGCATTGGCGACTATGCAGACGACTGTCGATAGTGGCAGTCAGACCGATGATGGATTGGTCCGATTGGACGGCCTACCATTACGCTTTGTGTTAGAGGAACTGCAAGCCACCCTCACCGCCAGTATGCAGAGCTCGACGCCGACCGGACGCGTGACCTTTGCGCGTCTAGGCACCATGCGACCGCTTCCCTTTAGGGTGATAGCAGTGCTGAATTTGGACACGGGTAAGTTCCCTAAGCGCGAGCAGAAAAACACCTTTGATTTGATCGGTGCATTTCCATCGGTACTCGGTGATCGCTCGCGCACCGAAGATGATTTGGGTGCGTTTTTGGATGCTTTAATGCTGGCATCCGATGCTTGCTGGCTGTTTTACAACGGCCAAGATGTGCAGGACGATCAGCCGCGTTTGCCCGCAGCCCCTGTGCAAGAGCTCATGGATTTCTTACGTGATCATCTGAGTCTGGTGGAAAGTGGTACTGATACTGAGCAATTGGTATCGCCGCTGGATCAGAGTATTCATCAGCGGCATACCTTGCTGCCCTTTGAGCAGGCCAACTTTGATCCGCGTCACCCGCTCGGCGCTCGCGGGGTGTGGTTTGAGGTCGCACGTCAATTGAATCAGCCGCCACGCCAATCCGTTGCACGGGTTTGGTCAGATGTATCGATGACCGAACCACAAGGGGTGGATAGTCCTGAGATCGGCATCCTCAATGCCCAGCAATTCATCAAAGACCTGACTCAACCTGCCCGCTACTTCATGGCACAGGCACGGATCGGACGCATCTATCTCGAAGAAGGTTTGTCGGGCTATGAGCCGCTGACCTTAAACAAGCTTGATGAGTACCAACTGCGTCATCAGTTTCAACTCGCCAAACAAAGCGCCCAGCCTCTGCAAGCCACCCAGTGGTCAGCCGCACTGCCGATTGGCGCTGCGGGCACGGCGTATTGGCGACGCGGTGAGCGCGAGCAGGTCACCATTGAGGAGCGCCTTCGTCTGTATGGCGGTCACGTGAATTTGTTGACCGAGCGCTTGCTGAAAGTAGATCTGCGCGAAACGGAAGTATTGGTGCAGCGTGTACAGCCGCAAATTCAGCTCTCGATCCGGGTGCCGAGCGACAGCCAAGCGTCCCAGTGGCTGAGTCAGTCCGCGAGTAGTGGTAAGGGCAAGCATCTGTTGCGCTTTTGGATTGAACATGTGCTCTGGCAAGTATGGCGAGGGACGACTGCTGATGACGTGGACCGCGGCCTTGGTCAGCGCATCGGCGTCTACAGCAAGCAGACCTTGATTGCCCAGCCGATCACCGTGGACGATGCCTTAAAATACCTGCAAGACTGGCTCTATATCTGGCAACTTGCGGCCAAGCGGCCTTTCGTGTTACCGCCTGCTCTTGCACTTGAGGCTTTTAAAGTCGATAAAAAGACTGGCGAGGCGAAGATTTTAAGCGGTGATGATCTGCTGCCCAAATGGCTGGGTGCTGATGAGTTCAATGCTTATATCCCCACCGCGCAAAACGAAGACCGTGCCTTGCATCCCGATTGGCAATTGATCCTCCAAGGGCAGGATCCCGCGCAAGCCTTTCTGCATGATTTTGAACGCTATGCGGCGCTGCTCTATACGCCGCTGGTCACGCAAATTAGTATCGCGGAAGATGAGATCGGGAGTGTCAGCGCATGACCGATACGAGCCACATGATCGTCGCCAACGCGTTCACCACGCCTGCGCTAAGTCTCGATCTCTACGGCATGCACCTGATTGAAGCTTCGGCTGGCACGGGTAAGACTTGGGCGCTGTCCGCACTCATCGTGCGGTTGCTGGTTGAGCGTAAATTACAAACCCGCCAGATCGTTGCGACCACCTTTACCCGTGCCGCCGCCGCAGAGCTACAAGATCGGATTCGTCTACGTATCCATGAAGTCTGGGCGTTGCTCAATGAATCCCTGAGCCACCCTGAGCGAGCGATCGCACGTGCTGAGCAAAACAAGGATGTGCTGGGGCTGTACTTGCTGCATAAGCTGTCTGTACCTGAGCGGCAAGCCGCATCAAATCAATTACGACTGTCGCTGGATACCTTTGATGAACTCTTCATCAATACGCTCGACAGCTTCTGCCAGAAGATCCTGCGTGAATTTGCCTTTGATGTCGGGCAGGGTGAGCCGCGCGAGATCAGCGAGCAAGATCAGCAACTCATCCAGCAGTTGATTCACGATGCGCTGCGCGAGTGGCGCAGTCAGCAAGACCCACGATTGATTGAGATGCTGGTGCTGAGTGGTGCGATCACCGATGTTGCCGATCATGAACGCGTGGTGCAGACGGTCATGAATTTTCTGAGTGCGCAGATTGCACCGGTGACGGATTTTGAGTTTGATTATCCTGCACTGAGTCAGTTTCAAGCGACGCTTGCGGCAGAGGATTGGGGCAGTTGGCTAGAAACGTGGGCACGTGCGCAGCCTTATTTTTATGGCAACCGCATATTGGCCAATTTCCATGACGCCTTTCCCGCGCTGATTGAGTGGATGAGTCATGCCAGCCTTGAAGACATCCTCACCATGGCAGACAACCGTCCAGAGATGAAGCTACTCAGTCTGTTCGAAGAGCAAAAGTTCAGTACCAATTTTAATAAAGCGGGTTTTGCCCTGCCATGGATTCAAGATCATTTAAACAGTGCGCAATCAGAGCGCATCAATGATTTTGTGCGACTTCGCAGCCGTCTGCTTGGCAGCTTAAAACACGCCAAAGCCCATCTACATCATCATATCGTGCTGCATGTGCGCGAACAGTTTCCTCAGCTCTTGGCGGAGCATCGTGAGACGACCTTTGCGGAGCAAATGCATATGCTGGCGCAGGCGCTGGAAGGCGAGTCGGGGTTGCTGCTGGCCCAGCAGATCCGTCATCGCTATCCGGTGGCGTTGGTCGACGAGTTTCAAGATACCAACAGCGATCAGGATCGGGTGGTCGAGCGTGTCTATCGCCAGTTTATTCAAAGCGAGATCCAGCAGCAGCGTTTCAAGAAAGATGACCCCGACGCGCCGTGTCTGATTCTGGTCGGTGATCCCAAACAAGCCATCTATGGCTTTCGCGGCGGCGATATCCATACCTATTTGTCTGCCAAGAAACAAGTGATGGATTCTGGTCAGGTGCATGCGCTCGATCAAAATCAGCGCTCTGTTGCGCCGTTAGTGGATGCCGTGAATGCGTTCCTGAGTCACAACGACACCTTGGGAGATGGGGTGGATTACCCAGAAGTCACCGCCGCACCACGTGATCACGCACCGTTGATCGATCATGGTGTAGAGAATCCAACTCCCTTGCGGTTGATCCAATTGAACGAAGACAGCGATGAGCTGAGTCAAACGGCATGGCGGATTATGCAGTTGCTACGTGCAAGTGCTGATGGGCAGCTCCAGATCAAAGGAAAGCCCGTCCTGCCACAAGATATTGCCGTGCTGGCATCGAGCCATCGCGATTTAAATACCGTGGAGCAATATCTGCAAGCGGCCAATATCCCGGTCTGGCGGCAATCGAAAACCAGCGTGTTCTTAAGTCCGCTGACTTATGACTTGGCGGCGATCATGCAACTCATGCTGTCGCCGTATCGTGAGGATTATTTCCGCCGGGCCCTGTCGGGCGTGATGATCGGCAAGACCTTGGCCGAACTGGATACGCTGGAAGAACAAGCGATGGACTTTGCCGAGCAGCAAGCCGCCTTTGCCATTGATGCCCAAGTTTGGGCGAAGTCGGGCTTCTTGGCTGCATGGCAGCGCATTGCAGGCCGTTATCAGATTTGGCAGCGTCTGGCGCGTGATCATGGCACTGCTGCCGGAGTTAGCGGTGAGCGCCATCTGGTCAACTTGCGTCATTTGATTGAATTGTTGCATCGGCAGAGTGAGCGACGCGTCGGATCACATCATCTGCTGGCATGGTTGCTACGCCAAGTGGCCAAGCCCAGCGAGCGCGGTGATGAAGTGGAGCGTGCCCTGCCGAGTCAGAGTGGTGTGCAGATGATGACGATCCATGGTTCAAAGGGGCTGGAGTTTCCCATCGTTTTTGCGGTCGGCATTAAGGACAAGCTGCTGGCAACGCGTACTAAGCAACCCGAAGTCGTCTTTTATCTCGAAGATGAGCAGCGCACCTTGGGCTTTGACAGTCAGGTCGAAGAGATCATGGATCAGCACGCCGAGCGGGAAGTGGGCGAAGAGCGGCGGTTGCTGTATGTCGCGCTAACCCGCGCCAAGTATCGTCAGTATTTGTTTTTAAAAGCGCAAAAGACCAATGCCAAAGGTCAAACGTCACTACCGTCTTTTTCGCATTGGTTCCCGCTAGGCGTGAACGATTTCGTCGGCCAGCATCCTGCGCTCGTTCAGATCGAAGATCCACTGAATGAGGTCTCTGATTTTCGCTATCAACCGCCCAAGATTGAGCGCGGCACACTTGCGACACGCCATATCGCACACCGCCACTTTAAAGCCTGGGGCATGACCAGCTTTAGCGCACTGGTGCGCGATGTCGAGCCGGTGAAGCTTGAGGTCCTGCTCGCCAATGATCTGGTGAGACCTGAGTATGCCGATGATGAACCGCAGGATGAGTATTTTGTCGATAGTGCGATTATGGCTATGCCGCCCGTTAAACCAACCGCGAAGCAACTCAAACAAGCCCAAGCCGAGCAAGCCCTCGCTTTGAAAATGAAACAAGGCGAGCTGCTCCTGCCCACCTCGGATATCGGCGATGACATCGCGCCTGATGATGTGCGCTTTCGTTTCCAGCGCGGTGCTAATGGTGGTAACTGCCTACACAAAATTCTGGAATATCTCGACCCGCGTTTTGATGACGATGCGCGCAGCAAATGGACGGACACCTTTGCCAAGCAAATGCAGAGTCATGCGATCCCTGATGTCGATCCCGAGACCATGGTCGCGTGGTTCCGCGATATCGTCGATGCGCCATTGCCCGATGGCGCGAAGCTATCCAACCTGAAGTTCAATGCTCGCGTGCGTGAGCTAGAGTTTCATCTGTCCCTGAAAGATGAACGTATCGATGGTGATGCTTTGGTCAAGCGTTTGCATGACAGCGGTATCCAAGTGCCACAGATCCACAAGACCCAAGCGATACGCTATCTCAAAGGCTTTATCGATCTGGTCTATGAGCATCAGGGTCAGTTCTATGTCGCGGACTACAAGAGTAATTATCTGGGTGATGGACTCGAACACTACAGTGCGCAAGCCATGAAAGACAGCATGACCCATTCGGGCTATTGGCTACAGGCCGCGCTCTATTTGGTAGCGCTACATCGTTACTTGAAAGTGCGCTTGCCGAACTATGAGATTAGCAAGCATCTAGGCGGTGCCTGCTATATGTACCTGCGCGGCATGCATGCTCAATCGGATCAAACCGGCATCGTCTATTGGCGTCCTGATCCGCAATTGGTTTTGGACTTAGACGTCATCTTAGGCCAAGCCCAGATCAGGAGTCGGGTATGAGTACGATCAAAAAAACACGCACTCAAACGATCGATCCATCTCAAACCGTGGAAGCTCCTGCATGGTCACAGGTACTGGCAAGCAATTTACTGAGCAAGTTTCCAGACACCGCCGCTGACACACGCGAGACGATCGCGACGTATATTGAGCAACTGGGTCTCGCGCTCGAATCAGGCGATACCTGTTTGAAGCAATCTACAGCTGATGAATCTGAACGATCTGTGGAATGGCTGTGTCATCCGCTGGTGGCCCAAGGCGAGCAGGCGCTCATCAATCCAGCCCCGCTAGTCGTTGAGCAAGCAGGTGCCCAGTCGCGCTATGTGTATTTCTATCGACACTGGCATCAAGAGTGGCAATTGGCCGAGCGTTTGGCCGCTTTGCTCAATCCCGATACTGCACCCGCTGCCGTGCCAGTCGACCTCAGTGCTGAGACCTCACTCAAAGACTTACAGCGGCAAGCGATTGAACTCGCCGCTACACATCCCTTTACCTTGATCACTGGTGGGCCCGGTACAGGGAAAACCTATACGTTGGCGCGGATCGTCAAAGCCCTTCAGTATGCTGCACCGACGCTGCGTGTCGCCTTGGCGGCCCCAACGGGTAAAGCCGCGCAGCGGATGCAAAGCGTGCTCTCCGATGAGTTTAGTCGTGCAGGGGTGAGCGGTGCGCAGATTCAAACTGCGCAGACCATCCACCGTTTGCTGGGCTTGGGCGGACGCAGCACGCCGCGTTATCACCGCAGTGAACCGCTGCCTTTTGATCTGATTGTGATCGATGAAGGTTCGATGCTCGATCTGGCGCTGGCCAGTCTACTGTTTGACGCGATAGCGCTCGGCACCCGTGTGATCATCTTGGGGGATGCCAATCAGCTTGCCGCAGTAGATGCGGGCGCAGTACTGGCGGACTTGGATGCCGTACCCGCCTTAGCGCCCTATCGCGTAGCACTACAAGAAAGTAATCGCTTTAAAACCGATGAAGGTATTGGCCTACTTGCTGCTGGCGTGCTCAATCAGCAAGAAGACGCGGTGCTAAAAGCGC
This sequence comes from uncultured Moraxellaceae bacterium, assembly GCA_964373105.1. GTDB lineage: Bacteria > Pseudomonadota > Gammaproteobacteria > Pseudomonadales > Moraxellaceae > Aquirhabdus. The sequence continues at coordinate 24,365 of CAYJTU010000015.1, read as the reverse complement.
TGACCCAGAGCGCGCAAGTGCAGTATTTTGATCTGGCTAAGACGCCACACAGCGCGGTCTTTCATCATCTCTGGCAAGGCTTTCAGCCGTATTTTGAATATCTACTCAAGCTTAAAGATGCCACCCATCCTTTATCAGTAGATCAGGTGAAAGCGCTGTTTAGCGCCTTTGACCAGTTCCGCGTGCTGTGTGCCCAGCGGGCAGGTGACTTGGGTGCGCATGCCATCAACCGATCGATTGGTGAGGCATTGCAGCAAGCGTTGGGTCACAGTCTGATCAAGCGTGATGGCTGGTATAGCGGCCGCCCTGCCATGATGACACGCAACGACTATGGTCTACGTATCTCCAACGGCGACATCGGCGTCTGTCTGGTGGATGAAACTGGGCGGGAGTGGGTTTACTTCCCTGATCGTAAGGCCCCGATTGCAGCGACCCGATTGCCCCCTGAGCAGATCGAGACTGCTTTTGCGCTGACCATCCACAAGTCCCAAGGCTCAGAGTTCGGACTTGTGGCGATGGTCTTGGATGACAGTGCAGAGGACATGCTGACCCGCGAGCTGATTTACACCGCGATTACCCGTGCCAAAGCAGGCGTGCAGGTCTGGTCGAAGCAAGCATTACTACTGGGCGCTATTCATAAAAAAAGTAATCGGATCAGTGGTCTAAGGAATCAGATCGCGCGTAAGATCGTAGGCTAGTCTGGGTGAATATTGATTTGTAGTCTTTGGCTTACATGCTGTGACGTTTATGGCTCTAGGATCAACGTGCCCTTTTGGCGATAATACTTTCACGGCGCAGGGATGTCGGCATGGAATGCCAAAAGGAAGGACTGCCGTAGGACGAAAACGTAAGTGGTTCATGATGAACTACAAACGGTATGGAAGCAATGACAGGATGTTAACATGTGGAACCCGCGCTATCAGGATGATACTAGTGCGGGTTTTTTATTGCCTGTGATTTGGCGTTGAATCGTTTCGGCGTTGAAGAGTGCCGCTGAATCAAAAAAGATTCGACATTCTAAATCATGCCGTCATGACAAGATTTACCTATCCCACGCTCTGATCAATCATCTCCATCCATCAAACTCCGCGCGGTGCTAAGTCCTCATTTACTATTTGATGAACTCTTCATCGATCAAAGTGTGCACTGCTGCTAATGGTTGCAAATCAACCCATGTATGCTGAGGGTGGTAGGATATTTTGTGTGAACCAGTTTGCATAATAGGTAGTATTATCAGTATTTTGCATGTTGTAACCGCATTGTAGCAAATGCCTGTTATTGTGCTTCTATCATCTGATGTAGTCTTTGGCTTACATGATGAGACGTGATTTGCTCTATGTTCAAAGGGAGCTTTTGAACATAATGGCTTCACGGCACAGGGATGTCGGCAAGGATTGCCAAAAGGAAGGACAGCCGTAGGACGAAAACGTAAGTGGTTCATGATGAACTACAAACGGTATGGAAGCAATGACAGGACGTTGACATGTGGAACCCGCGCTATCAGGATGAGATTAGCGCGGGTTTTTTATTGCGCGTCGTTTGGGTCAGATGATCTTAACCAAGCAGATCAGCAAGTTTTTATGCGGATCAAGCTAAAGCAGTACACTCCGCCTGAGTTTTTTGAGTGCTTGATCTGATTCATGTTCCCAATGTTGCAACTGCTGCCGCCATCGCGGGATTAATGCCTGTAATTCCGTATGACTTTCTGCGTAAATCAACCAGATCAAATAATCATGCCACGTCCCCAATACCTCTTGTAAATGCTTCAACTGCTGGGTCAATGTTTTGGCGCGTTTCGGAAAAATCGCGTGATAGCTTTCGCTGTTGTAGCGTAATTGTTTGATGATGATGCGCAAATCATGTTTATCGGGTGTTTTTTGGCGGATGAGTTTCAGCAGTTTATGGCTTTGTGCCCGCCACTGCAGACCGATATGCAGCTCGAGATCTTGCGCTGTGCGTTTGGTCAGTGCTTGCCGCCAGTATCCAGGTAAGACGGTCAGCCACAGTAGGATGCTGTCTAATTCAAGTTTTTGCCCAAGGTTTAAAAGTGCTAGAGATAAGCGTTTTTGATAAACGAGAGCAAGATCATTCATGTCTTGCGCTTTAAGTTCAGTGATGAGTACTTCGAGATCGCGAATTGCATTGGTTAATGTCATATTCTTTTTGACCAGCCTATCTAAGCGCATCGCCTCGTCTAAATGCGGGCGTAGGGGCCTGAGTAAACTGCGCAATTGCCTTAAACTGACCCGGAGATGATGCAACGCCTCAGGATTTTGTTGCGCAGTTAATTGCGCTTGGCTGGCGGCGATTTCTGTGTGTAACTGTTGCAAGACTTTGGTCAAAATCTTGACCAGCTTTGACATGATCATTGCCCCTTATAGACCCGTTTTCAAAAGGGTCAATTATTTTCATGAACAAAATCTATGTTCAAGACCAACCTTAGTGGATAAGCCCTCAAGCGCGCAAGACGCCGTCTGTAAATCAAATGTCCATGCCGATCAAGTCCAATCAATCGGCGGCGCTCATTAAAAATGCGAGTAAACGACGAGTTTCTGACATATCCTCAAAGCCCCAAAAATGCCTTAAATGCCTGATTCAGGATATGCATATTATCCGCACTGGGATTGAGCGTCACATAGATCACGCTAAACAGCAGTGAACCAAACAACACCCCCGCAAATAGCAGCCCAAAAATCCCTTCCCACACCGTCGTCTCACGTGGACGCCCATAGCGGTTACGCTCAGTTGAGCCGTGAGCCACGACCAAATAGAGCCAGAATAAAGACCCAATCACCGGCAGATAGACGATCAGACTGAACCAGCCAGACATATTGAGATCATGTAAGCGGCGGATAATGAAGACGGTGCTGAAGTAAATAAAGACGATCAGCACGATGAAGGAGGGCCAGAACAAGCCGGTGAGGGATGGTGGATGATCAATGAAGTTGGCATTTGCGCTCTTGCCCACGACGATCAGTGCATTGGTGGTGAACGCAAACAGCGCAATCAGGCTGAGTAGTCCGCCCCACGCCAGATGAGATAAGCGTGAAAATCGCCCTCGTCTGGATAAAGGATGATCGGTCAGTGTGTAGTTCAAGCGCATATCTAAATCCCCGTTATTTTGAATATCTCAAGGCGAGCACTGGTTAAGCATCACATCCTATTCGTATGGTTTTATGATCTTTAGGATGGTTTGGTTGAATTTTATTCAATACTATCTAATCGTATTCAATGCCGTAAAGAGATATTTGCAAAATGCATGGCACTATTTATTGATTCTATGTATGTTACGATATAACATAACAATTAATCTTCTTTAGTCGTCTTGTTGAGGCCCATGCCATGAATACACAGCCAAGCGCACCGCTACATGCCGCGCATGCCGCGAAACGTCTCCCTGTCACCGTCCTGTCAGGATTCTTAGGTGCGGGCAAAACCACCTTACTCAATCAAGTCTTAAACAACCGCGACAACCTTAAAGTTGCGGTGATCGTCAATGACATGTCGGAAGTGAATATCGATGCCCAGCTTCTCAAAGACGGCGGCGCCGCATTGTCGCGCCAAGAAGAAAAAATGGTCGAGATGTCCAATGGTTGTATCTGCTGTACGCTACGCGAGGACCTGCTGATTGAGATTAACCGTCTTGCCGAAGAGGGGCGTTTTGATTATTTGCTGATTGAGGCAACCGGTATCTCGGAGCCCCTGCCGATTGCCGAGACCTTTAGTTTTACGGATGAAGACGGGCATAGCCTGTCGGATATCGCACGGCTGGATACCATGGTCACTGTGGTGGATGCCTATAACTTTCTGAAAGACTATCACTCCAAAGCAACGCTCGCTGATCATGGCGAGACCCTGGGTGAGGAAGATGAGCGCCATGTGGTGGATCTGTTGATTGAGCAAGTCGAATTCTGTGATGTGTTGGTGATCAGCAAGCGTGATTTGATCAACGATGCAGAAGCGGAGCGATTAGAAGGGATCCTGAAGTCGCTCAATCCAAAGGCGGAACTGGTCTGGGCGAATCATGGCCGTATCGATCTCAAGCGGATTTTAAACACCCATAAATTCGATCTGGAGCAAGCGCAACAAGCCGCAGGTTGGCTACAGACTTTAAGGGGGGAGGAGGTCTCTGAGTCGGACACGTATGGCATGTCGAGTTTTGTGTTTGAGAGCCATTTCCCCTTGCACCCTAAGCGCTTTATGCAGTTCCTGCAAGACTTACCCGGTGGATTGGTACGGGCAAAAGGCTACTTTTGGCTGAGTACGCGCTATGACCAAGCGCTGTCGTGGTCGTTGGCAGGGACCTTGGGGCGGGTTGATTTTGCAGGGACATGGTGGGCGGCAACGCCACAAGATCAGTGGCCCGAAGACGACGCAGAGGTCAAGTCGATCATGAAGCATTGGCACCCGACCTTTGGTGATCGTCGCCAACAATTGGTCTTTATCGGACAGGGGCTGGATGAGGCGAGCATCAAAGCCGCGTTGAAGCAATGTCTCATCAGACCTGCCGAGATGGAGGAGATGATGTTTTTGTCTGATCCTTTTCCTGAGTTTGAAACGGCTGAGGGTTGAGATCGGTGGCCGGCTGGTCAGGATACGCTGCACAGAGATTTGCTGCGCACTGAAGATCATGCCTCACATCAGTATGGGGATAGAAATTGCATAGGCTTAGTTTTAATGGCACTCGGTTAGTGGTACTGGTTTAATCGCAATCGTTTAAAGGCAGAAGTTTAGCGGCAGGAGTTTAACGCCTGTCAGATTTCATCCTATACTGCTCACCTCAATGCCAAGACTAAATACGACTGATTTCAAATGTCTCAAAACCCCATGACCAGTGACGCAGGCATTTTCCTGTGGATGACTTATCAAGCTATGCAAAAAGCGGGGCTGGATACGGCTGCGATTTTTGCCAGTGTCAATCTGCCCGATGTGCCCCCCGATACGACGGTTCGGCGAGACAATTCCACACAGCGACGCTTTTGGGAGGCGGCAGAACGGATCAGTGGCGATCCGGATATCGGTCTGACGATCGGTGGACTGATGCCGCCTTTTCGCGGGCAGGTGATGGAGTATTTGTTTTTAAGCAGCCCGACTTTTGGCGAGGGCATCAACCGAACCATTCGTTATCATCGCTTACTGACCGATGCCTTAAGATTTGAACTTCGTATCGAAGGGGACACCGCCATCCTCACGGGCTTTGATCATCCCGTACGCCATTACCAAGAGTGTGCCATTGCGATTTTCTTACAGTTCTTCCGTTATGTGTCGGAGGGCGCTTTTGCACCCAGTGAAATTTGGCTGCACTATAGCGAGGGCGCGCGTGCTGAGCATTATCAAGCGGTGTATGGCTGCCCAGTGCGATTAGGCATGCCCGAAAGCAGTTTTCGTTTTGATGCGAGCCAGCTTGAGCGGGTGTCACCTGCGGCGGAGCCGAAGCTGCTACTCATGCACGAGGTGGTGGCCAAACAGTATTTGGGCGATCTTGAGCGGCGTGAATTGATCTATCAGGTGGAACGCGAGTTGGGTGGTTTATTGGAAGAGCGCACTGCTTCGGTGGAAAGTGTCGCGGCCAAACTCGGTAAAAGCCCGCGCATGCTGCGCAGTGATTTACAGCAGATTGGCACCAATTTTAACGACGTCATGGGCGCCTATCGCGAACGCTTATCACGGCGCTTGCTCTCCCGTACTCCGCTGCCCCTCGACCAAATTATTTATTTAACTGGTTTTTCTGAACCTTCGGCCTTCACACGGGCGTTTAAACGCTGGACCGGTGAGACGCCCACGGATTATCGTCGTCGTAAGCAAAACCAGGCTGATATGGACTGAAACGACATTAGGGTCGACGTCTCTAGAGTCAAAGTGCAGTGGACAATCTCTCCTAAAATCACCTGATCAACAATGATGAGGTGATGGTGATGCTCGGTTTTCCAGTTGGCGTTTTTGCGGCGAATGCATTTGAGTGGTATGCCCATAAAGTCTGGCTACATGAGTATCCCAGCAAATTTCGCAATAGTCCGTTCTTTACGCATATCGCCCATCACAAACGCGCACGGCTGAATCAGTTCAATGACGCAGGCTATGCCGAATCGATGTTCAAGAATGGTGAGATCTATAATGAGAAAACCGCATTGCTCGGTCTGGCTGCGGCAAGTACGGTTTTCCTGCCCGTCGCCCCGTTTTTTACGATGGGTTTGTACTATGGGATTTCACGCTACTGGCGCTTGCATAGCAAAGCACACTTAGATGCCGAGTGGGCCAAGCAAAATCTGCCATGGCACTATGAGCATCATATGAACAGCAATCAAAACGCCAACTGGTGCGTGACCCGTCCGTGGTTTGATTACATCATGGGTACACGGGTGATCGGTGATGTCTCGATTGCCGAGACCAATCCACTGGGCATAAAATTGCATCCGTGGGTCGAGCGACCTGTCAATCGCATCGCACGTCGATTGATTCCCAAAGCCTATGTGTTGCTGGATGCGCGTCGGGTAGAAGAGCAAGAGAACCAGCGCTTAGGGATTGAAGTGCCGATCATGGCGGTATAAAACGTATTCATCACCAAAAAAGCCCCCATCAAACGATGAGGGTTTTTTTTATTGGAGGTTGGCTTGGAAAAAAGTGCTTAGGCCACTTCAGACAGTGCTGCTTCGCGCACGATCTTGATGTCGAGGTCTGAATTACACAGCTCGATGAATTTATAGGCAAAGCCACGTAGCACATGATTACGGCGTACCGCAAGCAAGGTTACGTTCTCGCCAAACAGCGAGGTTTCGATCTGTTGTAGACGACGATCTCGCTCAGGATCAAAGGCGATAGAGGCGACAATTCCGACACCCATACCGAGTTCGACATAGGTCTTGATCACGTCGGCATCGAGTGCGGACATGACGACGTCTGGAGTCAGCTTGGCTTGTCTAAAGGTCTCATCGATCTTGGAGCGACCGGTGAAGCCACCGTGGTAGGTGATCAGCGGCCAATTGGCAAGATCTGACAGCGTAATGGTTTTTTGCTGTCCAAGCGGATGGCCTTGTGGCACGATCAAGCTGTGTTCCCAGCGGTAGTAAGGGAAGGACACCAGTTGGGGGTAGCCTGTCAGTGATTCGGTTGCAATACCAATATCGGCTTCACCGTGCGCGACAAGTTCTGCAATTTCTACTGGACTGGCTTGCTGAAGGATCAAGTGTACTTTGGGAAAAGCTTCTTTGAAACGGGCTACTATGGGTGGCAATACATAGCGCGCTTGGGTATGGGTGGTCGCAATGATCAACTCACCTTCATTGGTCGAGGTGAAGTCGGCGGACAGACGTTTGATATTGTCCGCATCAATCAGCATGCGATCAACGATGCTGGACAGTGCCTGACCGGGTTCGGTCAAACCGAGTAACCGTTTGCCTTTACGGACAAACAATTGCACACCCAGCTCATCTTCGAGATCTTTGATGTGCTTACTGACACCCGACTGCGAGGTATAGAGAGCCGCAGCAGCTTCGGTGAGATTAAATTTCTGGCGAATCGTTTCGCGGATGATGCGTAGTTGTTGGAAGTTCATAATGTTTTTGCTCTCATCGAATTTCGGTGGTTCTTTAAGCATGGCCTCAAGGGATATGTTTGAGTCAAACACATGACTTGAGACCCTACGGCACAATGCATTACTTTAAGAGTACTTAGCTTCAAAAATGCTTATGATCAATATTATTTATAGTAATTGATAATAAGTGTTGTGGGTCAAAAAATAATATATCTATAACAATCTTAGGCTTAATCCCTATACCTACCAATAGGGATCATGCCGATTAAACTCAGTGCGCGATGTTCTCAAAGACGTGCAGGTTACGCGCGGTAATCCACACTTGTTGCTGAGGTTTGAGATCCAGTGCTTTTAAGCGCTCAGGATCAAGGGTGATCTCAATGACTTGACCCTTGCTATCCACCACTTCGACATGGGTCTGACCGGCAACCCACACTTCACGCACCACGGTCGCGGCAAGCGCAGTCGGCTGGGCGATGAGCTGGATTTCGAGCTCATGTGGCCGCGCAAAGGCGATGACATTGCCTTGCTGATAGGAGCTTGGCAGCGCCAAGGAATCCTGATTTATCTTTAGTTGATGTCCATCAACGTGTCCTTCAAAGCGATTGGCCTGACCCAAGAAGTCAAACACAAACGGCGTTGCAGGGGTCTCATAGACCTCACGCGGTGTGCCAATTTGCTCAACCTTACCTTGGTTCATCACCACAATCTTGTCGGCCACTTCCAGCGCTTCTTCTTGATCATGGGTCACGAAGATCGAGGTGATATGCAGTTCGTCATGCAGGTTACGTAACCAACGACGTAGTTCTTTACGCACCTTGGCATCCAATGCGCCAAACGGCTCATCCAGCAACAAGACGCGCGGCTCTACCGCCAGCGCACGCGCCAGTGCGATACGCTGACGTTGTCCACCCGACAGTTGTGCTGGGAAGCGATCGGCCAAGAAACCCAATTGCACCAAGTCCAAGAGTTGCAACACGCGACGTTTGATTTCAGTCTCATTGGGGCGTGTGCTGCGAGGACGGACGCGTAGACCAAAGGCGACGTTATCAAACACGGTCATATGGCGGAACAGCGCATAGTGTTGAAACACGAAGCCGACTTGACGCTGACGCACGTGGGTGGTCGTCGCGTCTTCACCTTCGAGCAGCACTTGACCATGATCGGCATTTTCAAGGCCGGCGATGATGCGCAGCAGACTGGTTTTGCCACAGCCTGATGGGCCGAGCAGGGCCACCAATTCGCCTTCTGGGAAGTCGAGGGAGATGTCCTTTAATGCGTGAAACTCACCAAAAAACTTATCAATATTTTTAACTTGTATGCTCATATCGTTCTCATTCTCTTAAATTCGGTGCTTGAATGGTTTCGCAAATATCAAACGGATTGTCTTATTTGTCTTTGGCATCGCGGCTAGCGCGGCTTTCGACCCAGGTTTTGATCACCAGAGTCACCAAGGCCAAGAATGCCAAGAGTGAGGCCACCGCAAATGCAGCACTGAAGTTGTATTCGTTATAGAGAATCTCAACTTGCAGTGGCAGGGTGTTGGTCTCACCGCGAATGTGACCAGAGACCACCGACACCGCACCAAACTCACCCATTGCGCGGGCATTACACAGAATCACGCCGTACAGCAAACCCCATTTGATATTCGGCAGGGTCACATGCCAGAAGGTTTGCCAACCACTTGCACCCAGCACGATGGCGGCTTCTTCTTCTTCATTGCCTTGCGATTCCATCAGCGGGATCAGTTCACGGGCGACAAACGGCACCGTGATAAAGATCGTTGCCAAGATGATGCCGAGCGGCGTATAGATCACTTTGAAATCAATGTCACTGAGCCACTCACCGAGCCAACCGCGCGAACCAAACACCAAGACCAACATCAAACCGGCAACGACGGGTGACACTGAAAATGGTAAATCGATCAGGGTGGTCAGGAATGACTTACCGCGAAACTGAAACTTGGCAATCGCCCATGCTGCCGCGACTCCAAACACCACGTTGAGTGGCACTGCAACCAATGCCGTAATCAGCGTCAATTTGACCGCTGACATCGTCTCAGGATCGACGATGGCACGCAGATAGGTTTCCCAGCCATTTCTAAACGCTTCGGCAAATACCAAAATCAGCGGCAACAGTAGGCAGGACACAAAGAACACCAGACTGATGGTCAAAATCAGTCCACGCAGCCAGCCGGCTTCCCGTGTTGCGTCACTGCGCTCGAGGCGCTTGGCTAATTCATAGCTGCCGAGTGAAGAGTTAATACTCATGGTTTATGCTCACAATTCACAATATTTCTAATTAATCGTCGGGTCACAGCAGGTGACACTGCGTTACGCGGTACGACCGGTTTTACGGCTGGCCCAGTTTTGTAGCACGTTGATCAGCAGCAGCAGTACAAAGGAGATGATCAGCATGATTGCCGCGATCACGGTGGCTCCCACATAGTCGTACTCTTCCAGATGCGACACGATCAATAACGGTGCAATTTCGGTCTTGAGCGGGATATTGCCCGCGATAAAGATCACTGAACCGTATTCACCGACTGCACGTGCAAACGCCAGTGCAAAACCTGTGAGCAGGGCAGGGAACAACACCGGCAAAATCACATACCAAATCGTCTGCCAGCGCTGCGCACCCAGTGCGGTGGCGGCTTCTTCGAGTTCCACTTCAAGATCGGCCAGCACCGGTTGGACGGTACGCACCACAAACGGCAAACCAATAAAGATCAACGCCAAGGTCACACCGACACGGGTATAAGCGACTTTGATACCCCATGGCTCTAAAATATGACCAATCCAGCCATTGCTGGCATATAGGGTGGTCAGCGCAATACCCGCGACTGCGGTCGGTAGTGCAAAGGGCAAATCAATCAGTGCATCGACCAAGCGTTTGCCTGGGAATGAGTAGCGCACCAATGACCACGCAAGCAGCAAGCCAAAAAAGACATTGATCAGTGCCGCGATCAAGGACGCGCCAAAGGTCAGATAAAATGACGCCTGTACGCGCGGCGAATTCACCAGTTTCCATAAGTCGTCAGCACTGATGCCGGATGCTTTGATAAACACCGCTGACAGCGGAATTAAAACCACCAACGATAAATACACGAGCGTAAAGCCCAGAGATAAACCAAACCCAGGTAAAACGCGGGTTGAACTCATTACACCACCTGCTTATTCAATAATTTTAATGTGTCGATATCGGCAACTTGATCCGCACCCTGATCAAAACGGGCTTGATTTGAAGCTGATTGATCCACGGTCGTCGCGGTTACACTTGGACTCAGGGTCGGAGTTGTTAGCGACGTCTCATCTTCTGCTGTGGCTGCACTGCTGGGCTCATCCTGAATCAAACGATCGGTGAGTGAGCCCGTGGTCAAAGCAGGATTACCGTCCAGATGACGCGTGGCAAAGTGCTTGACCGCTTGTGAACCATATTTCAGGGTATTCAATTCTTTAATCACTTGTGGCCATGCCCCAAAGCCTGCCGCCACATTGATATGTCCCGCATCGCCTAAGTCGATGAGCTTGGCACCCCAACGGGTGGCCCACCATTCCGCAGCTTCGAAGGTCATCCACGGATCGGTGCGACTGGCGATCAGACGAATCGGTACCCCGAGCGGTGCACGTGGTAGGATGCGGCTGAGCAGTGCTGGCGCATGCGCCGTGGTATCAATCGATTGATCTTTCAATTTTTCTTTGTTACTGCGTGCAAAACCTTCCAACGAAAAACGCTCCGGTGATGCCGGTGCCACCAGCAACACCCCCGCCACTTTACTGGCCAGCACCCGACTCGATAGCGCTGACATGGTGACCAAACAACCAAAACTATGCGCGACAATCCACACCGGTTCTGTGGCACCGAGCAGTAGTTCGCGATCCAGCGCCTGACGCCATGTGTGCAGTACGGGACTGTTCCAGTCGGCTTGCTCGACGCGTTTGGCATCGGCAAGTTCAGTCTCAAGCCAGCTTTGCCAATGCGCAGGCTCACTACCACCGACACCGGGAAGGATAAGCGTCGTCATGTTCTTCACCTTTGTTTAGCGTTGGGGTTAAATGCGAAACGTTATTTTGGGAGAATGCGTTGTTTTAGAGAGCTCTATTTTTAAAACATCAATACTTGAATCATCGGTTTTCGAGAACCGCTCCCCTTGATCGCAAGGGGAGGATTTTTAACAGCAGCGCTGCTTATTTCGAGCTATTTGCAACGATGATTTGATCAAAGATACCGCCATCACCGAAGTGAACTTTCTGTGCTTGGGTCCAGCCGCCAAACTCTTGGTCAATGGTGAACAGTTTCACAGGGGCAAAAGTCTTGGCGTATTTCGCAGCGATTGCAGCGTTACGTGGACGATAGAAGTTCTTCGCTGCGATGTCCTGACCTGCAGGTGAGTACAAGTAGTTCAGGTAACCGGTTGCAAGGTTGCGTGTGCCATGCTTGTCGACGTTTTTGTCAATCACAGCCACTGGTGGTTCAGCCAAGATGGATTTGCTTGGGGTGATGATTTCAAACTTGTCGCCTGATTCACGTACCGCCAAGTAGGCTTCATTTTCCCAAGCCAGTAACACGTCACCTTGACCGCGTTCAACGAAAGTGGTGGTTGCACCGCGTGCGCCAGAGTCGAGTACTTTGGTGTGGGCGTAGACTTGTTGAACGAAAGCACGTGCGCTTGCATCAGTGCCTTTAGGCAGTTGTTTTGCCCAGCCCCATGCTGCGAGGTAGTTCCAACGTGCGCCGCCAGAGGTTTTTGGATTAGGTGTCACAACTTCTACACCTGGCTTGACGATATCACCCCAGTCTTTGATCGCTTTTGGATTGCCTTTACGCACCAAAAACACGATGGTTGAGGTGTACGGTGTTGAGTTGTTCGGTAGGCGGGCTTGCCAGTTTTTTGGCAGTAAGTCTGTTTTATCTGCGATGGCATCGATATCATAAGCCAGTGCCAAAGTGACCACGTCAGCTTCTAAGCCATCGATGACTGCACGGGCTTGTTTGCCTGATCCGCCATGAGATTGTTTAAATTCGACTTTTTGTTTTGTTTTGCTTTCCCAGTATTTCCCGAATGATTCATTAAACGCTTCATAGAGTTCGCGGGTTGGGTCATATGACACATTGAGGAGTTCGTTTGGTCCTGCCGCTGTTGCAGCAAAACTGGCAGAAAGCAAGCTGATCGCGAGCAGTGCTGGACGGAAAGCTTTAGAAATTGACATTGAATGTGACCCCTTATTTACAAATCTTGACTAATGAGAAAAAAAGATGAGTGGAACGCCTTATGTGTTGCTATCGTAATAAGAACCTTATCCCAATAGAACGATTTAAAAGTAAATTACATATATGAAAAAGTGATTTAGAAGGCTGGTAATCATTGAGTGTTTTTTTGTGATTTAACTTAAACCACCCTCACCTAACCTCTGCCTCAGGGATGAGGAGCTTTACGGAATATATTCCTCATCCGCAAGACGAAGTGGGCTGGGGTGAGGGCGCTTTCCCCTAAATGAACCAAAAGTTCAAATCAATTAAAAATAAGTCACAGTGAGTAGACCGCTTTGTCTTATAATATCGGGTTAGTTAAAACCCTATAGCCAGAATTCATTTAAAAAGCCTTTAACGCCTCCCAGCGGACACCGCACATTTGCACAGTCATCACGGCTTGAATGGTTTTAAAGCGCTTTTTTGATTTTTTAAATACTTGCAAGCAAGTCAGCCAGCATTGAAGAAGATAGTTATACATGAGACGTAACCAACGCGAGAAACTGCGTGAGCAGCCCGCTTTAACTTTTAATATCGAAAAACTGTCCCATGAAGGACGCGGCGTCAGTCACTACGGATCACAGCCGACCACTGGTGATGAGGGTGTGACGGTCAGTAAGTACCAGCATCCCGTTGAGAAGCTGGGCAAGAAAGTATTCATCTCTTTTGCGTTGCCGGGTGAGACGGTGGTGGCCAAAGTGCATGAAAGCCATAAGAAGTATGAAGAAGCAGATGCGCTGTCGGTGGAGAACCCATCACCAGATCGCGTTGAACCGATTTGCCCACACTTCACGGTGTGCGGTGGTTGCAGCTTGCAGCACTGGTCGACGGATGCACAGATTGGCTTTAAACAAAGTGTCTTGAGTGATCACTTTCAGCACTTTGGCGGCCTTGAACCAAAAGAATGGTTGCCCGCACTGCGTTCAACGCGTACCGACTACCGCCGTAAAGCACGCTTGGGCGCCAAGTATGTGATCAAGAAAGAAGCTATGCTGGTCGGCTTCCGTGAGCGCAAAAGCAGTTATCTGGCCGAGCTCAGTGAGTGTAAGGTGCTGGACGCGCAAATTGGCGGACGGATTGAAGAGTTGAAAGCGTTGCTCGGTGATCTGCAAGCGCGGGAACAGATTCCCCAGCTTGAGATCGCGGTCGGTGATGAGCATGAAGACGGCAGTGTGGCGATGATTGTGCGACATTTGTCACCACTTCATCAAACTGACACAGAGAAGTTGCTTAATTACGCCCGCAATCTCGGCTGGCAGTTGTACCTACAGCCCGGCAACTACGACACCGTCCATCGCATCGATAAAGTGGGTGCGCCGATGCGTTTGCACTATGAGCTTCCTGACTTTGGTATAAAGTTTGCTTTCTCACCCCTTGATTTCACGCAAGTGAATCGCGATATCAACCGCCAGATGGTGACCTTGGCGTGCGATTTGCTAGAGCTTAAAGAAGGCGAGCGCGTTTTGGATCTGTTCTGCGGTTTGGGTAACTTCTCCCTGCCGCTGGCGCGCCGTGTGGGTGCGACAGGTCAAGTGGTTGCGGTTGAGGGCAGTCAAGAGATGGTTGAGCGCGGCGGAGAGAACGCGGCGCTGAATGGTCTGGATAATGTCCAGTTCTATGCACAGGACTTGACCAAGGACTTCTCGCATCAGCCGTGGGCGGCGCAAGGTTTTGATGCGTTGTTGATTGATCCACCGCGTACCGGTGCTGAAGAGGTGATGCACTACGTGTCCCGCTTCAAAGCCAAACGGATTGTTTATGTCTCGTGTAATCCAGCGACGCTGGCACGAGACGCAGGTATACTGACCGCTGCAGGCTATGTGATGCAGCGGGCTGGCGTGATGGATATGTTTACGCATACAAGCCATGTCGAGTCGATAGCATTGT
>CAYJTU010000015.1:0-9687 GCA_964373105.1 uncultured Moraxellaceae bacterium | reverse complement strand
AAAAGTAAGCTGTAAAATTACTTTTTATATCAGCTTTTGCACAGGCACTATGACGGACTCTAGCTCTTTTATCGAGGGCAGGCATAGCGCGGCATATTCATCACTGACACGTTTTTTGTAGAAGGCATGCTATGGATTGGCAGAGTTGTTGCAGTTTGATTGCAGTGAGATGGTAAGTAGGGACGTCTTTTGGGCAGCACCATGTGGTTTATGGTGTTGTTTTAACAAAAATAATGATTAGTAAGTGATTTAAAAAGTCGCGCTCATGGCGAGAGGTTGATATGGTCAGAATACGCGAAGATTTACCGCTGCGTATGGATGAAGCAAGTCGTGCACTGGTCTCTGGTGCAGGTCCTGCGGTATATGGTGAAGTGGAAGTAGATTTAGACGGCTGGCTCAAGCGTCTATCCAAACAACTCACCAAGTCGGCGATTCGTCAATTGCACCAAGCGTGTGAGCTGGTGGCAAGCCGCGCATTCAATGCCGCGCATACCCGAATTGAGCAGCGTTCAAACGCCTATCATGCGGGTGTGGGCATGGCGGACATCCTGACGCATCTGCGTGTGGATGAAGAGACTTTGGTCGCCGCCGTCCTGTTTCGTAGCGTACGTGAGAAACTCATCAGCCTTGATGAAGTCGGCACGGTTTTTGGTCCCGATATCCAAGCCTTGATCCGCAGTACTTTGGCGATGGGGGGCTTGTCCGAGCTGATTGAACGCAATCGGCGTCTAGAAGATCATTTCGAAAATAACCAACGTGAACACCTGTCCGGCATCTACAAGATGCTCATCTCGGTCACCGAAGATGTGCGCGTGGTGCTGATCAAGCTGGCTGAGCGCACCTTTGCGGTTCGTGAACTGGCCAATGCCTCACGTGAACGGCAAGAGCGGGTTGCGCGCGAGATCCTTACCATCTATGCACCGCTGGCCCATCGTCTCGGGATCGCTCAGCTCAAGTGGGAATTAGAAGACATCGCCTTTCGTTTCTTGTCGCCTGAGCGCTACAAAGAAATCGCAACGCTGCTCAGTGAGAAGCGCTTAGAGCGTGAACAATATATCCAGAGCATGACCAAGCAGCTACAAGATGCTTTGGCTGAACAAGGTATCAAAGCCGAAGTCACCGGCCGGGTCAAGCATATCTACTCGATCTATCGCAAGATGAAGAGTAAGCAGCTCAGCTTTGATCAGCTCTATGATATTCGTGCGCTGCGCGTGCTGGTGGATTCCGTCCCTGAGTGCTATCACGCACTGGGCGTGGCACACCAACTGTGGCGCCATATCCCTGATCAGTTTGATGATTACATCACCAATCCCAAAGCCAACGGCTACCGCTCACTGCACACTGCCGTTTTGGCGGAGAACAAGTCTTTAGAAGTGCAGATCCGTACCGCAGCGATGCATAACGAAGCTGAACTCGGCGTGTGTGCGCACTTCAATTACAAAGAAGGCAACAAAGCCAGTAAGAAGAACGGCGATATCGTCTTCGATCATAAACTGCATTCGCTGCGCAGTGTGCTTGAGAACTATCAAGAGAACAAAAACAAGCAAGACGGCAAAAAGTCAAAAAACCAGGACGATCCCGATTCCTTTGATGAAGGGGATATCGATCCGCTGAATGACTGGGGCGAGTTTGAAAAAATCTACGTCTTTAGCCGTGACGGTGATATCAAAGAGCTGCCAAAAGACGCGACTGTCCTCGACTTTGCTTATCATGTGCATACCCAAGTGGGCAACCACTGCTATGCCGCGCGGGTCAACCAGCGCTTCGTGCCGCTGACCTATAAGCTGAAGACTGGTGAGCAGGTTGAGATCCTGACCAAAAAAGACCGCGACCCTAATCGCGATTGGCTGGTCAACTCACTGGGCTATATCAAAACTGCACATGCGCGTGACAAGTTGCGCTACTGGTTCCGCCAGCAAGATCGCAGCAAGAACCTTGAGATTGGTCGTGAAACACTGGTCAAAGAGTTGGCACGTCTGGCGATTCACCCCAAAAGCATTGATCTGGCGGACTACGCCAAGACCTTCAATGTCAAAAGCGGTGATGACATCCTGATTGGTTTGGTGACAGGTGATATTAGCCTGCATCAACTGATGAACCAGATCAACAAGCAGATGCAGCCGGATGAGGACACGCCAGAACTGGTGCTCAAGCCAGCACTGCATGCTCGTGCCAGTCGTACACTGTCGCAGCATGGCATCTTGATTGACGGACTGGATAATGTCGAACTGCATGTCGCGCAGTGCTGTCAACCGGTACACGGCGAACCGATTGCAGGCTATATCACTCAGCATCGCGGTGTCAGCATCCACAATTTGAACTGTCCTGAGTACGGTCGTCTGATCGTGCAAGATGCGGATCGTGCAGTCGAAGCGGGCTGGGAAATGCAGCCGTCGAGTGGTCAAGTGGTGCAGATTGCGATTGAAGCCTATGACCGTCGTGGCCTTTTGAAAGATCTGACCGCAGTGATCTTCTCTGACCAGATCAACATCCAGCAAGTGAACACCATTACTGAGTCGAATGGCATCGCCAACATCAAACTTCAGATCGAAGTGAAGGGTCTCGCGCAACTGTCACGTCTGCTGGCTCGCCTAGAACAACAACCGGGCATCATGAGTGCACGCCGGTTAGTGGTCGGCATGAAGTAGTGACATGATGCGCTGTTTGAGGTCATCCTATGAAGTCGCTATTGCAAAAATAGCGGCTTCTTCATTGGGGCCTTCAAAAAAAATGGCTATTTCAAAACAGTTGTTTTAATATCGTTTTTTGCACGACTGATGGGATTCGATCAATCAATGCAGTCGTGTGTTTTCTAGCATAGTGCTTCAAAGTAGCACCTGTTGAGTAGTTGCATGGATAACACCTTCATCTCCGCCACCATTTTATTATTATTGATTACCGACCCGTTGGGCGGCGTCCCTGTTTTTGTCAATGCACTTAGAGGGGTCGCACCAAAGCGACGTCCCAAGATCATCCTGCGTGAAGTCTCGATTGCCTTTATCATCCTGCTGATGTTTATGCTCGGCGGACATCGCTTTCTGGAGATGTTCCAGCTCAGCGATCTGTCCTTGCAACTGGCCGGTGGGATTATCTTGTTTCTGATTGCGATGCGCATGGTCTTTCCTGCGGCATCCTCACATGGTAGTCAAGACGACGTGCTTCCTGAAGAACCCTTGATCGTGCCCTTAGCGGTGCCAATGCTGGCAGGTCCTTCAGCGATGGCGACTGTAATGCTGATGGTCTCGCAAGCGCCTGATCGCAAGCTGGAGTGGATTGCGGCATTGGCAGTGACGATGACCGTCTGTGCGGTGGTGCTGTTGTTGTCTGGTCAGATGCAGCGGCTATTGGGTGACAGTGTTTTGAAGGCTTTTGAACGTCTGATGGGCTTGATCTTGGTGGTACTGGCGGTGGAGATGATCTTGAAGTCGCTGCGGATTTTTATCCAGAGTCTGTCGTGAGTGATATAAATGGTTTTTAAAGGTTGCTAATAAAGAGAGTAATCATATGGATGATCAAGTAGCGAAAAAAAGACCGACTTCGATTACGGTCATGTGCATTATCGGTTTATTCGGTGCGCTTGTTACGATCCCTTTAATCTTTTCTTCAATTGCACAGTCAATCGGTGCATGGTATCCGCCTTATTTAGCCTTTTCAGCACTTGTGGGGGCTGCTTGTATGGTGGGGCTCTGGATGATGAAGAAATGGGCAGTTTATGTCTACATCGTTTTCTGCGGCATTAATCAAATTGTATTATTGGTTATGGGGGTCTGGAATTTTATGGCATTAATCCTTCCAGCCATTGTGATCTTTTTTATGTTAAGAAAAGTCTCGCAGATGTCTTGATCGCATTTGCTTTCATATTGAGCTAGACAGTATCTATGCATAGCTTTAATTGAGTTTTTAGCATAAAAGAACCCACCATCTCGGTGGGTTTTTTATGCGTACACATCATTCCTAAATCTCAATATCCATCCCTACCAGACTGGCTTTTAGAGCCTCCTCAATTGGCGTGGTTTGAAAGTGACCCAGAAAGCTTTGCAAACGGCGATCATCCAGCAACACCGGTTTTTGCCAGAGATAGTGCATTTCGAGCAGTTCACGCGGCAAGATGGCAAAGAGCGCCGCGATGCGAATCACTATCCACGGCAAACGACGGACTGGCAGAAACGGCTGGTGACTCACGCGACGCACAATGTCGATAAACTGCTGGCCAGTCAGTTGATAGCTGCTGAAATGGAAGCGTTCAAAGGTTTGAAGCTCAGACTCCTGAGCAAGGATCTGCGCCGCGGCACGTGCCATATCGGGGAGATACGCCCACTCGTGGCTGATGTCATCTGGTCCGGGGTACAGCATACTCGACAGCGGCTTGCCGGCTTTGAAAATATAATGAAACCACGCACTGTCTCCGCGTCCGCCAAAGTAATCACCTGCACGCAGGATTAAAGTTCGTACTCCACTGGCCTTCAACTCCGCTTCCATTTCGACGCGCACCTGACCTTTTTGGGTATGAGGAAGCTGCGCGGCATCTTCGGCTATCGCTTTCTTGCTATCAGGTGCAAAGTTGTAGACCACCCCGGGAAGGAGGATGCGCGCATTCTGGGCGCGAGCAGCGGCGATGCTATTGGCGAGCAGCGGGAGTGCCAGTTCGCGCCAGCGCTGATACTTCGGCGGGTTGACGGCATGGACGATGAGCTGTACGCCGACTGCTGCTTTGGCAACATCTGCTGCATTCATGGCATCACCTGCCAACCAAGTGACATCAAGCAGGGGAAGCTCCTGACGGGCAACTTCCGTGTTGCGCTGTAAGGCGCGGACTTGCCAGCCTTGTGCAATCAGTTCTGCTGCCATGACACTGCCAAAGCTGCCGGTGGCACCAAGGATCAGTGCGGTTGGGAGGATGGTATTGGGGGTGTTTTGCTGAGTAGTCATCAGGTGCTCCATGATTTTAATGGGTTTGTGATTCAGCCAAGGATCGCTTGATCTATGTCTTGCACGATAGGCGGGGGGTGCTTAGAATGGAATAACGAAAACTTTAAAGCAGCATAACGTTTTTATGGGTACTGATTTTTATAGGTGCTGTTTTTGGAGTTGCTGAGATTGCTTCAGCCGAGAAGAGGGTGTGTGCAATGAAGGATCAGCCGTATTCATGGGATAGCTATCGTGCTTTTGTCGCAGTGATGGAGACGGGCAGTCTGTCTGCGGCTGGGCGTTTGCTTGCGACGACTGCACCGACCATCACCCGTCATATCGAAGGACTTGAGGCGGCGCTTGGGGTGACATTGTTTACCCGTTCTAGCACCGGACTTCAGGCCAGTCATGCTGCGCTCGCCCTTGCACCGCAAATCCAGCAGATGGTCACGGCTGAAGCGGCGGTGCGACGTTTGGCATCGGCGGAGGGCGAGTCGGAGCGCGGCGTGATCCGTCTGACCGCAAGTGAGATCATCGGCACCGAAGTCTTACCGCGGATCTTGGCGGGCTTTAGTCAGCAGTTTCCCGAGATCATCATCGAGCTTTCGCTGAATAATCAGCAGGAGGACTTACTCCGTCGTGACTCGGATATTGCTGTACGCATGGTGCGCCCTGTGCAAGGGGCATTGGTCGCCAAGAAAATGGGAGAGGTCAATGTGGGTTTGTACGCCCACCAAGACTATGTTGCCCGCCGAGGAAACCCAGCCACCTTTGCTGAACTCAAGCAACATCCGCTAATCGGCTTTGACCGTCGTCTATCGATCAGTGGTACGACGGCTTTCGGGGTGATGAATCGCGAGCTATTTAACTTCCGCAGCGACAGTGATATCGCGCAACTCGCGCTGTTGCGGGCTGGTCTTGGGATAGGTGGCTGCCAAGCGCGTATAGCCGCCCGCACTCCTGAACTGATTCCAGTTCTATCGGGGCAGACGATTTTTAGTATGGAGATGTGGCTGGTGATGCACCGTGACTTACGACAGGTGAAGCGCATCCGGTTGTTGTTTAATTGGTTGAGTGAAGCGCTTAAAGACTATGCAAGCGGCGAATCATAGAGGGTCGCAAAGTGAAGACTTTAAAGCAGCTCTTCCCCCATATGCCCATTGATCTGGCTATACATGAGGATGCAACGCAGGGCATTCGCTTGACTTGACAGTAATGCAAAACAATAACGCAAAAAAATCCCGCAATAGTTGCGGGATTTTTTAGATCAGGCTGTTTAAGCCCAAATCTTAGAACGTGAAGTCATTCAATGAAATTGAAGACATTACCGCATCCAAGTTTGATACGGGTGCTGGCTCATCTTTCATTTTCAGGATGTCTTTGGTCACGTGACCAGCAGCGATTTCACGCAGTGCCATCACGGTTGGCTTGTCGTTTTCCCACGCCAATGTCGGCTCAGCGGTACCGCGAGCGAGTTGACGTGCGCGCTTTGACGCAACTAAAACCAATTCAAAACGATTATCAACTGCACCTAGGCAATCTTCTACAGTCACGCGTGCCATGCTGAACTCGCTCTATATACGGGAAAATGGACTGCATAGGATACAGATTTTTAGCTGATAAAACAAGCAATTTGGCACGGATTGTCGCACCCGCTATTTTCGGTTTATTTCATTCTGCATGATGGCCGTATTATTCTAAAAATATCTATACATCAAGAGGACTTAGCGCGTGCCTCCCGTCTTTTGAGACCGCACATTTCCTCTGCGGTATTCCACGGACGAATCCCGAAGGCGAGGCCGTAGAGGGTGCGCTCGTGGGTGGGGAGATTGATATCCAGCGCTGAGAGCTCATGGAACTCCGCCGTCAGACGATCCAGTTTACGCTGAATGATCAGGGCAGAAGCAGGGGATAGATCGCCACCGACAAACTCAAAGTAACCGTCGTGCTCATCGAAGCGTACGCCAAGGAAGTTATTGGTCATCATCTCACCGTGTTGCAGACGGATCGGGCCATAGGGTTGGTGTTTGACTTGGCGCGCTACACGCAGGCGTATGCGATTATCCGGCAACAGCTCGATCAGCCCCGCACGATCGAGCTTGATCAGCAAGCGGATGGCTTCAGGCTCCGTGATCTCGTAGTCCCGCAGGATATCGGCAAGCTGCCAGTTATTGCGCACCAGATAGAAGATCCCCAGCAGTTGCAAGTCATTGGCCAAGATCTGTTCTTGTACGACCGTCATCTCCGCCACAGCCATCGACTCACCGCGGGCAATCCGCGCCAGCTCAAAGAAGTCCAACTCCAACCACTGACAGATCTCGTCCAAGCGCTGCAGGGTGAAGGTCTTATCGGAGAACAGCCGCTTGACACTGGCCTCACTTAAATCCAGTGCAAGAGCCAGTTCACTGTAGGTTTTGCCGCGTGATTTCAGCACGCGCTTGAGTGTGGTAATCAGTAAATCGGTATTCGACATGATCAGCTCAGCTTGCTTTAAGGATGGGTTTTAAGGTCGGTGTTGAGGCAGTCGCATCATCGGATAATGCGTATAGTATCGTTATATGATACCTCGATATAATGGTATTGTATGCATAAATTGCATTGCCTATGCTGAACCCATCCAGAGCCAATAGGGCTTTGATGGGAGCACAGATCATGGTTATTTCGATTGCTATAGTGGTATCTATTATTTTGAAATTATTCGTTATTATTATATTGGCTGACTTTATTAGCGGCTTCGTGCACTGGCTGGAGGACGCCTATGCGCGCCCAGATATGCGCTTTGTTGGCGGCATCGCCCGTGAAAATCTACTCCATCATGAGAAGCCCCGTGACTTCCTGAAGAAGAGCTGGTGGCAGAGTTCTTATGACCTGATTGCGATTGGTTTAGTCGTGCTTGCAATATCTTATTTCGTATTTGGTGGTGTCAGCATCTGGCTGCTGCTGCTGATGATTTTAAGCATCAATAGCAATCAGATCCATAAGTGGTCGCATCAAAACCGCTCGGAGCGTCCAAAAATTGTGACCAAGCTGCAAGACTGGAAAATCCTGCAAGGCGTTCGTCAACACGCCAAGCATCACACGGGTCAGAAGAATACCGACTACTGTGTGATTACTAATCTTTTGAACCCAGTGTTAGAAAAGATCAACTTCTGGGTGGGTTTAGAGCAAGCGATCTTGTGGGTGACTGGCGTAACGCGTCGTCAGGATGCAATCTAAAATCAAATCAAGATCAACCTGATGGTCAGGCTTTAGGGTTGATCTTAAAAAGCTTATCAAAAAAAATGCAAAATGACTTGCGGGATTGCTTGTAGGATGAGAGATTCACCTTAATCCCGTAAGTCAGCCGTACCTCATCATGTCTAAACCTTTTGTATCAACGTCCTTTCTCAAACACTTTTCCGTTCAAGCAGTTCAATCACTGCTGATTGGATCGCTTACACTCACGGCGTCCTTGAGCGCGGTAGCAGCTAAAACCAGTTCAGCCATATCCCTAGCGTCTTTTGAAGAAAGTGCCGCGAAAGTCTCGATTAGCGTTGAGTACGATGATAAGCACCAACCCACACTGGTTGCGACATTCGCCCCCATCCAAAAGGGCTATCACCTCTACAGCAAGGATTTACCGAAAAAAGGCATTGAAGGCATCGGGCGTCCGACTTTAATTGAGCTGGCCGCAAACTCGCAAATCAAAGCGCGTGGGGTACTTACTGACAACGCCCCAACCTTAAAAGAAGTGATCCCAGAGGCCAAAGAGCCGCTGCTGATCTATCCCAATGGCCCAGTCACCTTACGTCTACCAATTAGCTTGCCCAAAGCTTCAAGCCATAAACTGAATGAAACCGTCTTGGTGAGCTATATGACCTGTAGTCCAAAAGGACAATGCACCGCACCGGTGACTGCCAAAGTGGTTGCGATTACTTTACCGTAATGATCTAGATGGCAATGATAGACACAACACCCCCTACGGCACCCTGACGGATACCCGCGTCATGGTGTTTTTTGATTGATCACCTCCTTATCATGGAAAAGCATCCTCATGAAATTTCTTACCCACTGTCTCGCGCTTGCTGTGCTCACCCCTGTATTGGCCTTTGCCGAGGGCGAGGCGCCTGTAACTCCTGTACCCAAGGCCGTTGCTCAAACCGCAGCCGCAGATGCACTTGCAGTCCCTGCTGCCAAAAAGCGTGAATCTGCCAAAGTTGACTCGCATATCTACAGCCTAACTGCTGATCCTGCCAAGGATTTGGCTGCTGCGATTGTGGAAGCGAAAAAGAGCAATAAGCATATCCTGCTCGAAGTCGGCGGAGACTGGTGTGTTTGGTGTCGCCGTCTGGAAGGCGTCTTTGTCAGCAACCCGGCGCTGACAGCGCTACGCGACCAGAACTTTGTATTGGTACATGTCAATTTCAGTGATGAAAATGAAAACAAAGCCTTTCTGAGCAAGTATCCTAAAGTCGCGGGCTATCCGCATATTTTCGTCTTGGATCAAGACGGCAAATTACTGCATTCACACAATACCAGTGACCTTGAAGATGGCAAATCTTATAGCATCGCGAATATCACTGCGTTTTTGGAGAAATGGAAGGCGGTGTAAGGGCATGGCTAGCTATCCGTTTTGGGTCATAAACTGATGTGCGACACGAAATACCACCTCGGCTGCTTCCAGTTGTGGCCAGTGCCCGATCCCCTCCAAATGTACAACCCGTGGGTTGGGGATGAGGTCGCTATAGCGATCTGCCATAAGTTTGCCTGAATTGGGATCATCGCTGCCATTGATCAGTT
>CAYJTU010000014.1:0-35788 GCA_964373105.1 uncultured Moraxellaceae bacterium | reverse complement strand
GCTAGGGCAGCATGCGATCGATTGTTTAAAAATCGTACCTTCACATGTTGAGGCGTTGCTGAGTGATGAGCCTAGTCCATTACCTGCTGTGCTGATTTTTGGCGGTGAGGCGGTCAGCATGGATCTGGCTCGGCGTATTCGAACCTGTTCACCCTCGACCCAGATTTTTAATCACTATGGTCCAACCGAAACAACGGTAGGGGTGTTAACGCATCGTATTGCAGAGGATGTCGTTCAGTCGACGGCGGTCGTTCCGCTTGATTATATTCTTGCAAATAATAAAGTTTACGTCCTCGATAAAGCTTTACAACTGACTCCGACAGGTGCTACGGGTGAGCTCTATATCGGTGGTGCAAATCTGAGCCGCGGCTATCTAGGGCAAGCACAGCATCCTGCGTTTATTCAGAGTCCTTTTGATGACCGCGAGCGTCTATATCGCAGTGGAGATCTAGCCCGTTATCGATCTGAAGGTGGCTTAGAGTTGGTGGGCCGTGCCGATCATCAAGTGAAAATCAGAGGTTTTCGCTTGGAACTCGGTGAAGTAGAGCATGCACTGGCGACGCTTGCGGGTATCCGTCAAGCTGTGGTGATCACACATGGCGTTGGGGCAGAGCAACAACTGCATGCTTTTGTCGTAACTGAGCATGACCAAGTGGATGTGGTTGCTTTGCGTGCCTCCCTTGGAGAGCGTTTACCCGATGCGATGATTCCAGCGCGCTTGATTCAGGTTCAAGCCATGCCGCGCTTGGCCAATGGCAAGATTGATCGCCAAGTATTACCTGCTTTGGTGACCTTAGATCAGAGCAAGATCACGATCGCGCCGCGTAATGCGATCGAGTGGGTACTGGCGAGTCTGTGGACTGAGCTCTTAGGGCTGACAGACCGCGACGTCCAGACCAACGCCATCAGTGTGGATGATAATTTCGTGGAGCTAGGCGGACATTCATTACTGGCGATTAAGCTTGTTGCGCGGATACGCAAACAATTGCAAGTCGATTTACCACCAGGTGCCGTCTTTGAATATCCAACCATAGCCAGTCAAGCCGAAGCTTTACAGACTCTTGATAGCAGTGGGCGCCTACAAGCCATCGCACAAGCACGTCGTCAGTTGGCTGAGATGACTCCAGAGCAACGCGCGGCCTTGCTGGCCAAACGTGCAGCGGCGGGGGCAGAGGCATGAGTATCTTGATCGATGATGATGATCTGCTTGCGCTCTTGCTTGAGGATAGTGATGTTTCTTTTGATCATAAACTGCACCAAGACCAGATCACGCCGCGTCACCATCATGATGCGCTCCCACTTTCCTTTGCCCAGCAGCGGCTTTGGTTCTTACAACACTTAGATCCGGAGACCTCGGCCTATAATTTGCTGCGCGCTTTTCGAGTACAAGGCAACTTAGATGCGGATGCTTTAGAGCAGGCGATTCAGCAGATTATTGCGCGGCATGAAGTGCTGCGGACGGCGTTTATTGAGATTGATGGTACGGCAGAGCAGCAGGTATTGGCATCTGTCCCATTTCATATTGCTAGACAGGACTGGTCGTCTGATCACAAGTCCAGCCAAGATGAACAAATCGAGCGCGCCCTTGGGATGGCCGCGCAGCATGTATTCGATTTGAGTCATCCGCCCTTAATTGCCGCGACGCTGATTCACATCAGTGATCACGCGCAAATCTTAATTTTGCTGTTGCATCATATTGTCTCCGATGCATGGTCGAATCCGATTTTTGTCCGTGAGTTGGGTTTAGGCTATCGCGCGGCATTGGGTCAGTCGACAGCCTCCTTGGATAAGCTTCCGGTTCAGTATGCGGATTTCGCGCTATGGCAGCGTGAGCGTCTGGCAGGCGAGACCCTACAGCGTGAGCTCAATTATTGGCAAGGTTATCTGGGTGATCATGTCCCTGCACTGGAGTTGCCGACTGATCGTCCGCGTCCGATACAGCAGAGTCTCAAAGGCGCGCGTCTACGCAGTGAGTTGAGCGCAGATGGGCTTCATGCGTTACGCCAATTTTGTCGGCTGCAGGGGCTGACGGTCTTTGTTCCTTTACTGGCAGTGTGGCAAAGTCTCCTTAGTCGTTATAGTCGTCAGAATGACTTTGCAGTTGGCGTTCCTCATGCAGGTCGTGGCCGTTTAGAGCTTGAAGAGCTGATCGGCTTTTTCATTAATACTCAAGTTTATCGCGTCCGTTTAAACGAATATCTCAGCACAGCGCAACTCTGTCGAAACATTGCTGAGCAAGCCCAACAGGCACTGAATCATCAGGAACTGCCTTTAGAGCTTTTGCTTGAGCATATGAGCATCGGACGTGATCTGAGCCGCAGCCCGTTGTTTCAAACCATGTTTAATTTACAGTCTCAGCAAGGTGCTGCACAGTTTTCGCTGGCGGGTATCCCTTTTGCTGCGATTCAGATTCCTGAAACCGGTGCTAAGTTTGATCTGACCCTTGATGTCATAGATCAAGGCGCTCGGGTGATCGTCGATTTGGAATACAACACAGACCTGTTTAATCCAGAAACGGCTGCTCGTATGCTGGGCCACTATAAGCAACTGTTGTCTGCAATGCTGCAGCAGCCGAATGCACGCTTAGGCTCATTGCCACTACTTAGCACTGATGAATCACGTACGCAGCTGAAAGCGTGGAACGCCACCGATCTACCGCTACCTGTGGCTCAGGACATGATCGCGCTGTTTGAATCACAAGTCGCGCGTATACCCGACCAGGTCGCCGTAACCTTTGGGCCAGACTCGATCAGCTATCAAGCATTAAATGAACGTGCTAATCAACTGGCGCATTGGCTACGTCAGCAAGGCGTCACCACCGATCGTTTAGTGGCGGTCAGTTTAGAACGCGAAGTCATGCTACTGGTTGCCTTACTGGCGATCCAAAAAGCCGGTGGGGGATATCTACCACTAGATCCTGCGCAGCCCAAAGATCGCAATGCCTACATCATCGAACATGCCCAGCCTGTACTGCTGCTGACCCGTGACGCATTACAGCAAGACGCTTATATCCCTTGTCCGATTCTGACTTTAGAAGCTTTTGATCAAGTTCGTCATGAGTTACCAGCTGTGAATCTAGGTTTAGCCGTCCATGATCGTCAATTAGCTTATGCCTTATATACCTCAGGCTCTACAGGTCGCCCGAAAGGCGTACAGATCGAACGCATTGCCTTCGTTAACTTTCTGCATGCCATGCAGGCTCAGTTATCGCTAAGCACACAGCATCGTTTCCTTGCAATCACCACCCTCGGCTTTGACATCGCAGGTCTGGAACTGTTCTTGTCCTTAGTGCAAGGCGCCACCGTTGTTCTGACCAGCCGCAGTGAAGCTCAAGACTCAGGTGCATTGATTGGTCTATTACAACAACACGCCATCACCCACCTACAAGCCACACCTGCCACATGGCAAATGCTACTCGATGAGGCAGACAGTCAAGTTTGGCGTGGACTAAATGCGCTATGCGGCGGTGAAGCACTCGGCGCAGAGCTTGCCACACGACTACTGGCGCGAGGCGTAAATCTACTTAACGTCTATGGCCCGACGGAAACCACTGTTTGGTCTGCGGCGTATCCGGTTAAAGGCGTTAATCAATCGGTACTACCGATCGGACAAGCCATCGCCAATAACCGCCTGTACATCCTTGATGGAGAACTGAACCCTGTGCCGATTGGCGCAGTGGGCGACTTGTATATCGGAGGGATCGGATTGGCCCGTGGCTATCTGGCGCGTCCAGATCTGACCGCAGCGGCGTTTATTCCCAATCCGTTTGCAGACCAAAGCAATGATCAAAACAGTGACCAAAACAATGGATACGGAAGCGGACTAGGCAGTCGCTTATACCGCACAGGCGATCTGGCCCGCTATCGAGCAGATGGCACGATCGACTTCTTAGGACGGTCTGACTTCCAAGTGAAGATCCGTGGCTTCCGGATTGAACTGGGCGAGATTGAGGCGGTGTTGGAGCGTCATCCGCAGATTCGTCAAGCGGTAGTGACAGCGTTTGACGATCGCCTAGCGGCGTATGTGACGGTTGATCAAGACCAGAGCCAATCCTTAAGTCTATCGGACATCCAAGCCTTTGCGGGCAATCTGTTGCCTGCCTATATGGTGCCGAGCAGTGTGACGGTGCTGGAGAGTTTTCCGCTCAATAGTAATGGCAAGGTCGATCGTAAACAGTTGCCTGAACCTGATGCAGTCCTTGAAGCCTTGGAGATCATCCTGCCGCGTGACAGTGTGGAAACTGAATTACATGCGATCTGGCAATTGGTGCTGAATCGATCCAACTTTGGTGTCACGGATGATTTCTTTGCCTTGGGTGGTCATTCACTACTCGCCACACGTGTCATGTCGCGGATTCGTCAAGAGTTGCACGTGGATTTACCATTACGGGTCTTGTTTGAAGCATCAACGATTGCGGCGTTAGCCACCCATGTCCGCCAAATCCCGCAGCGCAGTGTGAATGCGCTAATCCCTAGACACACTGGGCTACGTGATCAGGATCAATATCTATCGACAGCACAGCAACGGATTTGGTTCCTACAACAAATGGAACCTCATGGTACGGCCTTTAATATGCCATTGGCGGTGCGCTTGGAAGGCAAACTGTCGTTAACAGTATTGCAGGCGACATTGAATGCGTTGGTGGAGCGTCATGAAGTGCTGCGTACCACCTATCATATGGATACCACGCTGCGCGAAGTCAGACAGCGTGCACAGTCCACGTCGATTGCATTTACGCAGATCAGCCTTGCTGATTTGCATCAAGACGCAGCACAGCAGAGCGCGCTTGCTGCACTACTACGCATAGAGGCGGATACCCCATTTGATTTGTCGCTAGCACCGCCGTTACGCGTACGCTTAATTCAGTTGTCGGTTGATACTCATATTTTGCAACTTACGCTGCATCATATCGCCGCTGATGATTGGTCATTGAATATCTTGTTGCAAGAGTTTGCTTTGATCTATAGCGCGCTTGCAGAACAGCGTGCACCAGCGCTCAATAGCCTGCCTCTGCAATACGCCGATTTTGCTGTGTGGCAACAGGCGCGGTTGCGCTCAGAGGGGTATCAGGCCCAGCTTGGATATTGGCAATCACAGTTTGCGACATTACCGCCGGTCCTAGAGTTGCCACTTGATCGACAACGTCCAGCACTGCAGACCTTCCATGGTCAGACGCAGCAATGGTCAATGCCTGCGGACTTAAGTGCACAAGTACATCAAGTGGCGCAAGCGCATCGACTGACCCCAGCCATGCTACTGATGTCGGTCTGGTATATGCTGCTGTGGCGCTATAGTGGTCAGAGCGATCTTTGCGTGGGGATGCCGATAGCCAATCGTAGCCGACAAGAGCTAGAGCCTGTATTCGGTTGTTTCTTGAATATGCTGCCGATACGCGCGCAGTGTGATACAGCGCTGACGGCCATTGAGTTCAGCACACAAGTCAAGCAACAACTGTTAGCTGCACAGGCTGCACAAGAGGTGTCTTTTGAGCAACTGCTGGATGTCCTCGATGTGCCACGCAGTTTGAGTTATTCGCCGCTATTCCAAGTCATGTTTAACTTCCTGCAAGCCAAGCCTATAGACACAGTCAGTCTGCCTGATTTAGCGATCCAGCCCTTAGAGGTTGAAGGGCATACGGCGAAGTATGATCTTAGCCTTAATATTTCAGAGCATGCGGCGCATTACAACTGCCATCTGGAATACAACACAGACCTGTTTAATCCAGAAACGGCTGCTCGTATGCTGGGCCACTATAAGCAACTGTTGTCTGCAATGCTGCAGCAGCCGAATGCACGCTTAGGCTCATTGCCACTACTTAGCACTGATGAATCACGTACGCAGCTGAAAGCGTGGAACGCCACCGATCTACCGCTACCTGTGGCTCAGGACATGATCGCGCTGTTTGAATCACAAGTCGCGCGTATACCCGACCAGGTCGCCGTAACCTTTGGGCCAGACTCGATCAGCTATCAAGCATTAAATGAACGTGCTAATCAACTGGCGCATTGGCTACGTCAGCAAGGCGTCACCACCGATCGTTTAGTGGCGGTCAGTTTAGAACGCGAAGTCATGCTACTGGTTGCCTTACTGGCGATCCAAAAAGCCGGTGGGGGATATCTACCACTAGATCCTGCGCAGCCCAAAGATCGCAATGCCTACATCATCGAACATGCCCAGCCTGTACTGCTGCTGACCCGTGACGCATTACAGCAAGACGCTTATATCCCTTGTCCGATTCTGACTTTAGAAGCTTTTGATCAAGTTCGTCATGAGTTACCAGCTGTGAATCTAGGTTTAGCCGTCCATGATCGTCAATTAGCTTATGCCTTATATACCTCAGGCTCTACAGGTCGCCCGAAAGGCGTACAGATCGAACGCATTGCCTTCGTTAACTTTCTGCATGCCATGCAGGCTCAGTTATCGCTAAGCACACAGCATCGTTTCCTTGCAATCACCACCCTCGGCTTTGACATCGCAGGTCTGGAACTGTTCTTGTCCTTAGTGCAAGGCGCCACCGTTGTTCTGACCAGCCGCAGTGAAGCTCAAGACTCAGGTGCATTGATTGGTCTATTACAACAACACGCCATCACCCACCTACAAGCCACACCTGCCACATGGCAAATGCTACTCGATGAGGCAGACAGTCAAGTTTGGCGTGGACTAAATGCGCTATGCGGCGGTGAAGCACTCGGCGCAGAGCTTGCCACACGACTACTGGCGCGAGGCGTAAATCTACTTAACGTCTATGGCCCGACGGAAACCACTGTTTGGTCTGCGGCGTATCCGGTTAAAGGCGTTAATCAATCGGTACTACCGATCGGACAAGCCATCGCCAATAACCGCCTGTACATCCTTGATGGAGAACTGAACCCTGTGCCGATTGGCGCAGTGGGCGACTTGTATATCGGAGGGATCGGATTGGCCCGTGGCTATCTGGCGCGTCCAGATCTGACCGCAGCGGCGTTTATTCCCAATCCGTTTGCAGACCAAAGCAATGATCAAAACAGTGACCAAAACAATGGATACGGAAGCGGACTAGGCAGTCGCTTATACCGCACAGGCGATCTGGCCCGCTATCGAGCAGATGGCACGATCGACTTCTTAGGACGGTCTGACTTCCAAGTGAAGATCCGTGGCTTCCGGATTGAACTGGGCGAGATTGAGGCGGTGTTGGAGCGTCATCCGCAGATTCGTCAAGCGGTAGTGACAGCGTTTGACGATCGCCTAGCGGCGTATGTGACGGTTGATCAAGACCAGAGCCAATCCTTAAGTCTATCGGACATCCAAGCCTTTGCGGGCAATCTGTTGCCTGCCTATATGGTGCCGAGCAGTGTGACGGTGCTGGAGAGTTTTCCGCTGAACAGCAACGGCAAGGTCGATCGTAAACAGTTGCCTGAACCCACATTCAGCAGTGTCGATCAGACGCCGCCAGAGGGCGCGACAGAGATTGCTCTTGCATCCTTGTGGCAACAGATTTTGAAGGTTGACGGTGTGGGACGCGAAGATAACTTCTTCCAACTTGGTGGGCACTCTCTACAACTGACCCGATTGAAGGCACAAATCCAGCAAGAATTTGATTGTTTAGTTGAGCTGGTTGATCTATTCCGCTCACCGCAATTGAACCAGATGGCGGGGGTTATCGCGCAGGCTCAGTCTCAATCGGGCAATGATGATTTGGATTTTATGAACAGTTTACTCGACGACTTAGAGTAGAACGAAAGCGAGCAGGCCGCAAGCCAGATTTAAGACGTGGATTTGAAACGATGCCATGCACGATTGTCGTGTATGGGATCATGATTTTAATGATGTATTCGTGATCGATGAAAGAAATTTATTTCATATTATCAATATATTGAGTTTTAAAAACTCTACGGGAATTCATATGAATTTATTTAGCAATTTGATTAAGCAGTTTAAATGGCTGTTTGCGCTGACGTTTGTGGCCAGTTTACTCAGTGCTGGCGCAAGTCTAGCCGTGATTGCACAGTTTAATGATTGGCTTGCCAGCCCGACTGGCAATCTCGATTTGCTGAGATTGGGCGCAAGCCTCGTGATTCTGTTTATTTGCGGCGTGCTCGCACAAGCATTGATGACTTCTTTGGGTCACCGCGTGGTTTATCGGTTACGTTTAATGATGGTCAAGCGGGTATTGGATACCGACATTGAGCATATTGAAAAGATCGGTTCATCGCCCCTCTATGCGGCACTGACTAAAGATATCACCACCATTGGGCAAGCCTTTAATCGCTTACCCTTCATGCTTTATAACAGCATTTTGGTGGTGGGTGGATTCGTCTATATGGCGTCGTTGTCCCTGCCCTTATTTTTGATGAGTGGATTGACTCTTTTTGTTGGTTCAT
Source organism: uncultured Moraxellaceae bacterium (assembly GCA_964373105.1). Taxonomy (GTDB): domain Bacteria; phylum Pseudomonadota; class Gammaproteobacteria; order Pseudomonadales; family Moraxellaceae; genus Aquirhabdus. Next base: position 27,428 of record CAYJTU010000014.1, on the reverse strand, counting down.
TCGTTGCCTATCGCTTAATGTTCAAGATGCGTACTTTGATGCGTGTGGTGCGTGAGACCGACGATGAAATTTATGCGGCCTATCAAGGCGCGATCGATGGTCGCTATGAACTCAAACTCAATGAAGTTCGCCGCCAGCATTTCTATAATACTGACTTTGAGCCTGTCGTGAATTTTGCGCGCCGTACAGAAGTCAAAGCCGATCGTTTTTGGGTGCTGAGTCTCAACTGGGCGGTGGTCTTGATTCTCAGTTTGATCGGCGCAATTTTACTTGCAGGCGAAGTGTTTGGTGTTTCGCGTGCTGTTGTTGCAACCTATGTGCTGGTGTTACTTTTCTTACGCACACCGATCAGTGATCTGATGTCAGGACTGCCGATTGTGATGGGCGGGACCGTGGGTTTACGCAAAATTGATTCCTTGACTCTAGCCGCCTATCAAGAAGGTTTTAAAGCGCTCCCTGCACCAAGCGAAATTTTGCATCAGCAAGCTGAACCCATATTGAAGCTGAGCCAAGTGGGCTATGAGTATCAGTTGAGTGCCAATGAGGACTATCAGTTCTGTCTGGGTCCTGTTGATTTAAGTGTGAAAGCAGGCGAGATTTTGTTTATCGTCGGTGGTAATGGCAGTGGTAAATCTACCCTCGCTAAGATTCTCACGGGTTTATACCCCCCTTCATCGGGCAGCATTACGCTTAATGGCATTGAAATTGGTGATCACAATCGTGCGTGGTATCGCAGTCATTTTTCGGCTATTTTTGCAAACTTTCATTTGTTCAAAAGCTTGATTGGTCCAGAAGGGCAGTTTGATAAAACGATGGCGGACACGTTCTTAGATCGCCTGCGGATGCGTCATAAAGTGAATCTGGACAGTGGACATCTGTCCACGACTAAACTTTCACAAGGTCAGCGTAAACGTATGGCCTTGCTCTTGGCCTATGTCGAAGAGCGTTCGATATTACTCTTGGATGAGTGGGCGGCAGATCAAGACCCGATCTATCGCGAGTTCTTCTATGAGCAATTGTTGCCAGAGCTACAAGCGCAAGGAAAAACCATAATCGCGATTAGTCATGATGATCGCTACTTCCACCATGCCGATCGTATTATTCGCTGTGAAAGTGGTTTGATTGTGGCGATTGATGAGAAGCAACCAGCCCCATTGAAAACATCTGAGGTTGCGTTTGATCAGCATTTTGCCAAGTCTTTGGATAATGCATAATTATTAATGGATGCAAAAATAAAGGACGGATCTCATCCAAGGATGAGATCCGTCCTTTTGACTTATATGGCCGAATCGCTAATGACTATGGTGATCAATCATTTAAAACTATTGAAAAATTTCAAAGCCGCAGTATCGCAAGCCAGTGATACCAAATGACCATGATAGGCGCCGAAGAGGGCGCCTTGACCCCGTGTAGCCAACACATTGGCCACGGTGGCGGTGAATTGAGGCTGCACCACCTCTGTTGCAAACTGCTTCAACGTTTGAGTCGTTTTAGGACTTAGCCCGACACTGGTAAATGTCCCCGGCGTTGCCGAAGCATCGACATCTAGCTGCGCAAAAGCCACGGCTTTGCCTGCTTTGCTGGCTTGGATGAGATTCTCCGTCATGAGCTTGCTATTCACATCAAAAAACACAATCGGATCCTTGCCACCGCCACACATCAGCATCGGTGATTTCGGGATATAGCTGCGTAAATCATTGTCTTTCAGCGCCTGTCTAAGCGTGTTTTGCGGTGCTTCGGCAGGCAGAGAGCTGCTTGTGTTATTCACACTGCCATCAGGGTTTTTGAGCATATCGGCAACATAGCGTGCGCGGTAGTCGGTATTGACCAGATAATTTTTGGCATCAAAGCCCAGAGAAGATTCCATCGACACGGGGGATATCTTTTCGAGGATATCAACGCCATTGGGTGCGCTTTGAAATGTTGCATTGGGAAGTTTGCCCGCTTTGGCTAATTCATTAAAAGCGAAGGTTGAGGGTAGGAGTGTTTCGATGCCTTCAGCGTAGGGTGCGGTATAGACTTCTTTGGGCGACTGATAAATATTGCCATAGGCCTTTTGTAGACCGGTTAAGAACAGCGCGGCGTAGCGTGCCATACCGAGATTGGGTCTGCCGCCAAACATGGCATCGCCAAACGCGGCCAAGGCATAGGGACCTGACATGGGCACACTTGCGGTGAGCTTGATGCCTTGTCGATCCATTTCTTTTGCCGTCGCCATCGCCACATAACCACCTTGCGAATAGCCTGTGACAAACAGTCGGCCTGAGTCAGAGATCGTATGTGGAGGCTTTTTCTTTAAGGCGCCACGTCCGGTAGCAAGCGCATCAATCATTTCTTGAGATTGCTGTGCGGCAATCAAGTAGGGGTGATAGGGCAGTGTCGAGATATCATAGCCGGCATAGTTGGGCGCGATCACGATATAGCCCTGTGCGGCATAAGCTGCAGAAATTTCCAGCAGCTCAGAGTACGCGGGATTTTTGTTATCGTTGATGCTTGCCAAGTTATAGGTTTTATCCGTAGTCGTGCCATGTGCATACAGCACAATGGGGCGCTTGCCAGTGCACGCCGCGCCTCCGGTGGGGATGAGCAAAGCCATCGATGAGGTGGTGGGTTTCTTTTCAGCGTCAATGGTTTGGAAGGTGGCGTGATTAAAAGTGACGCCACATTGCGGAGGCTCAAGCGTACTTAAAATTTGTTTGCCATAGTCGTGGGCTTTTAATGTGTCGGTCAATTCAGTGATGGATAGCGCGGCGATTTGCTGTATGTGACTTTCAACAGGAGGGGATTTAGCCTGTACCGTGGTCGCTCCTGCACTGATGATGAGCAGTGTCGTTGCAGAAAAGAGATGGGGGCGGGAAGGCTGTTTGTGGGATTGCTTGGAGACTTGCATAGATCATTCGCATTTTAATGAGAATAATAATCATAAACATTTATAAAAGTGAAAACTGTATGCATATACGCATGCATAACATTAATACAACGCTGTAACTTAAGCGTGCCTCAAGCAATTTGTTTAACCAAATCGTTTAAACGGGGTGATAGAACCTCATAGAAATTGCTCAGAAATAAAAAGAAATCGTATGACTTCAGTTTTCTTGTACGACTTTGATCCTGTTCTTTACTGATCTTCATCGGCTTGCCTCTGCATTCCAAAAAGTGCGCAACAGATAAAGCAGCACATCACGTGGGATGGTTTGTACATTGCATTTAGTAATGATAATAGTTATCATTAAGATTATTGTTTTATGTATCGTACTGCTGGTTTTTAGCGCTTCCAAACCAGAGTGGATCCGTATTAGATGGTTTAACGATCCGTAATATTAAGTTTTCAATAAAGAAATTTTTCAGTTACAGCTTTAACTGCGATGACACAGACATGCTTAAGGAGCAGGAAAATGAGTTTTGATCGTGAAGATGGTGTGTTCCGCGTGTTGGTGAATCATGAAGAGCAATACTCGATATGGCCTGATTATAAAGTTGTGCCTGCGGGATGGACCGATACAGGTGTGATCGGAGATAAAAAGTTTTGTCTAGCACACATCGAAACCGTATGGACCGATATGCGTCCCAAAAGCTTGCGTCAATTTATGGATGACCAGGCTGCAGCAGCTCATTAATGTCAAATCAGATTAAGGTTCTTTGCCTACCTTGTGCTGGCGGCAGTGCAACGATGTACCTGCGCTGGCGGCGCATGATGCCAGCTTTTGTGGAGCTTATTCCTGTTGAATTGCCAGGTCGTGGCAGTCGCATAGATGAGCCGCTCATTGAGCAGTTTGATGTGTTGATTGAGCAACTGGCGAATGAGATGCAAAGAGACTTGAATGGGCGTTATGTGCTATTCGGTCATAGCATGGGTGGTTTACTCGCCTATGGGCTAACCAGAGAGTTGGCATGGCGCAAGCGCCCCTTGCCAGAAGCGCTGTTTATTTCTGGTAGTGCCGCCCCCTCGGAGCGTGGGTTATCGCTGTTTCAATTCAATGACGCGGCACTGATTGCCGATTTACGCCGCCAGGGCGGAACGCCCGAAGTGATTTTTGAAACACCTGAATTGTTAGAGATCACGTTGTCTGTATTGGCCGCAGATTATCGCCTTTGCCAAAGTTTCTTTTATGAACAACTAGACCCTTTAGCCTTACCCATCCACGTATTTGCAGGGCGCGCAGATACGATTAATGTCGAACGTTTAGCGGCATGGCAGCAAGAAAGCAGTGCTATGGGGTCCTTAAGTTGGTTTAAGGGCGGGCATTTCTTTTTGCGTGAAGATGAGGACGTTTTTATCCAACAGCTCAACCAATACTTATCACTTTATGTGGCCGATGAAGTGGCTGATCGTGTCACGCATCACGCGGCCAAATCCGCCTGATCACGCTTTAAAAATCTAATTTTGATCATTCAAGCATCGCTATGCATGCATACAGGCTTGATTGAAAAAAACCATTTATCGCAGATGCCCTGCTTTTATTTGATGCTTTGGAGTTGAACATATATGGACAAGTACGCACTTGCTCACCGCTTTTCAATATTGTCAGCGGAAAAGAAAACAACTTTTTTGGCTAAACTTAATGAGCAGGGCATTTCATTTGCACGCTTACCGATCGTCAAACGCAGCAGTGAGAATCAGCACCTACTGTCCTATGCGCAGCAGCGGCAATGGTTTTTATGGCAACTCGATCCTGCGAGCAGTGCCTATCATATTTCAGGTGCGCTACGCCTCTGTGGTCAGTTGAATATGACCGCCCTACGGCTCAGTTTTGCTGCGATTGTGGCCAGACATGAGTCGCTTCGGACCACGTTTCATGCGACGTCGGATGGACTGGCAGAACAAGCCGTTCACCTAGAAGTGACTCCTGATATTCCGCTGATTGACGTCCGTGAACACGCAGCTGACAGCCGTGCAGTTGAAGTCGAGCGCGTAACACAAGCCTTCATCAGTCAGCCGTTTGATCTTAGCCAAGGACCACTGCTCCGCGCCGCCGTGATTCAGTCAGATCTGAATGAATATGTGCTCGTGGTGGTGATGCATCATATTATTTCTGATGGTTGGTCTATTCCGATCATTATGAAAGAGTTTGTCGCCTACTATCAAGCCGCCGTGAATGCAGAACCTCTGACACTGCCTGAACTACCGATTCAGTATGCGGATTATGCAGCGTGGCAGCTGCATTGGTTAGAAGCTGGAGAAAAACAGCGCCAACTGACTTATTGGATTGCTCACTTGGGCACTGAACATACAATTCTACAACTTCCCACTGATCATCCGCGTCATGCTGTCGCAAATTATCAAGCGGCGCGCTATGAGATGGCGCTCCCTGCTGCACTTAGCCTTGCACTTAGACAGACTGCACAGACACAAGGCATGACCTTGTTTATGCTGCTGCTCGCAGCCTTTCAAACGCTGCTGTATCGTTACACCCATCAATCTCAGATTCGGGTCGGTGTGCCAGTAGCCAATCGTCATCGTGAAGAAACCACGCCCCTGATCGGATTTTTCGTCAATACACAGGTATTGGGCAGCACCATTCGGCCTCGAGATACGCTGGAAGACATTCTCGAACAAGCCCGTGAGACGGCGCTGAATGCGCAAGACCATCAAGATCTGCCTTTTGAGCAATTGGTTGAAGCACTGCAACCCGCACGGAGTCTGAGTCATAACCCATTGTTCCAAGTGATGTTTAATCATCTACGCGATGAAGAGAGCGGTTTGGTGTCTTTGCCAGATCTGACGGTCAGTGACTACGCCTTGGGTGATCAATCCGCTCAATTTGAATTTTCATTACGCACGGCTGAGCACGCTGACCATGGGGTGACGGCATACTTTAGCTATGCCCAAGAGCTCTATGAAGCGTCAACCATTGTCCGCATGGGTCGCCACTACCAGCAAATACTCATCCAACTGACCACAGATTTGGGCTGCGCGGTGGTCGATATTCCTTTGTTGGACGATCATGAAATCGATCAACTTCAGCAATGGGGCAATAATCCACAGCATTACCAGAACCCTTTAGCGGTTCACGACTTGATTGCAGCACAAGCAGCGCGCACGCCAGATGCAATAGCAGTCACGTTTGAAGACGCTCACTTGAGCTACGCTGCACTGGATCAGGCAGCAAACCAATTGGCCCATCACTTAATCGCTTCAGGCATCCGTCCTGAAAGCAAAGTGGGGGTTGCACTTGATCGCTCTCTAGATATGCTGGTTGCACTCCTCGCAGTGCTGAAAGCCGGTGGGGTCTATGTGCCGCTCGACAGTAGTTTTCCGAGTGACCGCTTAAGTTATATGATTGATGACAGTCATGTCAGTCTGATTCTCACGCAGCAACATCTGACTACGGTATTACCCCATGTTGACGGTGCCGCATTGCTTGCCATCGATACGTTGGATGTCAGTGCTTATCCGCTGAATGCGCCCGATATCGTCATCCATCCTGATCAGTTGGCTTATGCCATCTACACATCGGGTTCTACAGGCAAGCCCAAAGGGGTTGCAGTCACGCACCATGCGCTCAGTCATTTCTTGCATAGCATGCAAGACAAACCCGGCTTGCAAGCGGATGACCGCTTGGTTGCGGTGACTTCGCTCACCTTTGATATTGCTGCATTGGAGTTGTATCTGCCGCTGATTAGCGGTGCGCAGATTATTTTGGCCTCTCGCGATACCGTTCGCGACGGCGTGCCACTTGTCCAGCTTATGGCACAGCATCAAGCGACTGTGTTGCAATCTACACCCTCAGGCTGGCGTTTACTTTTGGCCGCGGGCTGGCAAGGTGGTGCGCTTAAGGGCTTATGTGGTGGTGAAGCTTTGCCACCGGATCTGGCCGCCGAGCTGCGCGGAGTGGGTGTTGAGCTTTGGAATATGTATGGCCCCACTGAGACCACGATTTGGTCTGCTGCATGCCTTGTCAGTCATGATTTACCTTTTGTCAGCGGTCCTATCGCTGGGACACAGCTTTATATTTTGGATCAAGAGCTTAATCAGACGCCACTGGGTGTGGCAGGTGAGCTCTATATCGGCGGTGTGGGACTCGCACGTGGTTATCTCGGACGTGCCGGATTAACGGCTGAGCGCTTTGTGGCTAATCCCTTTGATGCAGAGGGTGGTCGTTTCTACCGAACGGGTGATTTGGTGCGCTGGCGCTATGATGGGCAATTGGAGTATTTAAGTCGTATTGATCATCAGGTGAAGATCCGCGGCTTCCGTATCGAACTGGGTGAGATCGAGGCGCAGTTGTTGGCGCAATCGCACGTGTATGAAGCGGTGGTCGTCGCGCAGCAAAATAATGCGCAGGGTGCCCGTCTGGTTGCTTATCTCTCCGCAGAGTCTGGTCAAGCGCTTGATGTCGACGGTTTGCGTGAGGCTTTAGCCCAAGCATTACCGGATTATATGGTGCCAAGTCTGATCGTGCAGTTGGCGCGTTTACCGCTTAACGCCAATGGCAAGATCGATCGCAATGCCTTGCCTGAAGCCGTGGAGCATTTAGAAGCTACCGCGTTTTCAGCACCCGTAGGTGAGGTCGAGATTGTGCTGGCTGAGATTTGGTCAGCTGTCCTCGGCATCGCACAGATCGATCGTCATGCAAACTTCTTTGAATTGGGCGGTGATTCGATCATCAGTTTGCAGATCGTGGCACGCTTCAATAGCCGTGGTTGGGTCATCAAACCCAAACAGCTCTTTGAGCATCAAACCATTGCACTCCTTGCTGCGGTGGCAGAGCCGATCAGTTCTATCGCACGTAGTGAAGCGTGGTTTCAAGCTGAAAATCCCTCCGTTGTGACAAGCACCTTGGCGGATTACCTGCCTGTAGCAGCCATCGCTGCCTTGCCCGTCGTACAAGATGAGATCGAGGATGTCTATCCTTTATCCCCAACCCAAGCGGGCATGTTGTTCCATTCGATGGAAACGCCCGATGAAGGCTTGTATATCAACCAGCTCAGTGTGGAAGTACAGGGCCTTGATCCTGAGAGATTTATTGCCGCCTGGCAGCTGATGATTGCGCGCCACTCCGTGCTGCGTACGGGCTTCCTCTGGCAAGCGGGTCTGACTGAGCCCTTACAGGTGGTTTATCGTCAAGCGGAATTGCAGATCGTACAGCTTGATTGGCGAGGGGATGCGGGACAAGCAGAGCAGTTGCAAAATTATGTAGCCGCCGATTTAATCAAACCCTTTGATTTCCTGCGCGCGCCTTTATCGCGGATGAGTTTGATCAGACTCGATGAGCAGCGCTATCAGTTGGTGTGGACCCAGCATCATGTGTTATTGGATGGTTGGAGTACTGCTCAACTGATCGGTGAACTGCTGCAGCAGTATGATCGTTTACCGTTACCGCCGATTGCGCCGAATTATGGGCATTATGTGCGTTGGCTTGCCCAACAAGATCCAGCAGTGGATGAGGTGTTTTGGACGCAAGCACTGCAGCAAATTGAAGGCACAACGCTGTTGGCCGATGCGACACGTCAGGTCCAAAGCTGGGCGGGTGATCGTGCTGGCTACGCCAAGATCTATACCCAGTGGGGGATAAGTCAGACCACCGATTTACGCAACTATGCCAAGCAACAGCGGGTCACCTTGAATACTGTCATTCAAGCGGCTTGGGCATTACTCCTGCATCGCTATACGCGTAAAGAGACGGTGGTCTTTGGCGCGACCGTCGCAGGTCGACCGACCAGTCTGGCGGGTGTTGAAGATATGCTGGGGTTGTTTTTGAATACGATTCCGGTCCCCGTACAGTATCAGTCTCAGCAGTCGGTTGGTGAGTATTTGCGCACGATTCAGCAAACCAACCTAGCACTGCGTGAACACGAGCATACACCGCTTGCGGACATCCAACGCTGGGCGGGTTCCGCTGGGCGTTCGTTGTTTGATAGCATCATCGTGTTTGAGAACTACCCGATTAATAAAGCCTTGCAGGCCAGTGTGGGTCAATCCTTGCAATTCGGTGAAGTTGCCTCAGAAGGCTTGACGGGCTATGCCATGGATCTGCAGGTCATCATTGATGAAGAGCTGAGCATTGAGTACTGCTATGCGACTGATCAACTCTCGGATGTCTTAGTATTACAACTGCGTCGTCAGATGGAGTCAGTACTGATCCAGATGATTGCACAGCCGAATCAACCGTTAAGTGAACTGACATGGTTAGATCCTGAAGAGACCAATCACGTTTTGGCCTGGGGGCAGAAGAGCCTTGGGTTTGAATGGCAGCATGTCGCAGGGCATCATCTGGTTGAGACGCAAGTTGGCGTAAGACCTAACGCCATTGCGCTACGTCAGGATCAGCAGACTTTGAGTTTTGAGGACTTGAATCAGCGCGCCAACCAACTGGCGCATTACTTGATCAGTTTGGGTGTGGGTCTAGAGTCTCGGGTCGGAGTGGCTTTAAGGCGTTCGCCAGAGGTGATCGTGACGCTTTTAGCGATCCTTAAAGCCAATGCCGCTTATGTGCCCCTTGACCCTGATTATCCAGTTGATCGCTTGCAGTATATGATGCGTGATAGTGGCATGCGCTACCTGATCAGTCAGGATGCAGTGATCACTCAACTTTCACTCCCGCCTGAAATTGAACTTTTAAATCTGGATTATTTTGCGTGGGATGCTTGGCCAACGCACAATCCAGCGTTGCCTTACTCTCCAGACCAATTGGCCTATATCATCTATACTTCTGGATCGACAGGCACACCCAAGGGTGTCGCCGTGAGTCATGGCCCGTGGGTGATGCATTGCCAAGCCACGGCTGAAATTTATGCGATGCAGGCGGAGTCCTGTGAGCTGTTATTCATGTCCTTTGCCTTTGATGGTGCGCACGAGCGTTGGTTGACGGCGCTCAGCATTGGCGCCTCGGTTGCAGTCAGAGACCATGAGCTCTGGACTGCTGAGCAAGCTTATGAGGCACTACACCGCTATCAGGTCAATGCCGTGGCCTTTCCACCGGCATACCTCAATCAGATCGCCGAGTGGGGCGCTTCCCGTCAAGACCCGCCGCCCGTAGAACTTTATGTCTTCGGCGGGGAGGCGATGCCTAAAGCATCCTATGAACGGATTCAACACACCCTAAAACCAAAATGGCTACTCAATGGCTATGGGCCAACTGAAACCGTGGTGACACCGCTGATCTGGAAGACTGATGTCGCGGGCAGCTTTGATTGTGACTATGCGCCGATTGGTCGGCCTGTCGGTGCGCGAACTGCCTATGTGTTGAACGATGATTTGCAGTTGGTTCCGATTGGTGCGGTGGGTGAGTTGTATATCGGTGGCTATGGGCTGGCACGTGGCTATTTGGGGCAGCCCGGCTTGACGGCTGAACGTTTCCTCGCTGATCCGTTTGATACGCAAGGCGGGCGAATCTATCGTACTGGAGACTTAGTCCGTTGGCTGGGCGATGGCAATATTGAATATATAGGCCGCGTTGATCATCAAGTCAAAATTCGCGGTTTCCGGATTGAGCTGGGCGAGATTGAAGCACGTATTCGTGAGCATACCGCAATCCTTGAAACCGTGATCAGCGTCTATGAGGGGGGGGCAGGCCGTCAGTTGGTTGCTTATGTGGTACCTGTGCAAGAAGGTCTGACGGTCGCCGCGCAACGTGATTTGGCCGTGCAATTAAAGCAGCGCTTGGCAGCGGTGCTCCCTGATTATATGGTTCCAAGCTCGATTGAAGTGTTGGCGCGTATGCCATTGCTGCCGAATGGCAAACTCAATCGTGCAGCACTACCTGCGCCTGAGAATAATAGCGATCATTCGAGCGATTATGTGGCACCGCGCAATGCACTGGAGCAGGGCCTCGCTGAAATCTGGCAGCAGGTGCTGCGCGTTGAAAAAATTGGCATCCGTGATAATTTCTTTGAGCTGGGCGGAGACTCGATTTTGAGTCTACAGGTCATTTCTAAAGTCAAAAATTCTTCACTGCACGTGGAGATTCGTCTGCGTGATCTGATGCGTTATCAGACTATCGAAGGGTTGGTTGAACACATCGGGCTGCAGAGTCCACAGCCTGTAGAGACCAAGGTCACGCATGCTTTGGCCGAAGGACGCGTCGCTTTGACGCCAATACAAGCCGGGTTCTTGACTGAAGAGGTTAGCGAGCCTCATCACTTCAATCAGTCTGTCTTACTGAAAACCACAGCATCCTTAGATCCCATCATCCTTCAACAGTCACTGCAATATTTGAGTCGACAGCATGATGCACTGCGTATGCGCTTTATACAGCGCCGTGGTCGCTGGCTGCAAGAGTATGCATCTGCCGAAGCCGATGCACAAAGTGAAGTGCTATGGCTACGTCGCGCTATAGATAGCGATCAATTGGCGCAAATTTGTGATGCCGCGCAGCGTAGTTTGCATCTGACCCAAGGGCCGATCTGGCGTGTGGTGCAGATCGCAATGGCAGATGGCAGTGCGCGGTTGTTGGTGATCATCCATCATTTGCTGGTCGACGGCGTCTCTTGGCGGATACTGCTGGAAGATTTCCAGCGGGTCTATCTCGCCCTACAGGCGGGCCAAGTTCCCAGTTTACCTGTTAAAACGAATTCCTTCCGAGCATGGTCAGACCATCTGCAGGCTTTGGCAGGGTCAGCGCAAATACTTGCTGAGCTTCCGTACTGGCAGAAACAGTTAGTCGATGTCCCAGAGATGCTTTGTGATGATCCTGATGCCTTAAACCAAGTGGGGGATGCAACTGCACAATCGTTCCAGTTATCGGCATCTTTAACCGAGCAACTGCTTCGCGTTGCACTGATAGCCTATCGTACCGGGATCGAAGATATTTTGCTGACAGCCTTAGCGCGTACTTATCAACGTATTAATCAGCATGATGCGCTGCTGATCAACTTAGAGGGTCATGGTCGAGAAACGGGCGAGACTGATATCGATCTCAGTCGTACAGTGGCTTGGTTTACCGCAGCCTATCCAGTGCGCTTGCACGTTCAATCCAGAGACGTGGGGGAGAATATCATTGCGATCAAGGCACAGCTTGGTAGCGTTCCTCATAAAGGTCTAGGCTATGGTGTCTTACGCTATCTCGCGGCTCCTGATATTCAAGCGAGTGTGCCGGTAAATACGGCGCACATTACCTTTAGCTATCTGGGTCAGTTTGAGTCGGTGTTTGATGAGCGTGGATTATTCACATTAGCCGATGGATCTGAAAAAGTCGGCCTAGAGTCGGCGGAATCAACGCCTTTGATGAGTGGGCTTGAGATCACAGGACGGATCTATCAAGGGTCGTTATCGATGGCTTGGCGCTATAGTCATAAACGTTATGACGCGCAGACCATCGAAAATATGATGGAGATCTATCAAGACGAGCTCATTCAATTGATCGGGCACTGTGTCAATATTGCTCAAAAGCATGACGAAGTGCAGAGCCTGCTCAATTCGAACCCACAGAGAGTGAAAGAGCCGAGTTAGTATTCGTTTGATCAATTAAAAAGAGCCTTGAGGGCTCTTTTTAATTGAATGATTTTTTTAAGCAGAAGTCGTTTCAACTGCCGCGAAAGCTTGGGTGAGGACTTGAGCAATATCATCACGCAGTTGATTTGCGTCAGGCACGATGTTACCGAGGCGCGCGAAATCGTGAATCATGCTTGGATATATTTTTAGAGTAGTCGTCACACCAGCCTGTTTAAGTTTCTCCGCATACTGGATTCCTTCATCACGTAGCAGATCAAACTCTGCCAGTGCGATCCAAGCTGGTGCGATGTCAGCGATATCCTGTGCTTGTAAGGGCGCGAAGCGCCAATCAAGTCGATCTTGTGGGCTACGTAGGTAGTTGCCAAACATCCATTGCAGCGTCTCCGCTTCAAGCATATAGCCTTCGGCAAGCGCACGGTGTGAAGGCGTATCTTGCTGACTGCTGGTGCATGGGTAGAGCAAAATTTGCAATAAGGGCTGCTGCCATCCGGCTTGTTTGGCGGTGATGGCAAGAGTGGCTGCGAGTGTGCCCCCCGCACTATCCCCACCAACAGCGACGCGACTTGGATCGATCGCAAAGTCCGCGGCGTGCAGAGCTAACCATAGATAAGCATCTTCGGCATCGTGAAATGCAGTCGGAAACTTGTGCTCTGGCGCTAAGCGATAATCGACAGCAATAACAATGCTCTGTGCACGCTGACAGATCGCACGGCAGAGCGAATCATGAGACTCCAATCCCCCAATACAATAGCCACCACCGTGAAAGTAGAGGAGCGCAGGCCAAGCTTCTGGCGCTGTCGATACGGGTTTTGGTATATAAAGCCGAGCCGCAATCACCTGTTGATCGCGGCTCGGTATCTCAATGCTTTGTATTGCACCCACTTCATCGCCACTTTGGTCAATGGTTTGGCTTGCACGATCATATTCAGCTCGTGCATGGTCGATACTCATTTCATGCATTAAAGGCCGGCCACTGGCAAAGCCAGTGTCCATCAAATCAAGAAAAGCATCCAAATCGGGGTGTAGGGGCATGCGAGTACTCGTAAACTTTAGTTAGGCGCCAGTGAGTGCTCACGCGGCGCTTTGGTCGCCATCGTTGTCACAGAGTTGCTCTGGAATAGCGCTCGACCAATCTCATCAGTGCGGATTGCTGTGACTGACAGTAAAGTATCACTGAGTCCATGAGTATCTTCACAGCAACCTTGCAGGAAGATTTTCGGATGGAAGTCAGTGGTACTTTGCACACGGTAATAACGATCTACTTCAAAGTTCGGCAGATATTCAGCAATCGGTGCCAGTAAGGATTTATGCAAGTTACGGGTATAACCTGTGGCGAGAATAATCAGATCATAACTTTCAAGACGTTTAATACCCGTGCCGATATCCTTTAAGGTCAGTTTCAGCGCTTGGTCTTGTGCGTTGACTTCGGCAATTTCCATATGACGCAAGAAACGATGTTGAATGGTGCCGCCGACTTTTTGGCGATAGAAGACATTGAAGATTTGTTCGATCAGCGGCAGATCGGGAGCAGCGTAATTGGTATTCATGAATTCGTTGAGCAGATCCGCACGTTCGGCGCCGGGACGGTCAAAGACAAAGTCAGTATATTCAGGATTAAAGATTTCATTGACGAAAGGGCTATCGTCCGAAGGCTTGATATTGCGTGCACGTGTGATCAAATCGACATGCAGTTTGCCTTCGCTACGACGGGTGAGATCCATAAAGATCTCTGAGGCACTTTGACCTGCGCCGATCACGGCAATGCGTTTTGCATTCGGATGCTTGGCAATTTCACTGAGATAGTTGCTGGAGTGGAAGACCCGGCGATCTGATTTAAGCCGGAGAAAACTCTCAGGAATATTAGGCGCGCCGCCGACACTGACGACGAGTGAACGGGTTAAACGCTCATGGATGTTGTTGTCTTGATCGCGTGAGCGTACACGAAGTAACGAGATCTGTTGACCTTGCTTTTCAGGCAGCACTTCAAAAATTTCTTCGCCGTATGCGCATTGATCGGTAAAGTGATTGGCGGCCCAGCTTAGGTAATCATTAAATTCAAAGCGGCTGGGGAAGAACGTTTTTAGATTGATGAAGTCATTTAAACGCTGTTTTTCATGCAGGTAGCTTAAGAAAGTATAGTGACTGGCAGGATTGCGCTGGGTCACCAGATCTTTTAAGAAAGAGATTTGCATATGGGCATCGTCCAGCAGCATGTTGGGATGCCACATGAATTTTGGCCATTTTTCGATGAAAAAAGGTTTGATTTTATTGCCCTCTAACGATTGCTCTTCAAGTGCAATTGCCAGTGCGAGATTAGAAGGGCCGAAGCCGATACCGATGAGATCATGAATATGCATGTGTATAGGCCTTTTTAATCTTGAGCAGTTAAGCGCAGGGGGCGTAGAGGAGAAGAGCGGTCATTGGGATTCCAAAGCCCTTCGCTAAAGAATCGTTCACGCAGGAGCATGCCGAGCATGGCGCGTTTATGCGGAAAATCGAACTCTTTGACGAGGGCGTAGCCGGAGCGGGCGAGATTGCGAATCATTTTTTTATTATCTGAGCGCGGTTCAATCACCAGACGCTGCGTGCGACAGTCATCTAAGAACAAATAATGAGAGATTGCCGGCATCCATGCACTGACATAAGGCTTACCGCGAAATTTGGCTTCACCGATCAATACATGCCATCCCCGATCAAAATCATGGACATCGTAGTAAGGTGCGATGCGATCTTCTTTTGCCCAATACACCTCAAAGTAGCCAAACGACTCATCGTCAAAGCTGGCGATGAGGGGCAGCATATGTGGGTCATTATTTAGTTTGGTCAAGTAAGCATGATGTTTATCGAGATCCCCTTCTTCCTGCCAGAATTCTGCCACGACAGGATCATTCATCCAGCGATTGAACGTATCAAGATCGGTGTCTTGATCTACGGTTCTAAACGAGAGCACTTGATCAAGCCACGGTATATAGCGTTGATACAGCGTTCCCGTTGGTTTTTGGGGTCGGAGTGGATGACGGAAATGCTGGCTAAACTGATAGGTTAGCGGGAATGCAATAGGAGGATGGGTCAACCAAAGTTGCGATTGCTGCCAGAATAACTCAGCTTTGACGACCATCTGTTCTTCTGGCGTCGTAAGCATGACACCCTGCCTGATCAATTCCGGAAACTGCAGAGCATCAATATTTTGCAGTGTAATTTGAGAAACTTCATTGAAAAAAGTGAAGGTGGTGTCAAGCGCAGCCAGTAATAAGGCGGTGTCTACGCGAGCTGAATTGGCCAGAGTAAGTACGCGCTCTTTTGCATCACCGCTGCAATGCCAGTGCGCGGACACAGTAGTATTCAGCTCAACGTTGAGTGTCGATACAGTGAGTATCGATTCGTGATACTGAACATCGCACACCTGTCCAAACGGATAGGATTTCATCGTCCTGATTTCAGTACTCTGGATCTGATCTAACGCGCGTAATTCACTCATTCAGGCATGCCTTCAAATTAATGCCGAGCCATCATACTATAAGAATATGACGAATGAGAATCATTTTTATTTGTCGAATCATTTTTATTTAATTTCTGTTACAAAACTATTGCAAATGATTATCAATTCAAACACAATGAGAATGATTGTCATTTGTGTTTTATGCGCAGCTTACAGCCTCAATGACTCCCCAGACAATTTATCCTTTTTTATTTGACCAAGAGAAACCCCGCAATGAAACTAAAACGTTTAACCCTGGCAATCAGTATGCTCGGTTTATGCACGCTTAATTATGCGATTGCAGCAGTTGAGTCAGATCAAAACGAAGGTACTCAGCATGAGTCCCTGCTCGGAACAATCCAAGTAAAAGCAAAAAAAGATACGACGAAGGGTTTTGTTGCAAAGCGCAGTAAGACTGCGACCAAAACCGATACACCGATCGCAGAACTTGCACAATCAGTCTCGGTGGTCACACATGATCAAATCGTGACTCAAGGCGCACGTACGACTGAAGAAGCGCTGCGCTATACGGCAGGCGTTGTGACCGAATCATCGGGTTTTGACCAACGTGGTGATGCGCTGTACATCCGCGGTTTTGACCCGGTGTTCAATTTCCGCGATGGCTTGCGTGTGCCGCGATCAGGTACGTACGGGCAGTGGGTCGTTGAACCGCAGGGTGTAGAACAAATAGAAGTGTTAAAGGGGCCGACATCTGTGATGTACGGACAGGCATCACCAGGCGGTATCGTCAATATCGTGTCTAAACGTCCGACCGCCGCAGGCATTCATGAAGTCAGCGTCACTGCCGGTAATTTCAATACCTACCAAGCGACTGCCGACATCGGTGGCAAGCTCAATGATGATGGCAGTTTGCTTTATCGTGTAAATGCCCTGATCAAAGACAATGATACACAGACTGACCATATTGATGGTAAACGGTTTTTTCTTGCTCCTTCGTTCACATGGCTCGCGTCTAAAGATACAACGTTGACCGTCCTAGCCGACTATACCCGTGATCGTACACCGCGCAAAAGCTGGCTGCCTTCTGGGACAATTTTAACCAGTAGTCCAGATCGTATTCCGGTCAGCTTTGACGCAGGTGATCCAGACTTTGATCGCTATGATCGCGACGCGGCTTCGCTTGCCTATATCCTAAGTCATCGCGTCGATGATACGTGGAGTCTGAGTCAAACCGCGCGTTACGCCTATCAGAGTGTGGACTATCAACAACTCTTCGGTGCTGGCTTTGATCCTAAGAATGCAAATCTGCTCTATCGCAGAGCTTTGGTTTCAGATGAAGCAGTGAAGTCGTTCACGATCGACAACCATGCACAAGCGAATTTTAAAACGGGCCCATTGCAACATCGAGTATTGATCGGCGTGGACTATCAAAACTCAACTGGGACAAATGATGGCGTTATTGGCAGTCAGCTGTACCCGATCAATGTGTATAACCCAGTATACGGTGCGAAAGTAGTGGTGCCACCAACTACGCGAACCTACAACAAGCAAGATCAATTGGGCTTCTACCTACAAGACCAAGTGCGTCTTGACAACTGGTTATTCAATGCGGGTGTGCGGCACGATAGCGCTTCCATGTTAAGCAATACGAATAAGAGCGCACCTAAGCAAAAAGATAACAAAACGACCTATAACGCGGGCTTGTTGTATGCGTTTGACAATGGCTTTGCACCGTATGCCAGCTATTCAACCTCGTTTAGTCCAGTCCCAGGTACGGACTTTTTTAAATCAAGCTTTGTACCAGAGACCGCCAAGCAAGTTGAGGTCGGAGTCAAGTATCAGCCTAAAGGCAGCAACATCCTGATTACGGCTTCTGTTTTTGATATCCATAAACAAAATGCAAAAACGGATGACTTGGTTCATCCGAATTACTTTATACAAGTCGGTGAAATTAGATCCAAAGGATTTGAGCTCGAGGGTAAGGCGACGTTATCTCAAGGACTTGATCTCACTGCAAGCTATACCTATCTGGACAATGAAGTCACCAAAAGTAATGCAAATGATTTGGGCCGAAAATCTGCTGAACTGCCTAAAAACTCTGCAAAACTTTGGCTTGATTACTCGTTCCAGGATGATGTACTTCGTGGTCTGAAAGTTGGTGGCGGTGCCCGCTACAATGGCGTACTGACCAACATCTATAGTGATGCGTATCACCGTGCTTCTAGCACAATGCTTGATGCCATGGTTAGCTATAAAATCGATAAATCGACAATCGCTGTGAATGCCACAAACATCACCAATAACATCACCACCAATCAAATGCGATTCTATGGCCTAGGCCGTGTCGTACAAGCAACTTACACGTATGCTTGGTAATTTTTGAAGCATAAAAAACCCGAAAATATTCGGGTTTTTTTATGTCTAGACTCTATGCGTCAAATTCTGATTGATACGCCATCACAGTTAGGATGGGAACTCTATATCGAGGCGATATGATGTCTTAAGTGGGGCTTCATGAAAAATCTTAAATAAATTTTACTTGCGTCTGTATAGCCATATAAATTATGGTCTTAATCAATTGCTTCTCTGGCTATAATGCAGTACAAATTTTTCGTGTTTAACCTGACAGAATAGATAAATTCCATAGAGAAAAATCGGCACAAAATGAGCGCTAATATGCAAAAAAATGATATACAGACCGTTCAGATGAGCAATAAAAACCAATTGATATTAATCATTGAAGACGAGCCTGAAATCGCTGAGATATTACAAGTCTATTTGCAGCATGAGGGCTTTCAAACCGAACATGTGAGCAATGGTCGACATGGGCTACAGTCTTGGCGCCAAAGTAATCCAGATCTGATTTTATTGGATATTCGTATGCCTGGTCCCGACGGCTTGGATATCCTTCAAACGATTCGTGCCGTCAGCAATGTACCGATCATTATGTTGACTGCACTAACGGATGATATCAATAAACTATTAAGCCTACGCTTAGGGGCCGATGATTATATTGCAAAACCCTTTAATCCTGCTGAATTGATTGCCCGTATTCGTACCGTACTGAGACGGAGCAATACCTCTCCTACGACAGAAAAACTATTGCGTGTGGGACGATTGACCATTAATCAGGATTCTTATACGGCGCTTTATGTCAATGATGAAGGCATACCGCAAGAGCTTCCGTTGACATTGACTGAATTTCGTTTACTTTTACATTTTGCCCAGCAGCCAAAAAGGTGCTTTACCCGACTCGATTTAATCAATGCATGCTTACCTGAAAGCGATGCTTTGGATCGTGTGATCGACTCTCATTTGAGCAAGTTACGTCGTAAGCTCAGTGATGTTGGTGCTTCAGATCTTATTCAAACTGTACGTGGCGTTGGGTACCGGTTATTTGTTGAGTAGAGAGATATTCTCTCCATTAAAAAAAATATGGGTTTGCCATGGCTAAACGATTAGAGAAAACATGGATTCGCCTTGGCATATATATGTCATTGTTTGTATTAGTGACGATCAGTGTTTTTGTCATCTGTATCGAGATTCGTGAGCATCTGCAATTTAGAGATTTCCTTCAACAGTTCCCTGCAGATAGGCGAGCTGACGTTGCGCTAAGTCTTACTTCACCTAATCAAAGTAGCCCAGAACTATGCGCTTACTTAGCGCATTTTGCAGTCGATGGGGCGAATGGTGTCTCTGGAAATAGTGAGCTTTTGCCACTGGTCGTAGGTTTGTTAATTAGTCTTTTGGCGGGACTTGCTCTGGCTTTTTTATTGGCGCGTATGTTCATACGACCGGTAGCCTCAATTGCCGAAGCAGCAAGTATGATTGCAGAAGGTGACCTTTCGGTGCGTGCAGAAATGCTGCCTGGAAACAATGAACTGAGTAATATGATTCTAAACTTTAATCAAATGGCTAGCTCGCTTGAAGGTTTGGAGCAGGAGCGTAAAGCAACGGCTGCTGCAATTTCACATGAATTACGTACACCCCTCACCATTTTAAATGGACGATTGCATGCATTATGTGATGGCGTGATTACGCCGAGCGAGCAGGAGTACCGTAAGCTACTTGCACAGACGCAGCACTTAGTCCGTTTGGTGGAAGATGTTCATACTTTAGGTCTTGATAACGCTGATAAATTGACTTTGTATTGTACTGAGTGTGATTTGGCAGAGTTAGTGCGGGATTTTGCACCTAATTATCTTGATCGAGCCATAGAGTCTGGTGTGACTTTGGTTGTGAATGCACAAGCGGCGAAAGTATTTGCTGATCGAGATCGCATTAATCAGATCATCTCTAATTTGGTCGAGAACGCTTTGCGTTATGCAAAGAGTGGTAAGCGCGTTGAACTGAATGTCTATCGAGAGAATGATTCAGCAATATTAGAAGTCAGGGATTTTGGCGTAGGGTTACCCCAAGGCATGAGCGAACGCATTTTTGATCCTTTTTATCGTTTAGATCAGTCTCGATCTCGCGCTACAGGCGGTTCTGGGCTGGGTCTTTCGGTTGTACGGAGTCTCGTAGAACAGCATCAGGGTGTTGTATCTGCCTACAATCACCCTGAGGGTGGCGCTGTCTTTAAAGTCATATTGCCATTATTAATGTAATACAGGTTTTAGACTGAGGTCAGTTGTACCGAACTATCTATTAAAAAACCAGCCATTTTAAATGGGTGATATGAGCCCTTAAATGGTTGGTGATAGTGATGCTTTATGATGGTTTATAATCCGACAGCGATAGTTTCGCTTTCCAGTCACTTAGCATGCGTACTGTATCATGGTCGTTCGGATGGAAACTGGGTTTGAAATAGTCGAGGAAGTGCGGTATTGCTCTGACAAACAAACCATTTAATCCATAGAACGTATTAGCAACTTTAAGCCAATGCTGAGGCGCTAACTTATCATCTTTTTTCAATAAGCGTGCTGTGAAGTAAGTTTGTGTGCCTAAAATCAGCGTGGTTGCCATGAGAATTGCGACAATACGCAGCACGTAAGCGCTACCTTTATCTGTGCCGTAGATCTGTTGATAGACATCATAAGCAACGGCTTTATGCTCGGTCTCTTCGACACAATGCCACAACCATAGCTTGAGCATCACGGGATCATCAGCCAGCATCCTCTGGAATTTTGGGTCGTTTAGAACTTGTTCAGCTAATAGCGCAGTAAAGTGTTCAAGTGCACAAGTCGCAGCAAGGTCAATCATTTCAATGGGTGCAAAAGGGGTCAGGATTTTTCGAGCACTGAGCACTGTGGCTGTGACGGCTTCCATCCATTCAATCTCTTTATAACCGAATTCACCCACCTGCATATTCAACGCATGATGCTCTTTAGAGTGCATGGCCTCTTGACCAATAAAGGCACTGATTTGCGCTTGTAAGTCGACATTATTTGCGATTTTAGGGTCTTTACGCAGTGCACGAACACTGTCTACAAAGAAGCGCTCACCGACTGGAAATAAAGCCGATAGGGCTGTCATAAAGTGAGTCAAGCCTGCATCATTGTTGAACCAATATTGTTTGATTTCTGCAAAATCAAAGTCCATGCGGCGCACGGGAAAACGATTTTTAGATAAATCTTGAATGATAGTCATGATGGTAATCCTGTGTTTTCAGATAAAAGGATACAAATATAAAGTGCGCTTAATTTGGCTGAAATGCCATAGCCATTTCGACCAAATTGACCGGAGTTGTTCTTTATCTATGCTGATGATGCGATTGACGTAGACTGGGCTTGATGTCAGTATATTCTGAATAATTATTCAGATTCAATTCGGATTATGAACCGTAGATTACCTCAGCAAAAACGCGCCAAAGTTTCAGTCGATGCCATTATTGAGGCGGGATTTATTTCTTTGGCTAAACATGGAATTATGTATACGACGACAGTACATATTGCTGATATTGCAGGAATTAGTCCGGGAACTCTGTATCAGTACTTTTCGAATAAAGAAGCGGTCTACGAGGCAATGGAACGGCGTTTTATTGATGATATCCTAGCCATGCTCAATGTGATTACACCGCAGCTTATTCAGATGGATATCAGAGATACCATTACGCTGATACTCAATACATTTACCGAGATGCTATTAAGGGATGATGGGCGCTATTTGAAATATACGCGCCAGGCCATGCCTTTGCTTGATCCCCATATGTCGAACTATATAAAAGAAATCGAAAGCAAACTTCAAGAAGTCATCATTCAATACGTGATGCATCACCCTGAACTCATGCGTGTCCGTAATATACCGACTTTTGGTTATATGTTGATCAATGGCGGGATTCTAATTATATTAAGGTATCTGAGTGACCCTAGCCCTTCAATCAGTTTTGAGCAGTTGATTGAGGGGTTTGGTAATATGGCTGTCAGTTATATTGCCGCAGAGATACAGAATCAGCAATAAATGGATTCTACTGACGATAGTTTCATAAATGACATAATCATTTGATTTCAATAATTATTGTAAATAAAAATCGCCTAACATCGTACCAATGTTCGGCGATTCGTTTTTCTGATTGAATATAGGCTTCGAGGGCTAAAGCGAGCGGGCAATGATTTCTTTCATGATTTCGCTGGCCCCGCCGTAGATGCGTTGAACGCGAGCATCTGCATACATTTGAGTGATGGGATATTCCAGCATATAACCATAACCGCCGAAAAACTGCAGACATTCGTCAATGATGGTGCATTCAAGTTCACTCAGATTAAGTTTTACGATGGATGCTGTGACGGTATCAAGTTCACCATCAATCATGCGTTGAATGCACTCATCGACAAAAGCACGCGCCATGACCGCTTGGGCTTTTGCATCAGCAAGTTTAAAGCGTGTATTCTGCATGTCGAGTAGTGGCTTGCCAAATGCTTTCCGCTCTTTGGTGTATGTCACGGTCAAGTCAATTGCTCGTTCGATACTGGCCATCGCGCCGATACCCAGCATGAGACGCTCATAAGGCAGCTCACTCATGAGGTGAGCAAATCCTTTTCCTTCCACACCGCCTAAGAGATTCTCGACGGGAACGCGTACTTCATCAAAGTATAATTCGCAGGTGTCTTGGCCTTTCTGTCCCAGTTTCTCAAGTATACGGCCGACCTTAAAGCCTTTCGCATCTTTGGTCTCGACCATGATCAGGGAGATGCCTTTTGCGCCTGCTTCTGGATTTGTTTTGGTGACCACAACAATTAAATCAGCAAGATAACCGTTGGATATGAAAATCTTTGAGCCACTGATGACATACTCATCCCCGTCTCGTACCGCACGTGTACGAATACCTTGCAAATCAGAACCTGCACCCGGTTCGGACATGGCGATGGCACCAATCATCTCACCAGATGCTAGCAGGGGCAGATATTTGGCCTTTTGCGCGTCTGTACCTTGATTTAAGATGTAGTGTGCCGCAATCGCATGTACATGCGCACCAAAAGCGCGATCTCCAGCATAGGCTAGTTCTTCAAACAGAATCGCCATATGAGCAAAATTACCGCCACTGCCACCAAATTCATCGGGAACATCGGCCAAAAGAATGCCGAGCTCACCCGCTTTATTCCAAAGATTACGATCGACATGCTGCTGTTTTGCCCATTTTTCATCGTGGGCTGCAATTTCGGTTTGGACAAAACGGCGAACGCTATCGCGATACATTTCTAAATCCGAGTCCATCCAGCGTTTCTTTTGTATATTCAAAATCATTTCTCCTATGTCTAAAATATAAATGTTTAGGTGCCTGCAAGACCGCCGCCACAGACCAAGGTTTGTCCACTGATATAGTCAGACTCTGGGGTGCAGAGCAAATAGACTGAGTTAGCAGCCTCTTCGGGAGTACCCGCACGGCCCAGCGGGATTGAGCGTTCAAATGATTTTGCGAGATCAGGATTGAGCCCGACTTTAATTTGACGCCCTTCGATATCCACAGATGCATTGGCATCGGCGGAGGCTTCGGTCAGACGGGTTTTGATGAAACCAAAGGCGACGCAGTTCACGTTGACTTTCATGCGTCCCCATTCTTTAGCCAGAGCGAGTGTCAGCCCGATAATCCCTGCTTTCCCCGCAGAGTAATTGGCTTGTCCCGCATTGCCGCCTAGACCCGCTATGGATGAGATATTGACGACTTTACGGAAAACTTCTTGTCCAGCTTCAGCTTCAGTTTTGCTATATGCTCGAATCACGGGTTGCACGGCACGTAGAATACGGAATGGTGCTTTTAAGTGCACGTCAAGAATGGCATCCCACTGCTCATCAGACATCTTCTGAATGACGTTATCCCAGGTATAACCCGCGTTGTTCACGATGATGTCCAGACCATGAAAATGATCGACCGCGGTCTGTACAAATCGTTCTGCGAAACCTTCAGCTGTGACACTGCCTACACAGGCAACCGCTTCACCGCCTTCGGCGCGAATCGCTTCGACGACTTCGAGGGCTGGGGCTTCATCCAGATCATTGACGACGACACGTGCACCGTGACGGGCGAGTTTGAGTGCAATTGCACGGCCAATGCCTCGTCCTGATCCAGATACCAGCGCAACTTTACCTGTAAGATTTTTCATAAAAATTCTCTTAATCGAATGTTTTGAGTCGTTAAATGGAAATGAGTGCATCACCGATGATTTTGACTTCACTGTTTTGATTGGTGACTTGTAGTTCAACTTTGAGCAGTTGTAGCCCATCACGCTCAAATTTTTCAACGACTCTACCCGTGCAGAGTGGCGTATCTCCAAGATGAGTAATGCCTGCAAAACGTGCATTGAATTGAAGGATTTGGCGCTGAGGCACCCATTGGGTGAGTAGGCGACCGAGCCATGCCATGGACAACATGCCGTGCGCAAAAACATCCGCCATGCCTGCCTTATGTGCAAAATCAAGATCAATATGGATCGGATTATGATCGCCAGATGCCCCTGCAAATAACGCCAATGTGGTTCTTGTAATGGCGGATAGCTGTAGGGGAGGCAGTGTTTGACCGACGTGGGTGGATTGGTAGTCTATAGGCATGATTGATTTCCTATCCATTACGATGAACGAGGGTGTTGCGAAGATCCGCAACATGAGTGCCATGCTGGTTGGTCACTTTGATTTCTTTGATCAAAAAATCCAAAGCCCCATTTCTCTTGTCATAAATATTGGCAATATGTGATTCAAAAGTCAGCGTATCCCCTGCGCAGATGGGCGCGTGATAGCTGAAAGATTGTTCACCGTGCAATATTCGCTCAAGATTTAGACCCAATTCATTCAGCCACTCAAATCCGCTACCTTGTTCTAGATCTAGTCCAAAAAGGAATGTTGGCGGTACTGGTAAAGAACGATAACCTGCTGCTTGTGCAGCAGTTTCATCGGTATAAACTGGATCCGTTTCGCCGATTGCTTTGGCGAAGAAGCGTAAGCGGCCCTTTTCAATTTCAACGGTATGCGTTGGAAATACTCGACCTATATGACTTTTATCAATCATGACGATCCCTACCTGTATTATTGACGACTATAAAGGGTGACGACACATGCACCGCCTAGACCTAAATTATGCTGTAGCGCAATTCGAGCGCCGTCTACTTGACGTGCTTCGGCATTGCCTCGCAACTGTTGTGTGAGTTCATAGCATTGGGCAAGACCCGTTGCACCGAGCGGATGACCTTTCGATAATAAACCCCCGGATGGATTGGTGACGACCTGTCCACCATAGGTATTATCACCATCGTTGATGAACTTCTCTGCGCCGCCCAGTGGGCAGAGTCCAAGACCTTCATAGGTAATAAGTTCATTATGAGCAAAACAGTCATGTAGCTCTAATACACTGATATCTTGTGGACCAATACCTGCTGTTTCATAGACTTGCTTAGGGGCTGAGGCAGTCATCCCAAAAGCAACCCATTGCCTCATGCCTCGCGCTACAAATGTGCTCGCGGTATCTGTCGTCATTGCCTGCGCTGCAATAAAAACATCTGTCCGTATACCGTGACGCTTTGCAAAGTTTTCAGAGACTAAAATTGCTGCGGCAGCGCCGCAGGTCGGTGGACATGCCATGAGGCGAGTCATGACACCGGGCCACATGACAGGGGCATTCATCACGTCATCTTCCGTGACGATTTTTCGGAATAGGGCGAGGGGGTTGTTTACAGCATGGCGACTGGCTTTAGCGCGAATCTTGGCAAATGTTTCAAGCTTGGTGCCGTATTTGTTCATATGGGAAAGACCTGCGCCACCAAACATGCGTAATGCCATGGGGACTTCGGACATGCCGACCAGATCATCAGTCAATGCATTGAAATCAGTAAATGGATCAGGGCGATCATGAAAAACTGATCCCAGTGCACCTGGATTCATTTGTTCAAATCCCAAGGCCAGTACACAGTCTGCGGCGCCACTGGCAATGGCTTGACGCGCCAGAAATAGCGCAGTGGAGCCTGTTGAGCAATTATTATTGACATTGATCACCGGGATGCCCGTCATCCCAAGGGGATACAATGCTTTTTGGCCGCTGGTAGAATCTCCATACACATAACCGACATAAGCTTGTTGGATATCAGCGTAGTGAATCCCTGCATCTTTGAGGGCAAGACGTCCAGCTTCCGTACCCATCACATCATAGGTAGGACCAGCACCGGGTTTGGTGAAAGGAATCATACCCACACCAGCGACAAAAACTTTATGCGTCATGACGAAGTTCCTCTTCATGTGTTTGCCCAATCAACGTTACATTTAAATATAAAATTTCATTGAGGGAATGCGATAATAGGTCGGTTGACCTAGTGTTGCTCAAAATTATATAGGTCAGTTGACTTATTAGTCAATGACCCAGACAATCAACATTCTTAACTGTTTTAGATACAGGTTTTCTATGCTCAACACGGTGATTGAGTCGCTGAAGAAGAAAGGTTCAGGTACGACAGACAAGGGGGTTGAGCGTGCTGAAGCCATTTTGAGTGCAGCACGGGAAATTTTTGCGACAGAAGGGTACGCGGGACTTTCGATGCGTGGTGTTGCGGCGCGCGTTAATATCAGCTTGAGTACCGTACAGCACTACTATCAGGATAAAGACACGCTTGTCGAAGCGGTGCTGTTGTATATGATGGATGACTATCGCATCGCTATTGAGCAATTAAGCGAAACTATGATTGAGCAGACGAAGCTAGAGCGTCTCATGGCGGCAATGGATCTGTTCCTTGCTGAAGTGAGGCGTCCTGATGTTGCGGGTGTTTTTATGGAAATTTGGTCACTGGCAAATAGAAATCCTGTCGCTGCAAAAATTCTCGACCAAGTCAGAGTCCGAGAGCAAAAAGAATTTATGCGATTGATCGCAGGGTTGACGCCCAACCTCAGTGAACTTGACTATGAGTTGCGTGCGGCACTGATGATTGCCCAAATTGAAGGTTTGACGGTACAGTTATCAAGACAAAGCTTTGGGCACTGGACACATGACCAGCTTGTGCAAGCGGCTCGCGATGCTTTAGTCAGATTAGCAACCATGCCGATCGGTCTCTCTTCTCGATGAGAATAAGAACATTACTCTATAGCTTTAAGTCCTAGAATCAGCATCTTGTTCTTCAATATGAGCGCGAGTCCCTCTTTCATATAATTTCTTGCTGCTTTTTCTCAATGTGTTCTTTGTAA